>JBCDKB010000005.1:0-53093 GCA_038747035.1 Acidobacteriota bacterium | reverse complement strand
GACCGCGGGTGTGGGCAACCGCGGCATGCTGATGTCGGATATCTACCCGATCATCGAGAGCTTTCTCTGCCAGCCCATGCTCTCCCTTTCAAGCGGCGCCGCCGGCGACATCACCGAGGTGAGTGGCAACGGCGACGCGGTTCTCGATCCGGGCGAGACGTGGCAATTCATCCCGTCGGTGCGTAACGGCTCCTGTGACGCCGCGGCGAGCAACGTCCAGGCGACCTTCGCCGCGGGCGCCGGGTCAGTGGACATCACGCTGCTCCAGACCACGTCAACTTTCGGCAGCGTGGCGGCGACCGAATCCGCCGCGGGCACGCCGGTGCAATTCCAAATCGGCTCGCAGATCGATTGCGCCGGTGAAGTGGTCATCGACATGGTAAACGTCACCAGCTCGAGCGGAGGCCCGTTCAGCGGTCGCGATGGATACGCCCAGGCCGAGATCGGCTCGATCCCCACCACGACGCTGCTCTTCGAGGACTTCGCCACCGGCCTGCCGGCGACGTGGGTCGTGGTCGACAACGGCACCGGCACGGGCGCGGCCCAGACCTGGACCGACGCCAACCCAGGCAATCGGGACCTCCTGAACGCGCCGTTCGTGATCGCCGATTCCGATAACCACGGCACCGGCAACGACATGGACGAAGAGCTGATCACGCCGCCCGTCGACACCACGGCGGCCTCGAGCGTGACGCTCCAGTTCAACCATCACTTCCGCTGGTACAACCAGGGAGGCGATGAGCAGGGTGATGTCGACGTGCGGTCGAGCGCCACCGGCGGTACCTGGGTCAACGTCCACAACTACTCGGGCGGAGACAGCCAGGGCCAGCAGTCCTTCGACCTCACGGCCTACTCGGCCGCCGACCTCCAGGTCCGCTTCCACTACTACAACGCGAATTTCGACTGGTGGTGGGCCATCGACGATATCTACTTCCTCGAGGTCGGTGAGCGCCAGTGTGCGTTCTCCGCTTCGATCTTCGAGGACGACTTTGAAAGCGGCGATACCTCCGCATGGTCCGTGAGCTCCCCGTAGCCCACGACCACTAGCCTCATCCCCCCGGGCCTTCGGTCTCGGGTGGATCCAGGCGCCGGTGTCCCCGCCGGAGGCCCGGCGCGTTGGATGTGAGCAACCGCCGAGCGGTCGCCACACGATCGCCCCCAAAAAGGCGCCCTGCAAAGGGCGCCTTTCTTTGTCTGCGGACGTCGAAAGTCAGCTAGAGCTCAACCGGCAGGAGCAGGCGCTCAACCGCGACGGCCCGGCCGGTTTCCGGATCGACGTCGACCAGCGCTCCGGCCAGACGCACGTCTTTCTTGGCGACTTCGAGCGGCACACCGCGTTGGGTGTAAAAGCGCTGGAGCACGCCTTTGGTCTTGAAGCCGATGATGCCGTCGTAGGGTCCGGTCATGCCGACGTCGGTGATCAGCGCCGTACCGCCGGCGAGCACCCGCTCATCCGCCGTCGGCACGTGGGTATGGGTGCCGAAGACCGCGGCCACGCGACCGTCGAGGTGGTAGGCCAGGGCCTGCTTCTCCGACGTCGCTTCGGCGTGGAAGTCAACGATCACCATCTTGACGTCGTCGTCGAGCGACTCGAGCAGGCGGTCGGCGACCTCGAACGGGCTGTCGAGGTTCTTCATGAAGACCAGACCTTCGAGGTTGATGGTGGCCACCTTGAGCCCCGCCGCCGTCTCGCCGACGTGGAGGCCGACGCCCGGGTTGCCTTCGGGGTAATTCGCCGGCCGCAGCAGCTTTTCGTGCTTATCCAGCAGCGGCAGGCCTTCACGCTTGTCCCAGATATGGTTGCCGGACGAGTAGCAGTCGATCGGCAGGGCGTCGAATTCGCGGACGACATCCGGCGTCACGCCGATGCCGCCGGCCGCATTCTCGATATTGACGATGACGTAGTCGATCGCTCGCTCGTCGATGAGTCCGTCGAGCAGGCGCTGCACGGCGCGGCGGCCCGGACGGCCGACCACATCGCCGACGAAGAGGATCCTCACAGTCTCTTGGGCCATCAGCGGGCGACCTCAATGGAGCGCATCTCCCGGATCACCGTCACCCGAATTTCACCGGGGTAGGTGAGCTCGCTCTCGACTTTCTTGGCGATGTTCTTTGACAGCCAGATGGACTCTTCGTCGCTGAGCTTGGACGAATCGACGATGACGCGCACTTCGCGGCCGGCCTGGATCGCGAAGCTCTTTTGCACACCCTTGAATCCGTTGGCCAGGTCTTCCAGCTTTTCGAGACGCTTGATGTAACTCTCGAGCACCTCCCGGCGCGCCCCGGGCCGGGCGGCGGATAGGGCGTCGGCGGCGGTGACCAGCACCGCTTCGACGGTCTCGGGCTCGTAGTCGCCGTGGTGGCAGGCCATGGCGTGCACCACCGCTTCGGTCTCGCCGTATTTGCGCAGCAAGTCAATGCCGAGCTCGAGGTGGGAACCTTCCATCTCCCGGTCCACGGCCTTGCCAATATCGTGCAGCAGACCGGCCCGCTTGGCGACGTGCACGTCCGCCCGCAGCTCGGCCGCCATGGTCGCCGCCAGGTAAGCCACTTCCTTCGAGTGCTTCAGCACGTTTTGTCCGTAGGACGTACGGAATCGCAGGCGCCCGAGGAGTTTGACCAGGTCGGTGTGGAGATCGGGGATATTGAGCTCGAGCAGGGCCCCTTCACCCTCTTGGAGGACGCGCTGCTCGAATTCGGCCTTGGTGCGCTCGACGACCTCTTCGATCCGCGCCGGATGGATACGTCCGTCGCTGATCAGACGCTCTAGGGCGACGCGGGCGATCTCCCGGCGGAAGGGATCGAAGCCGGAAAGGATCACCGCTTCCGGCGTATCGTCGACGATCAGGTCGACGCCGGTGGCCATTTCAAGGGCTCGGATATTGCGACCTTCGCGGCCGATGATGCGGCCCTTCATCTCATCATTGGGCAAGAGCACCACCGACACCGTGGTCTCAGCCACGAAGTCGGAAGCGTTGCGCTGGATGGCGTTGGCCAGGATGCGCTGGGCGTTGCGGTTGGCGCTTTCCTTGGCCTCGTCTTCGATGCGCTTGACCAGGTGGGCGGCCTCATTCATCGCGTCCTTCTCCATGACGCGGACGAGGTCTTCTTTCGCCTGTTGGGCCGTGAGGCCGGCGATCTGCTCGAGCTTGTGGCGCTCCTGGTCGATCAGTCGATCGAGCTCTTCCTGGCGCTGGCCCAGGTGCTTTTCCTGGCGGGAAAGACCGCGCTCGTGATCGGCGGTCTCTTTCTCTCGCTGCGCCAGCTCTTCCTGGCGCTTGTCGAGACCGTCTTCCTTGAGCTGGAGGCGCCGTTCGAGGGTCTCAAGCTCCGAACGGCGCTCGCGGGAGACCTTCTCGAATTCGTTCCGCGCTTGGAGCAGCTTCTCTTTCGCCTGGAGATCCGCGCCGCGCACGGTGGCGTCGTGCTTCTCCTGGGCGAGCTGCCGAATATCCTCAGCCTTCTTCTCCGCATCTTCGATGACGCCGCGGGCCGCACGGCGGGCGAAGAGGAAGTAGAGCTGGATGGCGACGCCTAGGGCGAGAAGAAGGACCGCCGCCAAGATCAATATGTTGTTCACTAAGAGCCACCCCGGGTGGTGTGATGAAAGGGGTGGGGAGGGTGGAGGAGAAGAACAGCATTTCCGCGTGACGAGTGGGTCCGAAGGTGGCTAGAACCGTGTTCCAACCAAGTGGGTGTCCGCAGCGTCGACCGTCAGCGTCCCCGTCGAGCGGGGCTGGCACGGGTCAGCGCGATTTGAACTCCCGAATACAAGACATTCGGTTCTACATGTTTCGGTTGTCCGATCGCCGACGCGGAAATGCCTAAATTGTCAAATCTTGTGGTGCCTCGGCCGGCGCCGCCGAGGTCTTTTTTGAATCCAGAGCCGCCTCGAGTTCACCGGTCAGCTCCGTGACTTTCTCCATGATCTCGACCCGTTCCCCTTCTTGCTGCTGGTTTTTTTGGAGCATCTCGTCGGCGAGGTTGAGGGCGGCGAGAACGGCGATCTTGCCCGTGTCCACCACCGGCAAGTGCTCTCCGATTTCGCGCATCTTCCTGTCGACGATTTCCGCCAGCTTCAGCAGGTACTCCCGGTCTTGCTCCCCCCGGACGTGGTAGACGGCACCGAAGATTTCCACGTCCACGGATGTGGTGCTTCGTGCTGTCATGTGGCCTCGTGCGGGTCGTGCGTGATCCTTAGGATCTTCTCTTCGCAGAACGTCTATTCGCGGATCGACTTTTTACGGATCAGGTCGCGTTAGAGCCGCCCCAAAGAGGGCGGCGGAATATTCTCGAGAGACTCTGCTGATGGCGGGTGTAGCTCGTTCAGAGACTCGGTCGCGGGGGGAATATAGCACAGGGGCGAGGTCGCCTCCGTCACTCCGCCAGGAGCTCTCCGAGGTGGTCCACGAGCTTTTCGACGCGGGTTTTAATCTCGTCGCGCTCTTCTTGCCACTCCGCGCCGCCGCCCTCTTCAGCGGCTTCCAGGAGCTGGGTTTCCAGGTCTTCAACCTTCGACTCCAGCTCCTTGCAGCGCGCTTCGAGCTGCTCGTTTTCATCCCGGAGATCCCGCAAGCGCTGGGCGGTCAGCTGGATTTTTTCTTCGAGATTCTGCAACCACTCTGAGCTCATCGGGCATCTCCAAGGCCGAAACGCTGCTCGAGTCGGGCCGCGAGCGCACTTTGGCGCTCGTTGATCTCATCGTGCCGGAGCGAACGGCCGTCCGCGTTGTAGGTAAAAGCGATCGTCGTGTTCACCGCACCCGCGGCGACGCCTTCGCCGTCGTAGCGATCCTTCAGCTCGAAAGACACCAGGTCCGTGACTTCGGCCTTCTGGATTTCGTCTCGGATCTCATGCCACGGGACGTCGAGGGAGTGACCCAGGGTCAGGTCGACTTCGATCCCCGGGAAGCGGGACGGCGCCTTGGTTTCGAGGGAGACCGTCGAAGCCCCGAGACGATCGAGCGAGATCTCCACAACGAACAGCGGGTAGGCCAAGTCGGGCTCGTCCAGCTGACCGATCAGGCCGACGGGCCCTTCGCCCTTCAGAATCTCCGCCGTCGCCCCCGGCACCAGCTTCAGCGCCTCGGCGGACCGAAAGCGAAGCTCGGTCGATAGGGCGGTCGCCAACGCCTCGACAACGCCTTTCAGATCGAAGAAGTCGAGGCTCCGCTGACCCGACCACGGCGTGCCGAGCACGCAGCCGAGCACGATCGCCACCGTTTCCATCTCGACCCGGCCCTGCTCGGCGTCGGCGCCGAAAATGCGGCCCACTTCGAAGACGCGGACGGCGCCGCGGCCGCGACGCTGGTTGTAGCGGGCCGTCGCCACCAGATTCGGCAGCAGCGACCGGCGCATGATGGCGTAGAGGTCCGACAGCGCGTTGGCCAGCTCCATCGCTTCGCGGTCGGCGTAGAACGTAGGGTACGCGTCGTCGACGTCGCGGCTGTGGAAGGCGAAGTTGATCGTCTCGGCGAAACCGGCGGCGGCGAGGGTGTCCTGGACGATACGGCGGCGGCGCAGCTCCGGAAGCTCCGGCGCATCCGGTCCACCGACGTTAGGCAGCGTCGCCTCGATGGCGTCGAAGCCATAGATGCGCATCACCTCTTCATAGACGTCCTGGGCGTGGCCGTTCTCGAAGTCGTAGTAGCGCCACGGCGGCGCCGTGACCTCGAGCCACTGCCCATCGTCATCGCGCCCCTCGACCGGCGCCGAGTCGAAACCGAGGCGATCGAGGATGTCGCGGGTTCGTTCCCATCCGATCGACGCGCCGGCGAAGCGATCGAGCCTCCGGACGTCGATCTCGATCCGCGGCGGCCATTCAGCGCTCGGCCGGTAAAGATCGAGGGCGCCGGCGAGCAGCTCACCGCCGGCGAGCTCGATCATCAGGGCCGCGGCGCGGCGGGCGGCGTCGAGGCAGGCCTCCGGGTCGGCTCCGCGCTCGAAGCGGTGGCAGGCGTCGGTGTGCAGGCCGAGCTTCTTGGCGCCCTTGCGGACGGTCGTCGGGTCGAAGTGGGCGGACTCGATCAGCACGTCGACGGTGGCGTCGGTGACTTCCGAGTCAAAGCCACCCATGACGCCGGCGAGTGCGATCGGCTCTTTCCCATCGGCGATGACCAAGATCGACGGGTCGAGCGAACGCATGTCGCCGTCGAGGGTCTTGAGCGTCTCGCCTTCGGCGGCGCGGCGCACCCGAATGTGACCGCCGCCGATCTTCGTCAGGTCGAAGGCGTGGAGCGGCTGACCGGTCTCCCACAGCACGTAGTTGGTGACGTCGACGATATTGTTGATCGACCGGCTGCCGATGGCCTCCAGGCGATCCACCAGCCAGTCCGGACTGGGGCCGACCTTGACGCCGCGCAGCGCCAGCGCGGTGTATCGCGGGCACAGCTCGTAGTCATCGATCTCGAGGCTTGCGACCTCTTCGATGGCGTCCGCCACCGGCTCGAGCTCAACCGCGGGCCGACGCAGCTCGCGGCCAAAAATCGCCGCCACTTCCCGCGCTAAGCCGAAGTGGTTCATGCAGTCGGGTCGGTTCGTGGTGACGTCGAGGTCCATCAGGTGGTCGTCACCGCAGACCTCGAGGCCTTCAACGGACAGCCCGGCGTTGGTCAAGCGCTCGCCGAGCTTCTCGACCTCCGCCGGCAGCTCGACGTAATCACCGATCCAGTTCTTGGAGAATTGCATCGACGCGCTCCTTAGCCTCGCACCTGGCGCAGCAGACGCTCGTCGTTGTCGAAGAGCGTGCGGATATTGGGGATTCCGTAGCGATTCATCGCGACGCGATCAACGCCGAGGCCGAAGGCGAAGCCGCTGTAGCGATCGGGGTCGATGCCGCAGTTGCGCAGCACCCGCGGGTCGACCATGCCGCAGCCGAGGATCTCCATCCAGCCGGTGTTAGAGCACGTCGCACAGCCGACGCCGCCGCACGCCGCGCAGGTGATGTCGACTTCGGCGGACGGCTCGGTGAACGGGAAGAAGCTCGGACGCAGACGCATCTGCGTCGACTCGGAGAATAGACGCTTGACAAAAGCGTCGAGGGTGCCCTTCAAGTCGCCGAAGGTGACCCCTTCGCCGATCGCCAAACCTTCAATCTGGTGGAACATCGGCGAGTGGCGCAAGTCGTTGTCATTGCGGAAGACGCGGCCGTAGCAAATGACCCGGATCGGCGGCTCTCGGTCGAGCATGGTCCGGATCTGCACCGGCGACGTGTGGGTGCGCAGCAACATACCGCCCGGAAAGAAGAAGGTGTCCTGGGTTTCGCGCGCCGGATGGTCCGGGGGAAAATTCAGCGCTTCGAAGTTGTGGAAATCATCTTCGATCTCAGGCCCTTCGGCGACGCAATAGCCCATCTCCGCAAAGATCTGGGTCATCTCGCGGACGACGTGGGTCATCGGATGCAGGGAGCCGAGGGCCGGCTGGCGCCCAGGCAGCGTCACGTCGAGGGCCGCGGCGGCACTCGCCTCGGCGGCGACGCGCGCCTCCATATCGGCTTTGAGCGTCTCGATTTTGGACTCGACCCGCTGCTTCAGCTGATTGACCGCCTGGCCATAGGCCCGCCGGTCTTCCTTGGCGATGTCTTTCATCCGCGACATCAAATCGCGGAGGCGGCCTTGCTTGCGGCCGACCCACGCCACCCGCAGCCGATCCCACGCCTCGGAATCGGCGACGGCGTCGGCGGCCCGATCGAAGGCCTCGCCAAGGTTTTTTAATTCTTCAAGCGGCGTCGTCATCTTTCTCTCCTCCACCGTGCTTGGACGAGGCCGAAGCTTACTCGGCCCGGTTCCTCTTCGCTACTTGCTCGCGGTCCGTCGTCTCCGCAGAAATGCAATAACCCCCGACCTCAGGCGCAAAGGGCCTGTGGCCGAGGGTTATCCGACGTGACGAAGCGGTCTCAGGCGGCCTGGAGGCTCTGCTTCGCGACGTCGGCGAGCTTGGCAAAAGCCGCCGGTTCGTGCACGGCGAGGTCGGCGAGGATCTTGCGATCCACGGCGCAATTCGCCTTCTTCAGGCCGTCGATGAAACGGCTGTACGACAGGCCGTGCTGACGGGCGCCGGCGTTGATCCGCGTGATCCACAGGCGACGGAATTGACGCTTACGCTGGCGGCGATCGCGGTAGGCGTAGGCGAGGGCACGGTCTACCGCCTGCTTGGCAATGCGGTAGTTCTTCGACTTCATGCCGTAGTAGCCCTTGGCGAGCTTCAATATCCGGCGGCGCTTGTTGGCGCGTTTATTTCCGCGCTTGACTCTTGGCATTGGGAACCTCGTTTGCGCTCGTTGGGAGCGGAGATCGACCGCTTAAGGCGGCCGCGGCGACGCTGGACAGGTTCGGGTCGTGATGGCGGTGACCATCGACCCAGCGCCGACCGTGGTGAAAGTTCGGACCGCGTGCGGTCCGCATGGTGGACGGCTGACTACTCTTTGAGCAGCAGCTTCTTGATGGTCTTCTCCATCGACGGAGACACGAGCGCCGCCTTACGCAATTTGCGCTTTCGCTTCTGCGACTTGGCGGTGAACATGTGACTGGTCTCCGAATGATGGCGAAGCACCTTGCCTTTCGCGCTCACTTTGAAGCGCTTGGCCGCGCCGCGATGGCTTTTCTGTTTCGGCATCGAACGTCTCCTGGGTCGGAAATTCGAACTCGCTAGAGCTCGAGGCTACGGGAAGGAATGATGGTGTCGAGGCGGGCCCGGAGGTCGTCGACCGAGAGGGCGCCGAGCTCTTCGCCGGTGCGCAAGCGCACGTTGACGGTCTCGGAGTCCTGCTCACGGCCGCCGACGATCAGCATATACGGCACTTTCTGCAGCTGGGCTTCGCGGATCTTATACCCGAGCTTCTCGCCGCGCTCGTCGACCTCCACCCGGTAGCCGGAAGCCGAGAGCTGCTGGCCGACCTGGCGTCCGTAGTCGAGGAACTTCTCCGACACCGGCAACACGGTGGCCTGCACCGGGGCGATCCACGCCGGGAAGGCGCCGGCGGTGTGCTCGATCAGGATGCCGAGGAAACGCTCGAGGGAACCGAGCATGGCCCGATGGATGAGGACCGGACGGTGCTCTTGGCCGTCGGCGCCGATGTAGTTCAAGTCGAAACGCTCGGGGAGCTGATAGTCCAGCTGGACGGTGCCGAGCTGCCACGAGCGGCCGATGGCGTCGTTGACCTTGAAGTCGATTTTCGGACCGTAGAAGGCGCCGTCGCCCTCGTTGATCTGGTAGGCGATGCCTCGCCGGTCGAGGCCGCGCATCAAGGCGCTTTCCGAACGATCCCAGAGCTCGTCGGTGCCGATGCGCTTTTCTGGTCGGGTCGACACCATGATGACCACGTCATCGAAGCCGAAGGTCTCATAGACCCGGTGGATCATGTCGACGACGCCGAGCACTTCTTCTTCGACCTGGTCGTCGGTGCAGAAGATGTGGCCGTCGTCTTGGCAGAACGTGCGCACGCGCGTGAGGCCGGTGACGACGCCCGAGCGCTCGTAGCGATGGACGCGGCCGAAGTCGGCGTAGCGAATCGGCAGGTCACGGTAGGACCGGAGGCGGGTCCCGAAGATGAGGCAGTGGGTCGGGCAGTTCATCGGCTTGACCGCGTACTGCCGATCGTCGACCTCGGTGAAATACATATTTTCGCGGTAGTTCGCGTAGTGACCCGAGGTGTGCCAGAGGTCGACGTCGAGGATCTGCGGCGTCACCACTTCCTCGTAGCCAAATTCGGCGTAGAGCTCCCGGACGTAGTCGATCAGGCCGTTATAAACAACGGTGCCCTTCGGGTGGAAGAACGGACTCGCCGGCGCCGTCGGATGCATGCTGAAGAGATCGAGCTCGGGGCCCAGGCGCCGGTGGTCGCGGGCCCGGGCCTGCTCCAGGCGCTCTTCGTAGAGCTTGAGCTCCTCTTTGCTGGCGAAGGCGGTGCCGTAGATTCGCTGCAGCTGCTCGTTGGACTCGTCGCCGCGGTAGTAGACGCCGGACGTCTCGAGCAGCTTGATGGCGCCGATCTGCTTGGTGTCCTGGGCGTGGGGGCCGCGGCAAAGGTCGAGGAACTCGCCGTGCTTGTAAAGCGTGATGGTCTCGCCGGCAGGGATGTCTTTGAGACGATCGAGCTTCAGCTCGGCGCCGCGCTCCTGGAAGATCTTCTCCGCCTCGTCGCGCGAGACTTCGATGCGCTCGAAGCGGTGCTTTTCCTTGACGATCTTCCGCATCATCGTCTCGATCTGCTCGAGATCCTCCGGCGAGAATGCGCGGGGAAAGCGGAAGTCGTATTGGAACTTCTCGGAATGGTCTTGGCGACCGGCGTCGATCTCGGTCCCGGGCCACAGTCGCTGCACGGCGTCGGCGAGCACGTGCTCAGCGCTATGCCGGATGAAGTCGCCGGCTTCCGCATCCTTCTTGGTGAAGAGGCGGAAGCCGCCGGACTTGGCGATCGGGGCCCGCAGGTCGATGGGCGCGCCGTCGAGCTCGGCGCCGACCGCGGCTTTCGCTAGGCCAGGGCCGATCGAAAGAGCCACGTCGAGGGCAGTCCCGCCGGCGGCGATGGTGCGCACGGATCCGTCGGGCAGCGTCAACTCGAGTTCTGGCTGGCTCATGGCTCTATTCTTTTCGGGGTGGGCGCGCAGTCGGCGCCTTGGAAGGGTACGGGGGTCTCGAGACCTTTAAGACTTTGGAAACAATCTCTGGAGACACTAAATCGGCGAGCTGTCGATGACCGCTCGCCGTTTGGGGGCAGGCTCTGGGGAGTGAGCCTGGTAGGCGCTAGCGGACTTGAACCGCTGACCTCTACCGTGTGAAGGTAGCGCTCTAACCAGCTGAGCTAAGCGCCTAGAGAAAGAGCTGGGGGAAAGATTTTGGTAGACCCGAGCGGACTTGAACCGCTGACCTCTACGATGTCAACGTAGCGCTCTAACCAACTGAGCTACGGGTCTATGAAGATCTTTCGGGCGGTCGTCGCCGGGCTTAAGGGGCTCGGGACAATCGTCGCCTGCGGTCATCGGCGACGGCGTCGCGTCCGACCACTCGGCGGAGGCTTGTCCGGCTTCGGCGGCATGCACCACCGCGCGGGCTTACCCGCCGTCGAGGGCCGCAGAATGTAGCAAAGGCACCTGGGGCTGTCAACAGCTCTTGATCGCGGCCCTTTCTCCTAAGCCCCGACGCCGCCAGCGATAGACTCGGCGCCATGCCCAGGACCGCCGATCTCGTCGAGAAACGCCGCATCCTGCAGCTGGAGACCCTCTACGATCTGGCCCTCACGCTGCATGCTGACCGGCCGGAGCAGGAGCTCCTGGAAGAATTGCTTCAGCTGGTGTGCGCGGTGCTCGATCCCGCGGCGGCGGTCGCCGTCACCCGCGACGCTTTCGGCGCCGCCCGGGCCCTCGCCACCGTCGGCTGGCCGCGTCCGCCGGAGGGCTCCTCCCTCTTGGCCGGACCCCTCTGGCGAGACCTGCTCGCCGAAGGTCATCCCATTCAGCGCCGGGACGGCGAGCTCACCGGCAGGCCCTTTCGGGAGCTCCTGGCGACGCCCCTTGTATATAGAGGTGTATTTCTCGGATTTCTCGCGCTGCTCGACAAAGAAACACGGAGCGATGAAGACGTTGGATTTTCCGCCGGCGACCAGCGATTCTTGGACTCCGTCTCCGCCCTCGCCGGCGTTTCCCTCGACTCCGCCCGACAATTCGAGGATCTGGTGACGCAGCGCGAGCGCCTCGAAGAGGAGAATAAAGCCCTCAAAGGACGTCTCGTCGATGAGCTGGAAGGACACCGCATCGTCGCCCATGCGCCCGAGATGCGCCAGGTCCTCGATGTGGTCGAGCGAGTCGCGCCGAGAAACGTCAACATGCTGCTCCGCGGCGAAAGCGGCACCGGCAAAGAGCTCATCGCCAAGCTGATCCATGCCCTCTCCGGACGCAGCGGGGCGCTGGTGGCGATCAACTGCGGCGCCCTGCCGGAGGCCCTCCTTGAATCGGAGCTCTTCGGCATTGAAGGCGGCGTAGCGACCGGCGTCGCGGCGCGGCGCGGGAAATTCGAGCTCGCCGACGGCGGCACGCTCTTCCTCGATGAAATCGGCGACATGCAGCCCGCGCTCCAGGTCAAATTGCTGCGGGCGCTCCAAGAGCGCGAAGTCACCCACGTCGGCGGCCAAAGGCCGATTCCGGTGGACGTGCGGGTGGTCGCCGCCACCCACCAGACGCTCGAAGATCGCATCCGCGAGGGTAGCTTCCGCGAGGACCTCTACTATCGCCTCAAAGGCGTCGACATCGAGCTCCCCGCGCTGCGCCACCGTCGGCAGGACGTGCCCTATCTGGTTCGCCTCTTCATCGAGGAGTTTTGTCGCCGCGAGGGCCTCGAGCCTCCGTCACTGGGCCCGGAAGCGCTGGGACTGCTGCTCTCCTACGATTTCCCCGGCAACGTCCGCGAGCTCCAGAACCTGGTGGAAGGGGCCGTTTCACTCGCCGACGTCAAGATCGATGTCGAGCTCCTTCGCTCCATGCTCGGTGAGGCTATTGAAGACCCCGCCGACGATCTTGATCTAGCCGCCGCCGAAAGACGCCATATACAAAGAGTCCTCCGCACCACCGACGGCAATAAGAGCGCGGCTGCCAAGCTACTTGGCATCGACCGGAGAACCCTTCAACGCAAGGGGTTTTAGCTCGATGCGACATTTTGCCGCTTATGCGGCATTTTGCCGCATAAGCCTTAAAACCCCTATATAGGCGAGCTTTAGGCGAATGCAACGCGAACCAGATCGCCGCATGCGGCGAAATGTCGCACATCCCGCCCGATTGCCTACGCGGGCGAATAGAGCTAAATCTGCATAGAGACTGCTTTTTCAGACTTTTTTCGAGAAAAAGTGAAACCTGGCAACAACCTTGCTACTTACAGCTAGTAACCGCCAGGAGGATCTCATGCTAGACTCCGCACGTACCCGCGTTGAAGCTCTACCCAAAATCCCGGTCAACGTCCTGTTGTCCGCAGGGACCCTGTCGAGCTTCGCTTGGCTCTTGCTCCAAGACCGTATCCATCCCGCCGTGATGTACCTGCTCCAGGTTTACCTCACTTTCTGACTGAGTCCATCGGAACTGCCCGAGAAAGTCGGAACGATAGTCGTTAACCGGGAAGCCGGAGCACGCGTCATGCAGCAAATCACGCTCACATTGCCGATGATCCGAGATATGGAGCTCACCGCCAGCAAGACTGCTGGTGCGCTGGGCGAACATATCGGCATGAGTCGCGATAAGATCGACGAAGTCCGGATGGCCGTCGTCGAAGCCTGCATCAATGCTTTCGAGCATAGCGGAGCCCGGAAACGCGAAGTGCACATGCGACTGCTCGTCCTAGGCGAAGACGCCGATCCGCGCGGACTGGAGATCACAATCCAGGATAAGGGAACCGGCTTCTCGCACACGGAAGTGGTTGTCTCGAAGAAGCCTACAGAGCCACAAAAGCGCGGCCACGGCCTGCGCATCATCCACGGCCTGATGGATGACGTGGAGATCCAGTCAGATTCAGACGGTACGACCGTCACCATGACGAAGCTGCGGTGATTCCTGGAGCGTCCGATGACTGAGACTTTGAAGTTAACCGTCGAAAGCAAGACCGGCGACGTCGCCGTGATCTATACCGACGGCTATATCAACAACCAGGGCGGCGAAGAGATCGCCCGGGTCGCCTACGAGCTCATCGATAGCGGGCATAAGAAGCTCCTGCTGAACCTGGCGAAGACCAAGATCGTCAATTCGATCGGCATTTCCATCCTGATCGAGATCATTGAGAAGATGCTTGAAATCGACGGCCGGCTCGCCTTTTGCAGCTTGACGCCGACCATCGAAAAGACTTTCAACATCATGGGCTTGACCCAATACGCCGCCATCTACAGCGACGAGGAGACTGCGCTCTCCAACCTCGGCTGACGCCGGTCGCGGCCCCCTCGCCGCCCCCCCTGACTTCCCCAACCGGCCCTCCGAGACGGCACCGCCCAAGCCATGTCTCCCCCCGACCCTGAATCCTCCTCTCCCCAAAGCTCTGTCGCGACGGGCCGTAGCGCCGCCTCCCTAGAGCCTCTTTTCTCTTTAGAAAAGCGCCGGGGCGACGATCGCCGCGTGCTTTCTGCCCAGCTCGAGTCGTGGACTTCCGCGAGGGACGGGGCCTCGGCGGCGATCTACGCCGAGGTCGACGAGCGCATGATGCGCTTGGCCGCCGCCGGACCGGCGGACCTGCCGTCGGAACTCGACGGCGATATTCCGGCCCCCTTCACGCGGCTTGATCTGCCCGGCGTCGCCGTGCTGCACGACCGCCCCGCCGACGATCCGCTGCTTCTGGTCGCCGCCGGCGCCCGCATCAGCCAGCTTAAGGAACGCCTCCAAGCGGAGAACTTCCAGGCGATGTTCCGCGGCGTCGAGCTCGAGGCGCTCTACGAGGTCGGCCTCGCTATCGCTTCGACCCTGGACCTCGACAGCCTGGGCGAAGAGGTTCTCATGCGCGCGATTCTGCTGCTCGATGCGCGGCGCGGGGCCCTTTACCTGCTCGATGACGACGGCTACTTTCTCGCCGGCCACCTCGGCGGCGTCGCCCTCGATCGCTTTACCGCCGACGAGATCGACGTGACGGCGCTCTCGACCGGCGAGCTCTTCCCCGAAGAGCTGCTGCCGGGCGCCCGCCACCTCCTCGCCTCACCCGTCGAAGTTGAAGGGGAGCGGCGAGGCCTGCTGGTGGTCGCGGACAAAGAGTCCCGCACCGGCGTCGGACCGTTCCAGGTCCGTGACCGACGGACCCTGATGCTCTTCGCCAACCAGGCGGCCATCGCCCTCGAAAACGCCAAACTCCACAAGCTCGCCCTCGATAAGGAGCGTCTAGAGCGCGAAATGGAGCTGGCCGCCGAGATCCAGCAGCAGCTGCTGCCGAAGGCCATGCCGCAGGTCCCGGGCTACGAAGTCATCGGCTGGAATCGCCCCGCCCGCCAGGTCGGCGGCGACTACTTCGGCTTCCAGAATCTCGGCGAAGACAGCCTCGGCGTCACCGTGGGCGACGTCACGGGCAAAGGTATGCCCGCGGCCCTGCTCGTCTCCACGCTCCACTCCGCCCTGCGGGTCCTGCTCGATCGGATGGAGGTCGGACCGGCGCTGGTCGAGCGCCTCAACAGCCACATCTGCGAAGCGTCGAGCGCCAACAAGTTCATCACTCTCGTGCTCGCCACGCTCGACACCGCAAACGCCCGGCTCGGCTACCTGAATGCCGGCCATAACCCTGGCATTCTGCTGCGGGCTGACGGCGAGGTTGTGGAGTTGGCCTCAAGCGGCCTTCCCGTCGGCTTGGTGCCGTCCGCCAGTTACGCGGCGTCGACCCTCGACATCGGCAGAGGCGATCTGGTCTGTATTTATAGCGACGGCATCACCGAGTGCGAATCAACGGACGACGAAGAGTTCGGGTTGGAACGACTCGTTGACCTCCTGCGCGATCTCTTCGACCGTCCGCTGACGGAGATCCTCTCGACCATCGATCGCACGATGATCGAGTGGGCCGAAGGCCAGGCGCAGGGCGACGACCAAACCGTCGTGCTGATCCGGCGCCTCGCCTAGTCGGAAGGTCCTCGCGGCTCGGCGCCGGTGGGCGGAAACGCGCACCCATTCACCCCTGCCGTCCTGGACTCCGTCCCTATTTGGTGACGGACTCGTCTCCAAGGCGAGCTCCGTAGCGAACCCTTAGTCGCCGGCCGCCGTATTTCGCAGCAGAATTGCGGCCCGCGACGATTCGACGCAAGCTCGCCTCCTGGCAGCTACCTTGCATCGATAGAGAGCACATCTCAGCGGGCCCCACCCCCGCCTCTGCTACGCTCGGCCCACCGGCCGAGCTCGCTCCACGCCCGCCCCCCACTTTGCCCAACGGAGCGTCCTCGATGAGCTTGACCACACGAGAGAATCCGCCCGACGCCGGCCGCGACCGATTCCTTCCGGAAACCCCATTGGCAATCCCCCCATTCGAAGCGACTCCCGAGGCTCCGTCTTCTCCGGATGCCGGGTCGCCGACGCCGCCCCAGTTCTCCCGGGAACCCGAACCTCTCCCCGAACCTGCGGAGCTCTTACTCTCACAGCTCGGCGGCGAGAGTCGGGCCGACCGACGTCGGTTCCGGATTCTGATTGTGGTGGCGGCCATCGCGCACCTCGCGCTCTTCTTTGTCGTCTTCCCCGAGGTCACCCGCGAAACGCAATACGTCGGCAAGCCCGGCAAGGTCTACGTGCTGCAGCAGGCACGATTCAAGCCGCCGCCGCCGAAGGCTGAGCGCCAAGAGCAGCAGGTGCCCAAGAAGAAGGCGAAGAAAATCCCCATCCCCGACCCCACTCCCGACGATCCGGAGCCCATCGAAGTCGCCCCCGTCGAGGTGCCAGACCTGCCGGAAACCACCCTCGACGACGTCGTTTTTGGTATCCCGGACGGCCCCGACCCGGGAACCGGCGTCGACTTCGGCGCCACGTTTCAAGGCGATGCCCTGCAGGTCGGCGACGGTGTCGCCAAGCCGATCGCTATCCACAAGCCGCAGCCCCGCTACACGGAAGAGGCGCGCCAAGCCCGAATCCAAGGCGTCGTGATCCTGTCCTGTGTGGTCACCGAGGAGGGCGACGTCGCCAACCTCAAGGTCATCAAGGGTCTGCCCCTCGGCCTCGACAAATCGGCACTCGAGACCATCTCGACGTGGAAATTCAAGCCCGCCCGCGACCTCCAGGGCAACCCGGTGCCGGTCTACTTCAACATCACGGCGAGCTTCTGGTTGCAGTAATCGTCGACCTCTCCCCGACTGTGCGATCTGCGCCGCCGTCCTTTCGGACGGCGGCGCTGTCGTTTTCGGGAGCTCTGTCGCCCGAAGGGCTCGGCGCCGCCGGAGCCCCTCCGTTCCTCGAGCTCGCCCCGCAAGGCCAGGCCCGGGGAGATCTGCCGTAGACCGCCCCCCGGTTGGCCCATCCCCGTCGTCGCCGCTGTACCGGGGGAGATCACTTGCGGGCGGTGATCTCGCCTCGAAAATCCGCCCAAAAAAAATCCTCCGATTGGCCCAGAACCGGAGGGAGGGAGAGGAAGACCTCGTTGTCCTTGGCGATCCGGGGGGCGATTCTCAAGATCGTTTCCCCCGGAGCAACCTGTCTATAGAGATATTTGCATATCTTCTTTTGCGATGCAACCCCCCACTCCAACTTTTTCGTTCACAATCTCGAGGAATTTCGCGCCTGGGCAGACCCGGGCGGAAACGCTCGGGCTCGAAGGCCTAGGGACCCGAACGGATCGAGGCCGCCCCTAGGCCCCCGGCGAGGCTCACCACCATCGCCAGGAAAAGGCCACGCGGCCACGTGTAGAGGGAATCGCCGTGCACGGGACTGAGATAAGTCGCCGGGTCGGGCGTCGCTTTCCCTTCGAGCTGCCGCCACACTTCTGGGCCGTAGCGATGTTTTCCGGCGTTGCGGAAACGCGGGAGGTCCAAGAAAGGGCCGTAGTAGCGCTCCAGGATCCGATTGGCCTGCCACGCCAGCGTCCAGTGGCCCGCGTTGTAAGACGCGTTGCGGTGGTTGGCGTAGCTCGCCGCCTCCCAGAGGTAGTAGTCCTTGCGATGCCAAGCGCGGCCGTCGGGCGGTTCCTCCGCCCACGCGACGGCCCGCTCCTCCGCCAGTGATTCGAGCTCGGACTGGCTGAACCACGACCGAAAGTGTCCAATGTCTTCGTCGTGAATCAGATAGCCCACGTGCACGGTATGGAAGAAGACACCGACGGCCAGCACAAGCACCGCGGCCCACCGCAGCAGCCGACGTCGCTCCCCCGACGAAGGCACCCAGCCGTCGGGCGGCCACAGCGCCAGGGCCAAAAAGACGCCGCAGCACGCCGCAATGCTGTTGAGCGCCACATCTCGGATATCCGCGACGCGGAATCTGAAGAACCCCTGGACGGATTCTTCCCCCACCCCGACGAGGGTGGCCCAGAGCAGGGGCAGTCCGAGAATCGCCGGACCCACGATCCGATTCGCCGGCAGCAAAGCCCAATAGAGCAGTACCGCCAGGGCTCCGTACTGAAAAATATGCACCTTCTCCACCAGGTCCACTTTGGCGTGGCCGGATCCGAGCACGAAAGTCTGGATCAGGAGCAAGACGGCCACCGCCGCCAGCAAGCCGTAGCGCGGAGCGCGCCGGTCTCGAATGCTGAGCACGGTCGCTATCATCACGGCGAGGCCGAGCAGCGCGAGGGCTCCCCCCAGGACCTTCAGAGCCGAGCCTCCGAGGGCCGAAAAGAGCACATCCCTCAGCAAGCCCATAAAAGGCGAGACGCCGAGGCTGACCAAGGCGAGTAGAATTGCCGGTGCAAACCGGTTTCGTCCCGTAAGCATCGCGCAAATCATGCCACATGAGCATGACGCGGGCGCGACGACGGCGCGTCGACTTGGTGCCATTTTCGATACACTAACGTGTCTTGAAACCCGTTCTTCTTCCGCCTTGATGTAGGGACCCCCAAATTCGTGGCCGATCAACCGCCAGGCATCCGTCTCTCGAAAGATGAGCGCAAGCAGCTCCTCGCCGACCTTGAACGGGACGCCAGCCGTCGCGAGCCGCCGGAGCGCCTCCTGCAGCGCGCCCTCGCCGCTGCCCAAGCCGGCCAGCTCGACGTCGCCCGGAGACTGACCGATCAGCTCGACCAGTCGGCGCCTAACCTCGCCGGCCTCGACTACCTCAGGGAGCAGCTGCACGCGGCCGAGCGCCAGCACAAGCACGCGGAGCGATTGCGCCAGGCGGAAGACATGGTGATCCGGGCCGTTCAGCAGCGAAAGAAGCCCCTCGCCCAGATGGCGCTCCAGACGCTCGAGGAAATCGCTCCCCAGCATCCGCGGCTCGATGAGCTGCGCATCTGGGTCCGCGACCTGGACCGCGAAGTCGCCCTCCATTCGCGCATCGACGAGCTGCTCGCCGCCGGCCGCGTAGCGCTCCAAGGCGGCGACCTCGGGGGCGCCCGGCGCCAGCTCGATGCTCTCCAGAAGCTCGACCCCATGGGCTTGCCCGCCGAGACCTTCAGCGCCGAGCTGGAAGCCGCCGAGCAGGGCCAGGCGGCGAGCGCTGGCATCGGTCGCCTAAAGCAGGAAATCGACGACGCCCTGACCGCCGGAGACACCCCGCGCGCCCATCAGGCGCTCGCCGAGCTCCAGGCCACCGACGTACCGAGGGTCACCATCCAGACCTACGCCCGGCGCATCGAAGAAACTTCGCAGCGCCTGCGCGACGCTTCGGAAGCCCAGGGCCTCATCGACCGTTTTGACCAACACCTCGGGGCCCGGCAGTGGCAAGCCGCCCGGGAAGTCGCGCAGCACTTCGGTCAGCGATTCCCCGATGACCCGCGATCGACCCAGATGTTCAATCGCGTCGCCGAGCTCGAAGCCGCAGACCGGCGCCGGCAGTCGATCCAGCAGGGCCTCGCGAGCTGCGAACAGTTCATTGCCCAGGGCAAGAAGCTCGAAGCGCAGCTCGCCCTCAAACTCCTGCGCAGCATGAATCTAGATGCTGAGCGGATCGCCCAGCTCGAAGCGCGGATCGCGCAGCTCTAGGGCTGCCTTAAGCGTCGTCCTGAATCTCGCCGGCGGCGGGTGCGCCGTCAGAACTTGCGCATCAGACCCACGACTACACCCTGCACCTTAACCGCATCCGACGGCACGAAAATCGGCTGCATATTCGGATTCGCCGGCTGTAGCCGCACCCGATCGCCTTCGGGATAGAAACGTTTCAGCGTCGCGGCATCGCCGTCGATCAGCGCCACGACCATCTCGCCGGCGACGGCCTCTTCACGGCGCAGGACGACCACCAGATCGCCGTCGTGGATGCCTTCATCGATCATCGATTCGCCGGACACGCGCAGCACGTAGTGGTCGGCCGCGTCGCCGCCGAAAAGGTGGCCCGGAACGGCCATTTCTTCGCGGCCCGGCAAGGCTTCGATCGGCTGGCCGGCGGCGATTTCGCCGAGGAAAGGCACTTCGGCTTCAGCCCTCGCCACCCCGGGCACGGCGCGGAGCAGCTCCAAGCCGCGCTTCTGATTCCAGTCACGGTGCAGGTAACCCTTCTGCTGGAGGAGCTTGAGGTGCTTATAAACCGTGCCAAACGACGAGTAGCCAAACTGATCACGGATCTCACGGTGGGTCGGTGAGATACCATGGCGCTGTTGGTAATCGGCGATGAATTCCAAAATCGCTTTCTGGCGTTCGGTCAGATAAGTGCCGCGTGGATGCGTTGTAGCCATGCGGGGGAGTGTAGGCGGCAATCCAGCGTAAGTCAAGATCGTCCCGGGAACCCGTGCGTCCGCTGACCTCGCGCGGGGGCGGGCGCACACTGATAAACTAGCACCGGCGGTTCTCCGATGGCTTCGGGGCTCTACTGGCTTCAAGCCCGCCCCAGCTCCCCGCGGTTCCGACCTTTCCATCCGCGGACGCTTGACATGAAGCCTTCGACACCGCAGGAGAAGACATGTCCGGTCACGTTCTCGATATCGATCAGCTCCTGACCATCATGACCAAGCAGGGAGCTTCAGATCTTCACCTGAAGCCCGGGCGACCACCGCTACTCCGGATCAACGGCAAGCTGCTGCCGCTCAAGACCGACCCGCTGTCGATCGACGATATGGCTCGGGTCGTCGAACGGGTGGTGCAGAAAGACAATCAGCGCCGGAAGCTGGAAGAAACCATGTCGGTCGACATCGGCTACGGCGTGCCAGGCGTGGCCCGTTTCCGCGGCAATATCTATACCCAGCGCAGCCATTATGCCGGCGTCTTCCGCCGGGTTCCATTCGAGTGCAAATCCCTCGACGAGCTGGATCTTCCGTCCGTGCTCTACGATTTCTGCAAACTCCATATGGGTCTCGTCCTTGTGACCGGCCCCACCGGCAGCGGCAAATCCACGACGCTCGCGGCCATCATCAAGTGGGTGACGGCACAACGCCCCGTGCACATCATCACGATCGAGGATCCGGTCGAGTTTCTCTTCCAGGACGGCATGGCGTCGATCTCCCAGCGTGAGCTCGGTACCGACACGATCGCCTTCGACGAGGCCCTCCGCAACGCCATGCGCCAAGATCCGGATGTGATCATGGTCGGCGAGATGCGCGACCCTGACACGATCAGCACGGTGATCACCGCCGCCGAGACCGGCCACCTCGTGTTCTCCACGCTGCACACCAATACCGCGACGCAGACCGTCGACCGTATCCTCGACTCCTTCCCCGCCGACCAGCAGTCACAAGTCCGCGCCCAGCTCGCCCAGGTGCTGGCCGCCGTCGTCTCGATGAAACTGGTGCGCAGAAAAGACGGCCGCGGACGCATCGCCGCCCTCGAAATCCTGCGCAACTCGCCGAAAATCGCCAAGATGGTAGAGAAGGGCGAGACGCGCGAGCTGCACGAAGAACTGGAGGCTTCCGTCGGCTTCTACCGCATGCAGAGCATGAATCAGTCTCTGCTCGCCCTCCTGGTGCACAACGAGATCACCTATAAAGAAGCCATGGATCAGTCGCCGGATCCGGACGATCTTTCGCTCAAGCTGCGGCGCCTCTTCCCCAACCTCGAGAAAAAAGGAGAAGGCGACGTGTCCAGCGCAGATTTCGCCGAGATTCAGGAGCTGATGCAATTCCGCAAGCTCTACGAAGAGCAAGAAGTCAAGAATAAGGAAAATCTCGGCTCGAAGCAGGAGCACATCCAACTTCTGGAGCAGAATATCGCCGACCGCGACGAGCAAATTCGGCAGATGGAAGGTCGGCTCCAAGACATGCGACAAGAAGCGGAAAAGATGCGGGCGGACTTCAGTCGCGTCCAGGACGAGATGAATCAGAAGATGATGCAGGCGCGCGAACGGATCCGCGAGCTGAACCAGCGCCTCACGGGCGGCGGCGGCCAAGCCCCGAGCTCGGACCGCAAGTCCGGAATTTTCCGCTAACGCCTGACTGGAGCGATCGCCCTTCGATGTGGACAGCCTTCCGCGCGGCGGGCCTGCTTGCGACTCTTGGGATTTTCTACCTAGCCCTCGCCGCCCCCGGCGAGGCGGCGACGCTACGCCGTTCGCTGGAGAACGGCATGGTGGCGACGCTGACCGATGAGGATGTGCTCCTCATCGAGTCGAAGCCCCTCCAGGGCGAAGGGCTCTGGGCCTTCACCCGCCGCCTCACCGGCTCGACGGCCGCCGTCGACGAGATCTCTCGACTCAACCGGCGACCCCGACGGCTGCTGTCCGGCGTCCGCTACAAGGTCCCTTATTCGGCGCTCAGGGACGCACTCAAGATCGAGGTCATCAAGGCCCTCTTCCCGAACGATGAAGCCACCGTCGACGGCTGGCGACACCGGGTGCCCCGGGGGCGCTCGCCCACGCTGTGGAAGGTGACGGAGTGGTTCACAGGGCGGGGAAACGACTTTTCGAAAATCGGTGAGCTCAATCGTCTCGACGGCGACTACGCCCTGCGCGGCAATCAGGTGATCCTGATTCCCCGCGACCTGCTCTCGGCGCCGTTCCAGCAGCTGCTGCCGCCGCCGGGCGCCGAAGCGATCGCCGGAGCCCAGCCGTCGGCGGGTGCGAACGGCTCAGGTGCGACCGGCTCAGGTGCGGCCGGCTCGACGTCAGGAACAGGCGACGGACAGCTGGTCTTCGAAAGCGATAGCCAAGGCGACTTCGCGGTATACCGGCTCAAGCGCGGCGAAGCCCTCTACTCCTCTGTGGTCGTGCGCTTCACCGGCATCATCTCGGCCAAGGAGGTCAATAGCGTCGCGGCAGACCTCGCCCGGCAGAACGGCATCGCCGATGTCACCGACATGCCGATCGGCCAGAAGGTCCGGATCCCCATGGACCTGCTGCTCCCGGAATTCCTGCCGAGCGACGACCCGCGGCGGCAAGAATGGGAAAAGAATCGGGCTGAGAGCTCAAAATACAGCAACACCGTCCGCGCCTCACGGCTCGAAGGCATCACCGTCATCCTCGACGCCGGGCACGGCGGCGACGATCCAGGCGTCGACCACCGCGGCACGTGGGAAAGCGTCTACGTCTACGACGTGATGCTGCGGGCCAAGCTCTTGCTTGAGCGGACCACCGCCGCGAAGGTGGTCGCGACGACACGAGACGGCCGGGAGTTCCGACTGATCGACAAGGACGTCTTGCCGCGCTCACGACGCCATACGGTCTTGACGTCGCCCGAGTACCCCATTCGCGACACCAAGGTCTCCGCCAATCTTCGGTGGTACCTCGCCAATAGCCATCACCGCCGGTCGGTGAAAGAAACCGGCGACGTCGGCAAGTCGATATTCATCTCCATCCACGCCGACTCCCTCCACCATTCCCTGCGCGGCGCCATGGTCTACGTGCCGGCGACGGGACTGACCAAGGGCTCCTACGGCAAAACAGGCTCGGTCTACACCAGCCGTCGGGAAGTGCGGGAGCAGCCGCGGGTGAGCTTTTCATGGAAGGAGAGGACCCGCAGCGAAGGCTTCTCGCGCCAGCTCGCGGAGAACATTCTGCGCTCATTCCGCAAACGCGGGCTCCAGGTGCACAAGGAAAAGCCCATCCGGGACCGCATCATCCGCTGCCGCCGCTGCCGCGCCTTCGTGCCGGCGGTCATCCGTCGCAACGCGGTGCCCGCCAAGGTCCTGCTCGAGATCTGCAATATGAATAATGCCGCCGACCGCAAGCTCTTGCGGACGCAGAGCTTCCGTCAGAAGGTCGCCGAGTCGCTGGCCGACGCCATTCTCGAGTACTACGGCCAGCCGCCCCTCGGCGATCCACCGCCGCGCGTCGCCGACTCGGATTTCCAGGATCTCCTACCGCCGTCGACGGGCCCCTTGCCCCCGGTTGCGGTGGCGACGGAATGAATCGGCGGGAACCGAGTCCAAGCCGCGCCGGTCAAAGGAATCGAGGCGACGAATACTCGTCGCGTCGGTGAGAGGGTAGAGCAGTGGCGCGGAGTGCACGACCATGAATGCGGCGACGGCCCCCGAAAGCACGACACCGGGCCGCGATCTTGCGGCGCGGCACGCCTATGGCGACGAGAGCGCCTTCGAGGAGGTCTACCAACGCTTCGCCGGCCTGGTTTACAACCTCTGCTTCCGCATGGCCGGCCGGGCGGAAGAAGCGGAGGACCTAACGCAGGAGGTCTTCCTGCGGATTCATCGACACCTCGCCCGTTTCGACGGCCGTTCTTCCCTCAAAACGTGGATCTATCGCGTGACTTTGAACCACTGCCGCAGCAAGCTCTCGCGCAAGCGCTACCCCACCGCCCCGCTGGCGGAAGAGGTCGAAGAAGGCGGCGTGCTGCTCGAAGCCACGGGCCGCGGCCCGGAAGAACGCAGCCTCGCCCACGACGCCGCGCGCCGGGTCGCCGCCGGCCTGCTGAAAGTAAAGCCCAAATACCGAGAAGCCGTGGTGCTCCGCGATATTGAAGGCTTGGCCTATGATGAGATCGCCGACGTCCTAGGCGTTCGCATCGGTACCGTCCGCTCACGCATCGCGCGGGGACGAGATCAGCTGCGCTTAGCCCTCACATCCAGAGGAGGCCCATCGTGAGCCGCGCAGAGAATCCCGTGGAGTTGCTCTCCGCCTACCTCGACGATCAATTGCCGAGCGACGAGGCGACGCGGGTCGAAGCCCTGATAGAGAGCGATCCCGAGCTGCGGGAGCAGCTGGCGGGACTGCGCGCCGTGTCGACCGACCTCGGCCACCTCGAGCGCCTGGCGCCGCCGCCGACCCTCGGCCAAGACGTCGCCCGCCGCATCAAGCTCGCCGGCGAGCAGCGGAGCCTGCTCGACCGCATCGAAGACGGTCTCTCTGGTGTCCAGCAGCAGTCGAATATCTTCCTGATGTTCGCCGTGATCTTCGCGCTGGCGTCGATCATGTATTTCTTCTTCCACGGCCTCGAGCGCAATCAACTGACGCCGATCACGTTCGTCGATCCCGCCGAAGCGCCCCACGCGACGGACCTCGAGAGCGCCACGACCCTCTTCGTCGCCGAGCGCCTTTTCCGGCGCCATGGAGATCTGTGGGCTGAGGAAGGACTCGCCCCCGAAGCCTTCGCCGACGCCCGGCCGATCGACGCGGCGCAGCTCGAGGCCACCTTGGCTCAGCACCCCGAGCTCCGCGGCACGGCGCAGCTCGGCACGGTCATCCTGCGGCTCGACGGCGAGGTGATCAAACTTACCTTTCCGTCGACGCCGGAAACCGGCCAGTAATTCGCCCGCGTCGCCGGACGTCCGGGCTCATCGACCCTCGGGCGATGGGGACTACCGACGGGTCTTGCGCTGGTGGCCGCGGGGCGGCTGCGGCGCACCCAGGAGGTACTGACCGGGCCACGGGGCCTGCCACTGCTCGTAGTGCTCCGCGGCGTGCAGGGTCAAGTAGGGATCCCGGAGGTGGGGACGGGCGAGGGCCGTGAGATCCGCGCGGCCGGCCGCGAGCACCGTATTCGCGTGGTCGGCGCCCAAGATCGCCCCCACCGCCATCACCGGCATCTCGGCCTCGTACCGGATCTGCTCCGCAAAAGGCACCTGATACATGCGGCCGTACTCGACCTTCGATTCCGGCGAGTTCCCAGCCGACGAGACGTCGATGAGCGGGCAGCCGAGCCGCTTCAAGCGTTTGGCGAGCTCGACCGTCTCAGCCACCGTCTGGCCGTCTTCCCCAGCCCAATCGGTTGCAGAAACCCGGACGATGAGTGGCTTGCGCCACACCGCGCGCATGGCTTCGAAGACTTCCAGCGGGTAGCGCATGCGGTTCTCTAGGCTGCCGCCGTAGGCGTCCTGACGCCGGTTGGAAAGCGGTGACAAGAAGCTCGAAAGCAGGTAGCCGTGGGCCATGTGCAGCTCGATCGCGTCGAATCCGGCGCGCTCGGCGCGGAGGGCCGAGTCGACGAAGGCCCGTTTGACCCGATCGAGGTCTTGGTGGTCCATCGCCTTCGGCGCCGGCCAGCCGGCGTGGAACGGCTGGTCCGTCGGGCCGAAGCTGCGCCATCCGCCTTCATCCTCGCGCAGCGGACGGTCGTCGGCGTCCCACGGATGGTGCATCGACGCTTTGCGGCCGGCGTGGGCGAGCTGGATGCACACCTTCGTCCGGCTTTGCGCGTGGACGAAGTCGACGATACGTCGCCACGCCGCTTCTTGATCGTCATTCCACAATCCGGCGCACCCGAGGCTGATGCGGCCTTCCGCTTCGACGTCGGTCATTTCCGTGATCAGCAAGCCGGCGCCTCCGATGGCGCGGCTGCCGTAGTGCACCAGATGCCAATCGTCGACCACGCCGTCGGTCGCCGAGTATTGGCACATCGGGCTGACGACCATGCGATTTTCCAGATCCAGGTCATCGAGCTGGTAAGGCGTGAAGATCGGCGGCCTCGGACTCGGCGGCGGCGCGTTTCGATAGTGGCGGCGATTTTGGCGTTGAAAGTCGAGCGCCACGTCGCGGATCAGCTCGGGGTCCCGGACGCCGAGATTGTCGAAGGTAATGCGCTTCGACCGCGTCATGAGGTTGAAGGTCAAACGCTCCGGCGTTTGGTCGAGGTAGCGACTCGAGTTTTCGAACCACTCGAGGCTGGTCTGCGCCGCCTTCTGAAGCTTCAGCACGTCGACCCAGCGGTTCTCCTCGTACTCTTCCAACGCCCCCGCCACGTCGTCGAGGCCGAACCGTCCGAAGGTTTCGGCGAGAGCGATGGCGTCCTCCATCGCCAGCTTGGTCCCGGAACCGATCGAAAAGTGAGCGGTGTGGGCGGCGTCCCCGACCAGTACCACGTTGTCGTGTCGCCAGGTGCGGCAGCGCACGGTGGGAAATTGTCGCCAGATCGAGCGATTGCCGAAGAGCCGGTGGGAGCCGAGGTGGTCGGCGAAGAGCGCCTGGCAGAACTCGATCGTTTCCTCTTCGCTCGAGCCTTCGAGGCCGGCCCGGTGCCACACGTCCTCGTGGCATTCGACGATAAAGGTCCCGAGACCCTCCGTGAATGGATAAGCGTGGACTTGGAAGAGGCCCCACTCGGTGGGCTTGAAGATGAACGTAAAGGCGTCCATCGGCATATCGGTGCCGAGCCACGTGAAGCGGCACCGACGCCAGTCGAGCTGGGGCTCAAAGTGCTCGGCGAGCTGGCCCCGCACCCAGGAGTTGACGCCGTCGGCGCCGAGGATCAAGTCGGCGTCAGCGAACTCCTCGAGGGACGCCACCTCGTGCTCGAAATGGAGATCGACCCCAACCGCCTCACACCGACGCTGCAAGATTTGCAAGAGTTCCCGGCGCGCGAGGGCACAGAAGCCGTGCCCGGTCGAGACGGTCTTGGCGCCGTCGTAGAAGGTCTCGATATCTCGCCAATAGCTGAACTTTGACGTGATCTCCGCATAGCTCTCGGGATCGGCGTCTTCGAAGGCGCCGAGGGTTTCGTCCGAGAAAACGACGCCCCAACCGAAGGTGTCTTCCGGGCGGTTCCGCTCGTAGACGGCGACGTCCGACCTGGGAAACGCTTTCTTGATGAGTAGCGAGAAATAGAGGCCGGCGGGGCCGCCGCCGATGGACACGATTCGCATGCAGTCGATCCTCGTCAAGGCGCCGACGACGATACGGCGGCGGGCGTCAATCGTACCAGCGCCGCACCGTCGCGGACTCGACGATCCAGGAGTGGTCGCTGGTTCCGCGGTGTCCCCCGAACGGGACTCGAGTTTGACTTTTATGTACCTAGGTACCAAAATATTGCCATCGCCAGTCGCACTACACGGAGACCACCATGCCCAAAGACCGAAACGAACTTCCCCAGCGGGGCGGCGCCGAGCTCTCGCTCTTCTTTTTGCTCGACCACTACCCGGACCGCAAAGCGCTCGGCCCTCGCTACCGTGAGCACATCGAGCGGGCCGTGCGCGCCGAGCGGCTCGGCTTCCAAGGGCTCTTTGTCGCCGAACATCACTTTTCAAACCTCGGGGTCGCCCCGAACCCGGCCGTATTTCTCGCCGCCGTCGCGGCGCGGACGGAACGACTCTTTCTGGGCCCCGCCGTCGCCGTGCTGCCCTTCCGGCATCCGCTGCAGGTGGTCGAGGACTACGCCATGGTCGACCAGCTGTCCGACGGACGCCTGGTCCTCGGCGTCGGCTCCGGTGCTGAAGCGTCGGAATTTGAAGGATTCGGCCTCGACGTCGCGTCCAAACGAGAGCTCTTCGAAGACCGACTCGCGATCGTCGAGGCCGCCTTCCAAGGGCGCGGGGGAGCCGGCGAGTCGCCGAATGTCCGCGCCGTCAAAGAGGCCGGGCCGCCGATTCTCATCGCGTCCACCCGCGTCGCCGGAGCTCGCGCCGTCGGCTCCAGCGGATTCGGCCTGCTGACCCTCGCCTCCCCGGCCACCCCGTCCCTCGACGAGGTCGTCGCACGTCTCCAGGCCTACCGGGAGGGGCAACAGCGTCGCCGAGGTCGGGGACCCCACACGAGTACCGTCGCCGTCACGGTCTTCTGCCACCTCGCCGAAGACGCGGCCCAGGCTCGCAAAGAAGCGGCGCCGGCCCTCGGGCGTTTCCTAAAGGCCCACGGCGCCCCGGAAGCCGATGGATTGGCCGCTTATGACGACATGCTGAGCCGCGGCGTCGGCGCCTTCGGCACGCCGGAAGAAGTCGCGCGTACGCTCGCGCCCCTCGTTGAAGCGGGCGTTGAGCACTTCGTGCTGTGGATGGGCTTCGGGGACCTGGACGGAAAGCACTTCGATCAGTCGATGACTTTAGCCCCTCGCCTGCGCGAGCTTCTCCACGGGTTCGCCTGGCGGCAGCAAAGAAGCCGCGTCGCGTAGCTCCGCCCCCGATCGAAGGCCCGGATCGGCCGCGGACCCGTGCGATTCGCTATCCTGGGCAGCATGACCTCTCCTCGCCGTCGCCCGCTGCTTTGGCTCATGGTCACGCTATTGGGCCTTCCGGTTGCTGTCATTGTCTTCGGATGGTGGCGTCAGCCGCGCCTGCCCGAGGGTCTCATCCCGCCCGCCGACGCCTACGACGTCCGGATCCTGAGGGACACCTGGGGCGTACCCCATATCTTTGGACGCACCGACGCCGACGCCGCCTACGGCCTCGCCTGGGCCCATGCGGAGGACGACTTCGCCACGATTCAGGGGGTTCTCTTGGCGTCCCGAGGCGAGCTCGCGGCGCATATGGGGCGAGACGGCGCCCCCAACGACTTTATGGTCCAGCTCCTCGATATCCGCGGCGTCGTCGACGCCGGATATCCGAAGCTCCCGGCGGACGTCCGCGCGATCTGCGAAGCCTACGCCGCCGGCCTTAACCACTACGCCGCCCTCCATCCGGAGGACGCCATCCCGCGGCTCTACCCCGCACGAGGTCAAGACCTGGTCGCGGGCTTCGTGCACAAGCTGCCGCTCTTTTTTGGCCTCGACCGTGTGCTCAAAGAGCTCTTTTCCGTCGAAGAAACGGAGAAGCAAGCCCGGGCTCACCTCGGACGACTCGACCTCGGTCCGGTCCGAGGCTCCAACGCCGTGGCCGTGTCGCCCCGCCGCAGTGCCGACGGCGGCACTTACCTGATCGTTAATTCCCACCAGCCGTGGACCGGTCCCGTGGCTTGGTACGAAGCGCACCTGCGGTCCGAGGAGGGGCTCGACGTCACCGGCGGCGTCTTTCCCGGGTCCCCGGTGATTCTTCACGGCCACAATCGGCGCCTCGGCTGGGCCCATACGGTCAACCACCCCGACCTCATCGACGTCTTCAAACTCGAAACGGCTCCTGAAGATCCGCACACGTATCGGGTCGATGGCGAATGGCTCGAGCTGGAGCGAGATGTCGCCCGCATCGAAGTCAAACTCTTCGGCCCCCTCACCTGGACGTTTAAGCGCGAGTTCTTCCGCTCCATTTTCGGGCCGACGGTGAGGCGTCCCGGCGTCGATCCGGCGGACGGGACATTCTCCATTCGCTTCGCCGGCCTCGGCGAGACGCGCCAGCTCGAGCAGTGGTACCGCATGAATCGGGCCCAAAACCTCGACCAGTGGCTCGACGCGATGGCGCTCCAGGCGGTGCCCATGTTCCACACCGTCTACGCCGACGCCGACGGTCGCATTCTCTACCTCTACAATGCGCGGCTGCCGACACGCGCTAAAGGCCGCGACTTCTCAGGCGTGGTCGCCGGCACGGAGCGCGCCGCCCTGTGGACCGCCGACCTCCCCTTCCAACAGCTCCCCCACGTCCTCGATCCACCCGCGGGCTTTGTTCAAAACGCCAACAACACCCCGTTCCAGACCACCGGCACCGGCGCCGATCCCCGCCGACTCGATCTTCCTGCGGAAGCGGCGGCCGCGATCGAGGACCGAATGACCGGCAGAGCCCACCGCGCCTTGGAGCTTCTTTCCGCCGATAGCACGATCAGCTTCGACGAGCTCATCGCGATCAAATGGGATCACGCCTACCACCCGGAGGCGCCCCTCATGCGGCGCCTTCGGCGTCTGATCGCCGCCTCGGGTGAGGACCCGAACATTCCCGCCACCGTGGTTCAGCGGCTCGAAGCTTTCGATCGGGAGCCCGACCTCGACGACACCAACGCCGCCCTGGTTTTGCTTGCGGTCGGACCCTTCTGGGAAGCCGAGGACTCTCCTTCGGACGCCGAGCTGGTCGACTCGCTCGTCTCGGCGATGGGCCACCTAGAACAACACTTCGGCCGGATCGACCCTCCCTGGGGAGACGTCCACCGACTGCGTCGGGGTGAGGTCGATCTCCCCATCGCCGGCGGCCCCGACGTGCTGCACGCCGTCTATTCAGAAGCCGCGGACGACGGCCGACTGGTCGGCGTCGCCGGCGACTCCTACGTGCTCGCCGTCGCCTGGGACCAGGACGGCGAAGTCCGTTCCCAGAGCCTGCACCAATTCGGCAGCGCCACGCTCGACGAGACGTCCACCCATTTCGCCGACCAGGCCCAGCTCTTCGTCGAGCGAAGACTCAAGCCAGTCTGGCTCGACGAAGAGGAGATCCGGGCCCATCTCGCACGGGAGTATCGGCCCGGAGAGCCCTAGTCTGAGGTCGTCAGGACTCGGAGTCGAGGCCAAGCTCAGCCAAGGAATCGGCCTTCAAGATCCGCTCGCTCCACGCCGCGATCTCGGCGAGGTCGCCGAGCGCCTCAAACCGGGCTTTGACGCTCGGCGTCAGGTCTCCAAAACGGGACACGGCGAGCTCCATCAAGAGCCGGTGCGCCACGGCGACGCCTTCGCGACGTCCCAGGGCGACGCCCTCACGGCGGCCCACGGCGACGCCTTCACGACGTCCCGCAGCGACGCCTTCACGACGTCCCGCAGCGACGCCTTCGCGACGGCCAGCTTCCAATCCCTCGTGGCGTAGTCGGTCTGCCCAGGTTGTTTCCATCTCTCGAACCTCCTCGCGTTTCGGGCTGGCTTCGACCCGACGTTGATATTTTAACTCTTCAGTTTCATCCAGTTCGAGGTACGTCTCGACGGTGTTCAGCAGCAGAATCTGCCGCGCATCGTCCACCCCAGCGTCGAGGATCGCTTCGACACACCTGAATTTTTGTTCAAAAGGCGGCAGGCCGTCCCCGCGCGTGCAGGACGCGAGGGCGGGGCCCAAGGAGGACTTCTTAATGAAGTCTTCGAGCTTCGCCCGCGACAGCCCGACAGCACAGTAGGTGAACTTGTGGACGACGAAGTCGCCGATCGCCTCCCGATAGTCGCGTTTCTCAACTCCCGCCGGCCCGCCGCGGAGGAAAAGCACGATCGGGATCACCGGCTTGTCGAGCTTGATCTTCAGGTGGGCAAAGTATCGGAACACCCGCCGGTCCATGGCCGCCCCGAACTCCCGTTCAATCTCCGTCAAGATGATCACCAGCTGCTGGAGCTGATCGCGGAAGGGGACCTCCGCGACCACATCCATGCGCACGAAACTGCCGTCCGGATAGTCCACAAAGGACTCCTGCTCTAGAAAACGCGGTTTCGTACAGTCGAGCACCGCCGCCACCTGCGGCAGCACCAGCTCGATGAACTCGGGGAAGAAAGCCCGAATGAGCTCCTTCCATAACGCATCATGTTTCTGCATTTCGCCTCCGGTTTGGCACACGGGGTGCCGTTCACCGGATAAAGAAGCGAAACGAACGCGCTTTCAGCAGCCGAGGGGAAAATTCCTCAAGGATTTCCGGGATTCACACGCCTGAACGCCGCCCAGGAGGAACTCAATCTGCCGACAGGAAACGCTCGGCCCAGCGACCGTTTTCAATCAGCGGCACGGCGCCTTCGTTCGTTTCGGTGGCGATCACCGAGACTTCGGGCGATCCGAACATGATGTCGGTGTGGATAGAAGAGAGATTGAAGCCGAGACTCTCTTTTTCAGCGGCGCCCATCTCCTCGCCGCCGCGCAGGGCCGTGGCGTAAGCCTGGCCCACCGCCACGTGGGACCACGCATTCTCGTCGAAGAGGGTGTGCTCGAAGAAGAGCCCACTTTGGGCGATCGGCGAGTCGGAACCGACCAGGGCCATTTCGCCGAGGAAACGGCCGCCGCCGTCGACGTCGACCCAGCGCTCGAAGGCGTCGGCGCCTTTCTTGGCCGACACGCCTTCGATGCGGCCGTCGACGAAGTCCATCACCAGGCCTTCCACCAGCAGTCCCGACTTGGTGCGAAACGGCATCGTCGCGGCGAGCCGCCCGTGGGTGACGCGGCGATCTGGGGTGGTGAAGTTTTCTTCGCTCGGCACGTTGGCGTTGAAGCGTTGTCCGCCCGCCGTCAGCTTCGAACCGCCGAGCCACCTCGCCTTCGGCGACAGTCCGACGACCAGATCACTACCTCCGCCGAGGATATGCAGCCGCCGAATCTCCAGCTCATCGAGTCGCCGACGCCGACTGTGGAGCAGTCGGTCCTTAGCGGCCGCCGCGTCCACGGCGTCCTCACGATCGGCGTTGGTGAACGAGAAAATCAGGCGCCACAGCCGCTCGACGGCGGCGGATATCTCGAGATCGGGGAAGACGAGGCGCGCCCACGCCGGGCTGACGGCGCCCGCCACCACCCACGGGCACAGCGAGCGATTGATGCCGTGGTTCATGAAGATTTTTTTCTTCTCCGCCGACGCTCGTGTGTAAAGCGCGTGCCGCTCCGGAAGCTCGGCGGCGAGCGCCGGCATCAGCCGCGGCTTCTCGTCGCCGCGCAGCGAGATCAGTGCGCCGCGGTGGGACACGCACTCGTTGAGCCAGCCCCGCTCCTTGTCGATCGCCATCTCGAGCTCTTCGATCCGGGCGTGGCGCAGAGTGTGCGCGAAAGCCTGCGGATCATTGAGCTGCATCGCGACGTAGGACGCCCCCGCGCGGTAGGCCGCCTCCTGCAGGCGCAGCATCAGATCGCGGTGGACAACCTCTCCAGAAAGATAGACGCGCTGACCCGGTGACACGCCTCCGCCGTGCTCGATCAAGATGCGGGCGTAGCGATCCAGCTGTTCGGAGAAATCCGCTCCCGTGACCGTTTCGGTCTCCAACATAGACAGGCTCACCAAGGACTCCTTAGAAGGAAATACAGATCTTGCCCAAGTGGCGGCCGCCGCTCAGATAGAGCAGCGCCTCGCGGGCTTCGTCAAAAGGAAAGACTCGATCAATCACCGGCTTGAGGCGTTGGCTGGCGAAGACCCGGAGCATCGATTCAAAGCTCTCGCGGGAGCCGACCAGGATGCCCTGTATCCGCACGTTGCGCATCAGGATCGGAGTCAGCGCCAGCTCGGTCTTGAAGCCGCCCAGGATGCCGATGACGCTGATCGTGCCGCCGACGCGCACCGCCCCGAGGCTCTGCTCGAGCGTGGCCCCGCCGCCCACGTCGACCACGTGGTCGACGCCGCGACCGTCGGTGAGTTTCTTCGCCTGCTTTCCCCACTCGGGTTCATCCACATAGTTGATCTCCGCCCAGGTCCCGAGCTCGCGACAGCGCTCAAGCTTCGCGTCGCTCGAGGACGTCAAGATCACCCGCGCCCCCATGGCCTGCGCCAGCTGGAGGGCAAAGAGGGAGACACCGCCCGTGCCTTGGACCAAGACCGTATCTCCGGCGCGGACGTCACCGTAGACCGAGAGCGCGCTCCACGCCGTCAGCGCCGCGCACGGCAAGGTCGCCGCTTCGACGTCGGAGAGTTCGTCTGGCACCGCCACGACACCGGTGGCGTCAAGCACCATCTTCTCGGCCAAGGTGCCGTCGAGCGGGCCGCCGAGGGTCGCGCGGATCTTGGCCTGCGTCGGCTCGCCGGCGAGCCAGCCCTGGGAAAAGACCGTCGCCACCCGGTCACCGACCTTCATCCGGTCGACGCCGGGGCCCACCTCCTCAACAACCCCGACGCCGTCCGAGCACGGGATCAGCGGCAGGGGCTGACGCGGGTTGTACCGCCCCGTCACCATCAGGAAGTCGCGGTAGTTCAATGAAACCGCCCGCATCCGGATCAAGATCTGCCCGGGGCCGGGCCGCGGCTCGTCGCGTTCAGCGGGTTGGAGATGGTCGAGGCCAAAGCTGTTCTGAATCTCGAAGACTTTCATGCAGTACCTCCGGGGCGCGGTTCGATCGAGCCAGGACGGATGCCGTGGACGCGCAACGCGGGATCTATCTTAAAGCGGCGCCCCCTCATGGGGCCGGCAGGTAGTGGGGCACGGTCAAGCGCTCCAGGTGCGGAATATCGACCACGGTCAAGACCGCCAAGGCGATGACCAGGATCGCCACCACCGACATCAGCGTCTTCTCCCGGAACAGCGTCTCCGGCGCTTGGGCCACCGAGTCCCGCTTCAAGCCGACCCGCAAATAGGCCGTGAAGAGGGCCGCGAAAAGCGGCAGCGAGAGCAGGTATTCGATGCGGTACTTGACCAGGAAGACGGCAAGGAAAAAGGCCGCGAGCTGGGCGTAGAGAAACGCCGAAACGAGCAGCCTATTTTCAGTGTAGTGGCCGAAGGACTTGCGGTACAGCGCGAGCTGGGTTCGGCCGACCGTCGCCGTCACCGTGCGGTACTCGGCAAAACGCTTGATGGCCATGAGAAACGCGCCGCCCATCCAATACGCCAACAGCAAACTCGACGGCGGCAACGTCTCGGGCCACACCATCGCCCAGCCCAGCGTCAAGCGAATCGGATTGTTGATCGCCTCGCTGACCACATCGAGGTAGGGGCGGTCCTTCGTCCGGAGACCGGGCACGTTATAAACCACGCCGCTTAATAAGAAAACCGTCGAGGTGACGGCGAAGAGCGGCGAGACCGAGACCGAGAGGCCCAAGCCAAGAGCGGCCAAGCCCAGGTAGTACGCCACCACCAGTGGACGGGAGATGTCTTTCTGGACCGCCGGACGCCTGGACTTGATCGGATGGTGGCGGTCGAAGCGGAGGTCGAGCCACTCGTTGAGCACGTAATTGGCCGACGCGATGGCGCAGGCCGAGAGCAGGCCGAGCACGACCGGCAAGGCGAGGACCGCCGGATCCTGAGGGTGCAGTATGAAAGCCAGGACCAGTCCGGGGACGATGAAAATATGCTTCGCCCAGTGATCGGGCCGGGCCATCGCCACGTAGTCCGCGAAGCTCGCCGAGGGTCGAGGGGTCAGGCTCGCTGTGGGATCCGGGTCCGGATCATGGGGGGGGTCTTCAGGTGTTACCATCCGCTCCGATCCGGCGCGGGCCGGACCGTCTCCCAGGTATTCAACGGGTTTCGACTTCAGTGGCTTCGACGTGGGGACTGCGATGCGCCGGATAGCAGGTGTGGGTCTCGGACTGATGATCGTGCTTCTCGCCGGCGGCGCGCTCCGCGTATGGTACGCCTCCGCTCAGCTCCACATCAATCGTTTCGAGGACGAGCGGTACAGTCTGCAAAACGTCCGCAAGCTCTACCACCTCGGGGATTATGAGCCGGCGAGTGGCTACTATCCGTCGCCGGTCTTCAATGCCCCCCAGGTATGGATCCTCAGGGCTAGCCAATCGGCCTACGAACGGACCGGCCGCGAAACGTTTCGCGCCGTCGGCGACGATGGCCGACTGCTGCCGACCGGGTTCTTTCTCACCCGCCTTTACCAGGCCCTATGCGGCACGCTGACCCTCGCCCTGGTATTCGCCATCGGTCGCCGACTGGCGTCGCCCCAGGTCGGGCTGCTGGCCGCCGGAATCCTCGCCTTCCTGCCCTGGATGCTCCACAGCTCGGGCTACAACAAGCCCGACGCCCTGCTGGTCTTCGGCGCCTGTCTCTCCTTCTGGACCGCCCTCCGCGCCCTCGACCTCGGACGGACGCGGGACTACCTCTTCGCCGGCGCCGCCATCGCCATCGCCATGAGCGCCAAGCTCACCGGCGGATTCGTGGCGGTCCCGCTCACCGTCGGTACGCTCTTCTTTCTGCGCAGCGACGAGCGCCTTCGGCGGATCTACCTGCTGGCTCTGGCCGCCGTCACCAGCGCCGTGACTTTCATCGTGCTCAACCCCTACTGGAAGGCCTACCTCCACTTCATCCAGGGCCTCCAGCGCGACTACGCCGGCCGAACGGAGGCGAGCCCCTTCGACATCCCGCTTCGCCTCGTGGAGATGCACGTCGACCGCCTGCTCTTCGGGCCCGTCTTTGGCGTCGCCGCCCTCATCGCGACCGCGGGGCTGACGGCCCGCTGCGTCATCACCCTCGGCCGGCGCGCCGGCCAAGCTCCCGGAGACAGCGACGGTCGAGAGCCTTGGCGGTATCGGTCATGGACGGCGCTGCTCGGCTTTCCGCTGATCTACACGGCGGCCTACGCGGCACAGACGAGTTACTTCAAGGCCAATAACTTTCTGCCGCTAGTCCCGGTCACTGCCCTCGCCCTCGCCACGGGGCTCCACGGGTTGTGGCGATATCTGGCCGAGCGCCTGCCGGCGCGGTGGTCGCCGGCGGTGGGCGTGACCGCGGCGGCGGTCCTCATCCTGACCTTCGCGGTCCCCGGACTTCGCTATGTCGAGCGGAGCGTCGTGCCGACGACCTACGACGCCGCCCGGATCTGGCTCCAGAAGGGCTTCGACCCCGCCATCGCCCGCCTTGTCTATCGCGAACGCTGGACGCCGCCGTGGCCGGCCTGGGAAGGTAGGCGCCAGCTCCACCAGGGACTCTCGGCCGAAGCGAATCTCGACCGCGTCGACCTCGAAATCGCCCGGGACGCCGACGCCGTGGTGCTGCGCCTAGGACACGACCGAAAGGACCTGGAGGCGCTCGAAAGCCAGCTCAAGGCCGACGGGTGGGGACAAGTTCTCGAGCTCTCCCCCCGTTTCGCCCACATGCGCGGGCCGCGCCTGCTCGCCGCCCGGAGCGCGTGGCGCCGGGTCGTCAAAGTCGGGGCCGAGCCGGAGGAGTGCGGTCCGGGGTGCTTTCGCACCGAGCTGCCGGAAGACTTCGAAGCCGCCCACCGCACCTCCGCGTTCCTCTGGCTGCCGACCTCCTTTTCGCCGCCGTCCGACCCACCCGCCCTCCAGCTCGGCGACGGCCGCACCCTGACCCTCCACCACGCCTCCAAGAAAGGCCATGGACACCTCTTCGTGACGCCCCGCTTCCGCGTGGAGCCGGGCACCGAATTGCGGTTTCAGGCCCCCCAAGAGTTCGGCCCGGGATTCAGCGTCGTCCAGATAGAGCTGCACGGTTGGAGCCGGGGACCGCAGTCAAATTAGGACGATCCACCCTCGCCCGCGGACAGCGCCATTGATAGGGTTTGACCATGTCACACGCGCCTAAGCCCTATGCCGCCGTCGCCGCTTGGACCTGCCTGGGCCTGGGCGTACTCGCCGTCCTGCTCTACGGCGCCTGGCCGGTGCTCTTCCCGAATCCGGAGCCGGCGCCACCCCCCGTCCGCATCGTCATCGACGCGGATACGGCCGAGAGTTTGCGCCGCACCGCCGCCCTCTTGGGCGCCGGCGGTCGCGTCGACGGACTGACCGACGATGCGACCCGCCTCGACCGCGCAGAGGCCTCGATCGAAACCCTCCTCGACCACCATCCGCGGCTGGCGGAGGCCCATCGACTCCGGGGGCTCCTGGCCTTAGCCCGCGGCGAGAGTGACGCCGCAGTCGCCGCCTTCTCCCGCTGCCTCGAACTGGACCCGCCGAACCTGCCGGCGCTCCTGGCCCTCGGCGCCACCCACGCCCGGCGCGATGACCTGGCGGCGGCGGAAGACACGTTCCGACGCGCGGTCGAGCGCCACCCCAACTCCGTCGCGGCCCTCGACAACCTCGGGCAAACGCTCTGGCTGCGGGGGCAGGAAGACGCGGCGGTCGAGGTTTACCAGCGCAAGCTCGAGGTGCGTCGCGGATTCCAGTTACAAGATCCGCCGTCGGTCGACAAGAACCCACAGCCAGTCCCTGATGAGCCCGCCCCTCGAGGTCCGGGGACATGACCGCGGCCCAATCCGCCCGAGAACGGAGCCACTGGGGATGGGGATGGGCCGACCGCTTCCCCGACGCGGAGACGCGCAAAGGCCTCTCGGCCCAGCTCTCGCTGATGACCGGATTCACCGGCGGGGAGCCCCACGAGCCCGTGCCGCTCCGGGAGGTCAAGCTGCCGACACCCCGCGTGGCCTGCCCCGACGCGCTCGCGGACCTGCTGAGCGACGACGCCGAGGACCGAATTCGCCACACCTACGGCCGCGCCTATCCCGACCTGCTGCGGGGTTTTCTCGGCGACTTCAGCAGCGCCCCCGATCTGGTCGCCACCCCCGGTGACGAGTCGGATCTCGTTCGACTCGTCGACTGGGCCGCCCGCGAGCGCGTGGCCCTGGTGCCGGTCGGCGGCGCCACCAGCGTCGTCGGCGGCGTCGACACCCGACTCGAAGACGGCTACCGCGGCGTCGCCGCGGTCTCGATGCGACGTTTCGACCGCGTCCTTGAAGTCGATCGCGAATCGCTCACCGCGCGCATCCAGGCCGGCGCCAGCGGCCCCGCCATCGAGTCCCAGCTCGCCGAGCACGGCCTGACGCTGCGTCACTTCCCCCAAAGCTTCGAATTCTCGACCCTCGGCGGCTGGCTGGCGACGCGGGCCGGCGGCCATTTCGCCACCGTCTACACCCACATCGACGATTTGACCCAGTCGATGCGCGTGCTCACCCCCGCCGGTGTCTTCGAGTCGCAGCGCCTTCCGGCCTCGGGCGCCGGCCCGAGTCCCGACCGACTCATGCTGGGGAGCGAGGGCACGCTGGGATTCATCACCGAGGCGTGGATGCGGGTTCGTCCGAGGCCCACCCGCCGCGCGAAGGCCGATCTCTTCTTCTCCGATTGGGACGCCACCGTCGCCGCGGTGCGCGAAATCTCCCAATCCGGACTCTTCCCGAGTCACTGCCGGGTCCTCGACAAACGGGAAGCGGCGCTGAACGCGGTGGCTTTCGACGGCCGCCACGTGCTCTTGCTCGGTTTCGAGTCGGCCGGCGCCGACGTCGACGGGCGTCTTCAGCAGGCGATTGATATCGCGTCGCGCCACGGCGGCGACTGCCCCGCCGGTCCGCAGCGCCGGAATGCCGGGGAGGGCGACGGCCAGGCGGCGGAGACGTGGCGCCAAGCTTTCCTCGACGCCCCCTACTTGCAATCGACGCTGCTGAGCGTGGGCGTCATCGCCGATACCTTCGAGACCTGCTGCCCGTGGGATCGTTTCGACGGGCTACACCGGGCCATCGTCAAGAACGTGCGCGCGGCGATGAAGCAACACTGCGACGCCGGTTTCCTCTCGTGTCGCTTCACCCACGTCTACCCGGACGGCCCAGCGCCCTATTTCACCTGGCTCGCGCCGGCGCGACGGGGTGAGGAAATAGACCAGTGGCGGGCGATCAAGAAAGCCGCGTCCGACACGATCCGAGAGCACGGCGGCACCATCACCCATCACCACGCCGTCGGCCGAATTCACCGCGAGTGGGCGGAGGACCAGCGCCCAGAACTCTTCACGGCGGCCCTGCGCAGCGTCAAGCAAACCCTCGACCCCGACGCCGTGCTCAATCCCGGCGTGCTGATCGCGCCAGAGGACGGCCGAGCCTAGAACCGGCGCCGGCCCCTGAACTTTCCCATTCACGCGCTCGGCCGACCCCCATGGCGCCACCTCCGGTTTCCGACACCCTCCGAAACCAGCGACTCCGCTTCTGGGAGCTCTGGGTCCTTTTCGTCGCCTTCCCCATCGGTCTCTTCTTTATCCGCGACCATTTTGCGCGGTGGATCGTGCCGACCCTGCTGATCACCTCTGCGGCTTGCTCGCTCATCTTGCTCCGCGACCCGACCTTCGACCGTCGACGATTTGGCCTCGCCACTCCCCTCGGTCAAGGGCTCGCCATGATTCTTCGCCGCTTCATCCCCGGCGCCCTGGCGATCACCTTGCTGCTCGTGATCTTCCGGCCGGAGCTGCTCTTTTCCTTCCCGCGGCGCGAGCCCTTCTGGTGGGCGGTGGTGATGGTGGCCTACCCGCTCCTCTCCGTATACCCCCAAGAGATCCTCTTCCGCACGTTCTTCTTCCACCGCTACCGGCACCTTCTGACGTCGGAGAGGATCGCGGTGCTTTGGAGCGCTGCGGTCTTCGGGCTGGCCCACCTCTTCTTCGCCAACTGGATCGCGCCGACCCTCACCGCCGCCGGCGGCTACCTCTTTGCCCGCACCTACGCCCGGACCGGCTCCACGCTGCTCGTCACCCTCGAACACGCCCTATGGGGCGACTTCCTCTTCACCATCGGCCTCGGCAGCTACTTCTTCGGCGGCTCTATCCGAGACAACTTGGGATGACTCCCCTTGCCAGCCGCCGCCGACGGCGGCGTAGAGGCGGATGAGGCCCAAGAGAACGCCGGTCTCGCTGGCGACGAGCTGGTCTTCCACGTCGACCTGGGTGCGCTCGGCGTCGAGCACGGTGAGGAAGCTTTCGAGGCCCTGGTCGTAAACCACGCGGGCGAGCTCGGTAGCGCGGATGCTCGAGGCGGCGGCGTCGGCGAGGGCGCGGCGGCGGAGCTCTTCTTCGGCATAGGCGACGAGGGCGTTTTCAACGTCTTCCACCGCGATGAGCACGGCCTGCCGGTAGGCCGCCCACGCTTCGTCGCGGCCGGCCTCTGCGGCGGCGACGCCGGCCCGGAGACGGCCGCCTTGGAAGATGGGCCAGCTGATCGACGGCCCCAGGCGCCAGGTGCGGCTCGCCGACTCGAAGAGATCGGTGAAGCTGGTGGAGTCGAAACCGCCGGCGCCGGTGAGGAAGAAGCGCGGGTAGAGATTCGCCGTCGCGACGCCGACCTCGGCGGTCGAGGCCGCCAGCCGACGCTCGGCCGCCAGCAGGTCGGGGCGTCGCTGGAGCAGCTCGGACGGCAGCCCGGTCGGCACCAGGTCCGGCGGGTCGGCGAGCCGCGACGGTGCCGCGTCGCGGCCTGCGAGCAGGCGCACGTCGAGCGACGACGGCGGCTGCCCCGTCAACACCGAGAGCCGGTGGACGGCGGAGCGGATCTGGGTCCGCAAGGGCGCCAGGCGCGCCCGGGTGCCGGCGACCAGCGCGCGGGCGCGCTCCGCGTCGAGCTTCGAGCCGAGGCCGACGCGCTCGAGGTCGGCCACGCGACGGGCCGTTTGCTCCTGCAGCTCGACACTTTCCTCCGCCAGCGCCAGCCGGCGCTGGGCGCCCCGCAGCTCGACATAGGTCCGGGCGACACTCGAGATCACCCCCAAGCGCACCCCGGCCACCGACGCGGCGGCCTCGCCGATCTGGGCGTCGGCCGCTTCGGTGCGCCGACGCACGCCGCCGAAGAGATCCACCTCCCAGGACGCCGAGAGGAAGCTGCCGTAGCGGGACTGGGTCAAATCGGCGAGGCCGGCATTGGCGAGCGCCCCCTCGGGCGTCGTCTCGCTTGCCCGGGCGCGTTCACCCGACGCCGACGCCGCGAGCGACGGACGCCCCTGGGCGGCGACCGACCGCCGGGCGGCGTCAGCCAGGCGCAGACGCGCCCGCGCCGCTTCCAGGTCGAGGTTGTTGTCGAGGGCTTCTTGCACCAGCGCATCGAGCAACGGATCGCCCAAGACTGACCACCAGGCCCCGTCCGGCCCCGGGACCCCGGCGGTCCCCGCGACTCCAGCCGCCTCGCTCGCACCTGGAGCTCGATCGGGCGCGGCGCTGAAGACCTGGGCATCGGCGCCCGGCAGGGTCGACGGCGCCGGGCGCGCATAGTCCGGGCCGACGGTGCAGCCGCCGACCGCCGCCATCGAGATCGTGACGATCCCCGCGAGCCAACGCCGAGTCATGACGCCACCCCCACGGCCCCGACGACCGGCTCCGACGGAGCGCGGGCGCGCCGACGCCTCCCGAAGAGCGCGACGTAGGCCGCCGGAATAAACAGCACCGCCAGGATCGATGCGCCGCCGATGCCGCCCGCGAGCACGATGGCGAGGGACGGCCAGAAGTCGCCGCCCACGAAGAGTAAAAGCGGCAGAAAGCCGCCGATCGTGGTCAGCGTCGTCGACAGCACGTGGCGCAGGGTGCCGAGGACCTGCTTGACCACCGCATCGACGTCACCCGCCCGAGCCTCGGGATCGGCCCGGATGGCGGCGAGCACCACGATGCTGTCGTTGAGCGCTACACCCAAGAGACCGAGGGTACCGAGCATCGTATTGAAGCTGATCGGAAAACCGATCGACCAGGTGGCGAGCATGGCGAGCCCCAAGGAAAGGCCGGCGATGACGAAGAGCAGACCCGCCAGCCGCACGCTGCCGAAGGACAGCACCAGCGTGGCGATGGTCAGAGTCACCAGCACCGGCACGTAGGTGAAGAGCGCGGCCTTCGCCGACGCGTCCTCGGCGGCGGCGCCGCCGAGCTCGAGACGGTATCCCTGGGGTAGCTCGAAACCGTCGGCTTCGAGGCGCTCGAGGACCCCATTGGTGACGTCGATCGGCAGGGCGTCGTTTCGGGTCCAGCCCTGGATGCGCTCCGTCCGCTCGCCGTCGTAGCGGGTGATCGTGCCCGCTTCGGGGCGCAGTCGCAGCGTCCCCAGGGCCTCGAGCGGTACGCCTTCGAGGCTCCGCGGACGCACGAGCGGCAGCGACGCCAGCTCGCCCAGATCTCCGCGCTCGTGCCAGCGAATCCGCACCGGCAGCCGCTCCAGGTCCTCGACGACACTGCCGCCGACGCCGCCGTCGAGTCCACCGCGCAGCTGGTCCGCGATATCCCGCAGGCCGAGTCCCGCGAGGCGCGCCTGGTCCTCGTCGGCGGCGAGCCAGAGCTTCGGCTCCCCGCGGGGCAGAGACGTCCGCGACACCAGGACCTGCGGATGTCCCTGGAGCGCCAAACGCACCTGCTCGCCGAGGTCCTGGAGCTTGCCGAGGTCGGGACCGTAGAGGTAGTACTCGACATCCGCCTGGATCGGCGGCCCCTGGCCGAACTGACGCACCACTAGCTGCGCCTCCGGAAAGCGCCGATCGAAGCTCGTCTGTAGGTCGTCGATCATCGCTTTGGCGGCGGTGCTCGACGAGGCCTGGACGATGGCCTGGGCGTACTCGGGGGAGTCGTCGCGGTCCATCACGAGGTTGTAGTAAACCGTGGGGAAACTGGCGCCGACCAGCCAAAAGACCCGCTCCACCTCCGGCTGCTCCCGGATCAGCGCCTCCACCGCGGCGGCCCGCTCGCGGGTCGTGCCGATCGCGGTGTCATTCGGCATCCACATCTGGACCTGGAAAAGGTCTCGGTCGACCGGCGGGAAAAACTCGTTACCGAGGCTCCGGGCGACGACGAAGCCGGCGAGGGGGAGGAAGAGGGCCACCAGAATCGCCGCCACCGGACGCCTGAAGGCGCGGTGGAGCCAGCGATCGGTCGCCGCGAGCAGCCGCGGTGAAGACACCCCGGTGCGCCAGAAGCGGCCCTCCACCTCCGGCGGCTGGGCAAAACGGCCGGCGAGGGCGGCGGTGACCGTGAGGGCCAGGACGTATGACGCGAGCACCGCCATGATCACGCTCGAACCGATCGAACCGACGAAATCACCGATATTGCCGGGCAGCAGCAGGATCGGCGCGAAGGCGAGCACCGTCGTCACGGTCGAGCTGAGGAGCGGCACCGCCAGGTGCTTCACCGCCCGCTCCACCGCGTCGACGGCGGAGCGTCCGGCGGCCTTTTCCTTGGCGACCTCGTCGCCGACCACGATGGCATTGTCGATCAGCAGGCCGAGGGCGATGATCAATCCGAAGATCGACATCTGATGCATGGCGTTGCCGGTGATCTGCCAGCCGAGGAAAACCGACGACACCACCAGCGGTAGCGCCAGGCCGACGATCAGCGCCAATCGCCAGCCCATGAGCACGAGAATGACCGCCATCACCACCAGCGCCCCGGCGAAGAGATTCTCGGTGAGGGTCGAAAGCTGGGCCGAGGTGTAGCGCTCTTGCTCGAAGATCGGGCTGAGGGTGACGCCGGTGCCTTGCCCCGTTTCGGCCTCGAAATCAGAGAGAGCCGACCGGGCAGAGTCCGCCCACCGATCGACCCGCACTTCGGTGGCCATGCGCGCCGCCACCAGCACGCTACGCCGACCGTCGACGACGGCGATCTCCGACGCGGGGCTGCGCGGCTCACGCTTGACCTCGGCGACGTCGCCGAGGCGCACGACATCGCCCGAGCTCCCTTCCCGCAGCGGCACCCCGGCGACCCGCTCGAGCGAGTCGAGCTCGCCCGCGACCTCGACCAGGATGTCCGAGCTCGAGGTGCGCACGACACCGGCGGCGCCTTTGGCGTCACCGCCGGCGACGGCGCGGGCGAGCGCATCCGCGCCGAGCCCCAGGTCGGCCATCAAGGCCGGATCGACGGTGACGGTGATCTGCTCCTCAGGGGCGCCGAAGGTGCGCACCAGCTCAGTGCCCGGCAATGCCCGCAGGCGCGCCGCCAGGTCCTCCGCCAGCCGGTCGAGGATACCGAGGCTGGGCTCCCCCGGACCGTCCCACGACAAGGCCACGATCAGCGTGAAGCCGACGGCCCCGCGCTGCTCGTCGAAGAGCGACGGCAGCGCCTCGGGCGGCAGGCGGCGACCCGCCTCATCGAGCTTGTCCCGGATCTCGGAGAAGATCTCGCGATTATTCGTCCCGTCCACCGAGGCCGCCAGCTCTACCGAGATCACCGAAGCGCCCGCCTTCGAGCTCGACTCGAGGTTCAGGATTTCATCGACTTCGCGCAGGGCCTCCTCGATGACTTCGGTCACCAGGGTGTCCACACGCTCCGCGGAATAACCCGGCACCGGGGTCACGACGATGGCGTTGCGCGTGTCGATGCGCGGATCCTCCAAGCGCGGCAGCGACACCAGCGCCGAGAGCCCGCCGACCAGGAGCACCGCAACGGCGGCCGCCAGCAGGTAACCGTTCCGGTAGAAGACCGTCGTGAGGCTCTCTCGCCGCGGCAGGTCCTGGCCCGGGACGTTCGGATCGTCGACGCTGCGAGGCGTCACGGCGTGTCTCCCGTTGGGTCCGCCGACGAGGTTGGAGCTCTCGCCTCAGAATCCACCACCCGCACCCGCTGACCGGGCACCAGTCGGTGGAGCCCGCCGCTCACCACCGCTTCGCCGTCGGCGAGCGTGCCGCGGGCGAAGACCCGGTCGGCCTCTTCGTGAAGGACTTCCAGCTCGCGACGTTCGACAGCGCCTTCCAAGCCTCCGGGCACGACATATACCGCCCACAGGCCCCGACTACTTTCGGTCAAGGCGGACGTCGGCAGCCAGAAGCCGCGGGAGTCGACGCGTCGGTCGAGGCGCATCCGCGCCAGGTCACCGGCGTGGACGGAGGCGACCGACGACGCGGTACCCGCACCCCGCGACGCGAGCGCCGCGTCGAGCTCGAGCACGACGTCGATGGCCCTCGTGCCCGAGCGCCGCACCGGCAGGACGGCCGTCACCGTGCCTTCGAGGCTCTGCCCCTCCACCTCGACGGCGTAGCGGCCGCCGACGGCGAGCGTCGACACCGCCGGCCCCGCGACCCCGATCCGCGCCTCGGGCCCGGAACTCTCCAGCACGTGCAGCACCGGCGTCCCGGCGGCGAGCACTTGCCCCTCGTCGACCGACCGGCCGACCACCATGGCGTCATAGGGCGCGGTCAGTCGACTCTTGCGCAGCTCGACGTCGATCTCATCGAGCCCCGCCTTCGCGCGCTCGAGCGCCGAGCGGCGACTCTCGAGGCCCAATTCGGCCTCGTCCAAAGCTTGGGGCGACACCGCGTCCAAAGCCCGCGCCTCGCCGACGCGACCGCGGGTCAATTCGGCGAGGGTGACGGCCGCCGTCGCTTCCCCGACCTGCGCCGCCTGGGTTCGCCGGCGGGCCTCTAAACGCTCCACGTCGAGACGGGCGAGCACGTCCCCGGCGCGCACGACGTCCCCTTCTTCCACCGCCACGGAAGCCAAACGTCCGCCGACTTCGAACCCCAGGTGGCTACCGCGACGCGCTTCGACGCGGCCGACGAAGCTCCGCGCCACCTGATATCCCGACTCTTCTTCGGCCACCAAGACAGTCACCGGCAGCGGCTCGGCGTCGACGGTCGACGGGTCGATCGCGTCGGAGCTCGAGGTGAGGACGCCGAGGGCCAGCAAGGCCAGTCCGACGCCGGCGGCCACCGCCCAGGTGACGCCGGCGCCGCGACGCGGAAGGTGGTCCCCGTCCTCGAGCCCGGGGCTCTCCACGGAGTCCCCGTCGCGGGCGGACGCCCCGGAGGCTGCCCCTGGGCCGGCCTCGGTGGACCCGTCGGATGGATCGTGACCTGGACTCATGATGCGGTCTCCTCTTCGCTAAAGTTTTCGGCGTCCCCGAGCGCTCCCCCGAGGGCGATCCGGCGGGCGCCCCGCAGGATCGACGCGGCCAGCTCGGGGTCCGAGACCGACCGGGCGACGGCGACACCGCCGACGCAGGCCGCGATCACCCCCAGGGCGCGCTCCCGGTCCGCGGCCGATGAACCCTCACCCAGCTGGCCGGCGATATCCTCCGCCCACACCCCGAGGCCCCTTTCAAACGACTCTTTGGGCCCATCGCCGACCCGGTCGAGCTCGGAGACCAAAGTGGGCACGGGACAGCCTTGCTCGCTATGGAGCCGGTGCCGATCGCTCAGGTAGTGACTGAGGAAACGGCGTAGCCACGTTTCCCCCGAGGACCCGTCGGTCCATTCGCGGTGGCGAGCCCGGGCGCCGAGCATCGCCTCCAGGACGGTCTCGGCGAGCAGGGCTTCTTTATTCTTGAAGTGTGCATAAAAGCCACCGTGGGTCAGCCCCGCCTCCTTCATCACGGCATCGACGCCGCCGCCCTGGTAGCCACGGCGCTTAAAGACTCGCGACGCGGCATCGAGGATCGACTTTCGGGTTCGGGCTTTGTGTTCCGGCGAGTAGCGCATGGCGTGCTCTCCATTACATGACGATCGTCATCTTTGTTGGCTGAAAAAAAGACCGCGGTGGGGCAGCCTCTCTTCGGGCGACCGGCGGGCGACAGGGTGCGGGGGCTCTTACGCCCGTCGCCAATATATGACGATCGTCATAAAAAAACAAACCCCTCTCCACAAGCCCACGGGCGGCCGACCTAGATCGATCCCATCTTCGTAGATTTAGTCCGGAGACAGACCGCCGAGGATCCAGGCTTCGACATCGCGTATCGCCGCCTCATCAAGGGGCATCTGGGCGCGCCCGCACAGGTCCAGCACGTTGTTGACCAGCACCGCGCCGAGCACGTCGGGCTCCTCCGTTGCTTCTCCGAAGCAGTGCCCGGCGAAGACAATGCCTTTGAGGATGAAACTCACGTGGGAGCGCGCCACCTGGATACCTTTGCCGGCGCAGCGGTCGCGCACGGCCTTGGACGTCTCGGTGAGGTGATATCCGTGGTCGTTCACCTCCTTGGCGATGGCGGTCAGCACTTCCGCATAACGCTCGGACGAGAGGTGCGGCATCTCGGTGAAGCTACTGATCTTCTCCGCGACGGCGGGCGGCGCCGACGTCGCCGATTCGGGCTTGTCGACCTTGCTGGCGTCTGGGGCTTCGTGGCGCGTCGGATCAAAAACGTAGCCGGGGATGACTCCAGAGACCCGGACGCCTCCGAGGTCTAGTCGTTCGACCAGAGCTTTGAATGAACCGGCGCCGAGCCAGCCGGAACGGCGGACCGCATCCCCGAAGCTCTGCGTCACCCCCTGGGCGACAGCGGCGAGCACCACGGGCGTGTCCGACGACGCGACCACCTCGAGCACGACATTCTGAATCCCCCGAAGCGTCGGCAGCCCTGACTTGGTGGCGTCGCCCGGCGGCGGCCCTTTCGCCGGGTCGACCCGCACCCACCACGGATCTTCGTCGACGATCTCGAGACCATTCGCCTCCGCGACCACCGCTTCGGTCATGCGCCGCAGCGAAAAGAAGCCGAGCCAATTTTCACCCTGGCTAAATTCGGCGAAGCTCTTGTAGACCCGGAGGAGCTCCACCGCCTCGACCCGGCCGGTCATATGGGCCACCTCTTCCAACTGGACGGCGATACGACGGAGCACGCCGCGTTTGGCCACGCTCACGACGCCGTGGGGCGCCGCCGGAGCGCGGCCGATGCCGAGGCCCTTTTCCAGGAAGACACTCTCATCGAGCAGGGTGTCCGAAGACGACTTATACGCCGGCGAGGCCGGGCCGACGGCGAGGACCGCGGTGCGCCGGTCGTGCTTGCGCAGGCGAAGCAGCACCGGGGTGAAGTCCGCGTCGCCGGAGAGCACGATGAACTCGTCAAAGCGCGTCGAGTGGGCGAGGGCATCCAACATATCGATCGCCATGTGGATGTCGGCGCTCGTCTTGCCTTGCGACGTCAGCGGTGGACAATCCACGACTTCGAAACCCGAACGGATGAAATACGGGCGGTACTCGTGGAAGCTCCGCGGATTGATGTAGCAGCGTCGAACCAAGAGCCGACGGGTTTGACTTCCCTCCGTTTCGCCCGTCGGCGCGCCCCGTTCGAGCCAGCGCACCCATTTCTCCGGATGGGTGCCGAAGAGCACCGCAGCCTCCGTCTGCTGACGATCGAATCCCAAAAAAATATTATCGAAGTCCACAAAGAGAGCGGACCTCAAGTAGCTCACATCAGACATTAAATTCTCCCCACCGATGGCTATTGACTGCGGGACCAGGGCGATCCGCCGGGACCGGGCGGTCACGGCGTCAAGAGCGGCTCGATACGCACACCCACACACGAAGGCGTAAAACAGGCCTCCATCTGATCATCCAGACTCGATTCGAATCTCGACAAAGGACCTCATCTCTCCAACTTGGAGCATAGCAACAGATTTATCGCAAATCAACGCGCCCGAGGCCAGCTAAATCGAAAATATCATCAACGACGGGGCCAGCGTCCCCACCCGACCGCTACGGGCCGATGACCACGGCGTCAGCTTCGACCTCCACCAGCCATTCCGGATCGATGAAGCGGCTCACCTCAGCAAACGTACAGGCCGGCCGGATGTCGCCGAAGAATTCACCGTGGGCCCGGGCCGCTTCTTGCCAGCGATCGATATCCGTCAGAAAGATCCGGGTGCGCACGATGTCGCCGGGTGAGCCCCCGGCCTCCGTCACCGCGTGACAGACGATCTCGAGGCACCGCCGAGTCTGGGCGTAAACATCACCGGGATGGGCCGTGCCGCCGTCTTCTGCGATGGACGCCGTGCCGGCTACGGCGATAACGGATCCCGAGCGGACGGCGCGGGAGAAGCCGATGGTGGGCTCGAAGGGCGAGCCGGAGCTGACGAGGTGGCGGGTCACTTTTCGGGTCTCCCGATTTTCGGCGATCTCAGGTCGGGGAGGGCAGCGGCCGCCGCTCCCGAAGGCGCCGCAGCATCCGTAGAAGCGAGGCGTCGTCGCACGTCGCGAGGGCTTCGTCGAGACTAAACCAGCGCACCGCGCGGGACTCCTCGTTCCCCCGCGGCTCGGCCGACCCGGGCGCCACCACCAAGAAACGCGTATCCAAGTGGAGGTGCGCCGGAATTCCAGGGAATGCCGGGATGTCGTGGATATCGAGGTCAAAGACCTCGGGGATGAGCTCGAGGCCGTCCAGGCCGGTCTCTTCGTACGCTTCACGCCACGCGACGCCGGCGAGATTGGCGTCGCCGTCACAGTGCCCGCCGGGCTGGAGCCACCGTCCGAGCTTCCTGTGGTGAAGCAAGACGACCGACTCGAAGGCCGGATCCACCACCAAGGCCGAGGCCGTAAGGTGCCCTTCCAGGCATTCACGACGGTGCGCCGAGTCCGGAAAGCGGTCGATCCACCCGACCATGCGTCGACGGAGCTCCTCTTGCTCCGGGTCCTCGGTGGCGAAGGATCCGAGCCACCGCAGGGCGACGGCGAGGTCCGGATCCGGGGCCAGCTCCGGGGAGCTGGAGCTGAGACGCAGCGGGTTCGCTAGAGGCACGTTGGGCTCCCGGAACAGCTCAAGCGAAGACGGGCTCGTCGTCTTCTTCGATAAAGAATTGCTTGGAAATCTGCGTTGCGCCGCGGATCTCCGGGATCGACGTGGCGACGATCGCTTGAATGCTGTCCGAGTGTTGGCCTTCGATCTGGGAAAGCAGCTTGACCACCGCCTGGAAATCCCCCTGCACCATCTCCTCCTTGCCCGGCGAATCGATGAGCAGCAGCCCCGGGTGGGCCCCGTTGGGCAGGTCCTCGGCGGTAACAATCGCCAGGCCGAGGTAGAAAGCCAGTACAAAGCGGACTTTCTCGCCCGGAGACAGCTCGTCAAAAGCGTAAGTCTTGCCGTTCTGACTGATCCGTGGCTTGAGGTTGGCGTCGAGGGTGATGTCTTCCAAGCTCGGAAAGCCGATGGTCGTGCAGTAGTCCTGGACGCGGCCGGCAAATTCTTGCTTGCGCGCTTCGTTCGACGCCGCGTCCTGGAGCCGGAGTTGGCGCAGGACCGCTTGGAGGACGTACTTCTCCCGCAGCAGGCGGCGCATCTCAGCTCCGCCCTTTTCGTCGCCGCCGGCGAGCAGTCGAGCCGCCGCTTCCCTCTCGGCCTCGAGTCGCCCCAGGTAGCGCGTCTCCAGCTCGATCTCATGCTCGAGCTCGGCGGTGGACTGGTGCGCGCTGCGCAATTGCGCCTGCAGATGCCGCCGCTGCTGAATCACCTGGTCGATGCGGAACTGCAGCTCCTGGAGATCGCCCCGGCGCCGCTCCACGTTGCGCCGCTGGGCGTCGAGGGAGCTGCGGGCCGACGCCAAGCGCTTCTCCGCCACCTCGGCGAGCTGCACCCGGGAGGCCTCCATCTCGGACTCGAGCCGCCGACGCTGGTCGTCCGTGAGCTCGATGTCGGTCCCCGGCCAGTGCACGGGGGCCACCGTCGACAGCCACGCTTTGGACGACACGGCCCCTTCGAATTCCGCGACCTCCGCCTCCGTGCGCTCGAGATTCCCTTCTGCATCCTCAAGCGCCCTCGACGTGAGCTGACGGGTATTTTCAAGGGCGACGAGCCGGTCGGTCAGGTCCGCCAAGCGCTGGTCCAGGTCATTCGACGTCGCCCGCACCAAGAGACCCGTGCGTTCGAGCTTGCGCTCATCCACGTATTGCTCGAGTTTCTTGATCTCCGCGTCGAGGCTCGCGAGGTCGCGGTTGCCGAGGGTCGTCGACAGCGACGCCTCGAGCCGGCGGTGGTATCGCTCCTCTTTGCCGAGCAAGTTCTCGACGTGGGCCAAGCGCGCTTCGGTGGCGAAGATTCCGTCGAGACCGCGAAGGCCCAAGAGCATGCCGACCACCTTCATGAAGAGGTTGCCGTAGGGGACCCCTTCGGTCACAAGGTCGGTATAGCCATAGTCCTGGGTCACGTAGAGGCCGCGGACATAGGCGCGGTACGAGGTCGGCGCGTCGAGCAGTCGGTCGGATCCCTTGCGCGAGTCCTTTTGGGTGCCGCGCAGCGTCCGCAGGCCAAAGCGGCGCATGAAGAAGCGCTCGAGCTCCTGTTGCATGGCCTTGCCGTTGCGGAACTCCACCAGAACCTCGGCCCGGTCCAGGTCTTCCGGCCGGTCTTCTCGGCAGGCCACGATCCGCCCCCTCGGCCGCTGGACCTTGTGCACCTCCACCGCGTGGGGACGACCGTCGAGCTCGAAGTAGAGCTCCACGTGCTTGATCCAGCTGTCGACGTCCTTCTTGAGATCGTTTTTACCGGTCAGGCAAAAATGAATCAATTTCAGGATCGACGACTTGCCCTTGTCGTTCCCGGCCCGCAAGACGTTGACGCCGGGGAAAAAGCGGAAGTCTCCTTTCTTATCCCCCCAAAAGCGCAGTCGGCGCAGCCGAAGCTGACATCGCGGGCCCGGCGAAGCGGCGAGGGCTGATTCAAGGTCGCCGAGGGCGGCGCGGAAATGGTCGGCGCCGACGCGTTTCGGAAGAGACGGCCGCAGGACGGTGTAGAGGTGATCGATTTCAGTCATAGGCGCTCATCGAAGGTGACCAGAAAAATCTCCGGCAGGATCGACCGTTCCAAGGGGATCTGCTCGGCGTAGCGGAAGGCTGAAACCGACTCGCGGGCTTCATCTATCTGCTGGGCGATCCACTCGCCGTCCCAACGGGGAAGAAACTCACGGATTACACCGCTGACTTCGAGCTGCCGGGCCGCGGCGTGGCCTTCCGTGTAGAAGTGGTCATCCAGGAGTCGAGCGCCGCCACGCTGCAAGCGGTAGACCACATCGCCGCCGCCCGCGCCCTGCTGACCTTGCACGTCCACGCGCAGCAGCCCCCGCATGGACGCGGCGGCCAGCGCGTCGTCGAGGCGCCGCCAGCGCGCCGTCGGCGGAAAGTCGAGGGACGCCCCGAGGGTTCCGCGGCGGCGGACCCGGACGCCCCGCCGTTCGTCGAGCTCGATCAGCTGCCGCACCCGACGGGACACAGTCGCCCGCCGCGACTCCCAGGTGGGATCCAGGTCGAATAGGTGCATGAGCACGTGCGCCAAGAGGCGGGGCTGGAGCACCAAGTGCTCGAGCTCCAGCAGGGTCCGCTCACCGCGTAGCTGCCACTCGCCACCATCCGTCGACTCGCCGAGCTGATGCACTACGGCCAGCAGTCGAAGGGCGTCCGATTCCGCGGGCCGCGGTCGGCCGATGAGGGAAGTCCAATCCATGGGGTGGTGTCGAGGCTTGAGTGGCGTTCGCGATCGCTGGTCCCGCCGAGATCTCGCGAAGGATGAAATCGAAGTCGGTGCCCCGCTGCGAAGGCGGGCAAGGATTATAAGCCGAGGAGGGCGGCGGCGACCGACCG
>JBCDKB010000004.1:0-53885 GCA_038747035.1 Acidobacteriota bacterium | reverse complement strand
GCAGGTGCTGCCGGACGCCAGGGACCTGCTTGAGCGCGCCCTGCTCCCCGACGTTTTCTACCGCGACGAGCTGCTGCGGGGCCTGCGGGAGGTTTCACCGCGGACCGCCGCCCTCTATCTCCCTGGCCTCGACATCGCCGCCGACGCCGAGCTCGGTACCGTCGCCTTCGGCGAGTTGGTGCGTTTCCAGCTGCGGGAGGTCGACGCCCTGCTCGCCGACCCCGCCGCGGCGCCGATGCAAACCGTGCTTCTGGTCTTTGATCCCGGCCGCCGCGGCGCCGACGAAGGGCGTGCCCTCCTCTTCCGCCGCGGCGGCTGCGACGGCGAGGCTCCACCCGGCCTCACCGCCCCGGCGCTCACCTCCGGCGTGCTCCGCGCCCTCGGCCTGCCGCACAATCGCCAGCTGCCGGACCCGCCGAGCCTCTGCACCTGGTCGCGTCCGTCCCTGGTCGTCGACGGTTTTGGCCCTCGGCGCGCGCGCCAGGTGGCCGCCGAAGGCAAGGAGTACCTGGAAAGCCTCCAGTCGCTCGGCTACCTCTGAGCTCCGCATGCCTCGCGATCCACGACCGCGGCGCCCGGCGGACGACCTCGATTCCGAGCTCGTCTGGTGGCCTCTGCAAAGCGACGGCGACGGCGGAACCCGCCTCAGTCGACCGTGGCGCACCGTGGCGCTGCTTTCCGCCCTGGCCCTGCTCACCTACGGCTACCTGCGCGTCGACCGCGCCCTTGAAGTTCCCGGCTCCGGCGCCGCCAAGGCCACCGACACCGGCCTCACCGGCGACGTCATCGAGCAGCTGCGCCGCCGCGGTCTGCTGGTGCCGGTGGCCGGCGTCGAGCGCCCGGTCCTCCAGGGATCCTTCGGCGATCCCCGGGGCCCGAAACGCCATCACAAAGGCATGGACATCCCGGCGCCGCGGCACCGCCCCGTCATTGCGGTCGAGTCCGGGAGCATCGCCGCCATCACCGACGGCCGGCTCTCTGGCCTCGCCGTGCGTCAGCTTTCCGCCGACGGCCGCTACGGATACTTCTACGCCCACCTCGAGCAGATCGCCGACGGCCTCCACGAGGGGCAAGCGGTGCGCGCAGGCCAGGTCCTCGGAACGGTCGGCACGTCCGGCAACGCCCGGGGCCCCCATCTGCACTTCGAGATCATTCACCTCCATGAACCCGGCGGCCCCAGCGCCGTCGGCGACGCCGTCGACCCGTTCCTCGTCTACCGGCCCTAGCAGCCCACCTGTGACGGAATCTCCGCCCGGCCGTACACTCGATCAAACCCGGGAGGCCCGATGAAAGATGTCCAGGCGGCGACAAAGGCCGTGATCCAAGAGATTTCGAAGGTGGTGTACGGCAAGCGGGGCAAGATCGAGCTGATCTTCTGCTGCCTGCTCGCCGACGGTCACGCCTTGATCGAAGACGTGCCCGGCACCGCCAAGACGCTGCTCGCCAAGACGCTGGCGAAGACCCTCGGCGGGCGCTTCCGACGCCTCCAATGCACGCCGGATCTGCTGCCCGGTGACATCACCGGCTCGAGTGTTTTCAACCAGAAGAACCACGAATTCGAGTTCCACCCCGGGCCCGTCTTTACCCAAGTACTGCTGGCGGACGAGATCAACCGCGCGACGCCGCGGGCCCAGGCGGCGCTGCTGGAATGCATGGCGGAAGGTCAAGTGTCGGTGGACAACAAGACCTATGTCTTGCCGAAGCCTTTTTTCGTCATCGCGACCCAGAACCCGGTGGAACACGAAGGCACCTTCGCCCTGCCCGAAGCGCAGCTCGATCGTTTCTTGATGCGCCTTGAGATCGGCTACCCGAGCCTCGACGCGGAGGTCGAAATGCTCACCCGAAGCGAGCGCGAGGACCCCTTCGATACGGTCCAACAGGCCCTCAGCCTCGAGGTGCTTCTCAAGCTCCGCCAGCGAGTTCGCGAGGTCCACGTGCACGAGGAAGTGCGCAAATACGTCGCCCAGCTCGTGGCCTCGACCCGCGCTTCGAAAGACTTCGCCCTCGGCTGCGGCCCCCGCGCCACCAAAGGTCTCTACCGCGCCGCCCAAGCCGCTGCGGCGATGTCGGGACGCGACTTCGTCACCCCCGACGACGTCAAGCGCTTGCTGCCGTCGATCCTTCACCACCGCGTCATCCTGGGTTCGGAGGGTCGCCTGTCCCAGCGGACGGTCAAGCAGGCCGTGGACCAGGCGACGGCGCTCGTCCCGGCGCCGATCCTCGACGCCGCCGCGGGTCGGCCGGCGCCGGCATGAGCGCGGCCGCCGAGGCGACGCGGGCGGATGCCCTGCGCCGGGATGTCGTCGGCCGGGCCGGTGACCGGGCACTCGGCTGGTACCTCTTCTTCTTCGCCCTGCTGATCGTCGCGTCTTTCTACTCCGGCGGTCTTTTCCTCTTCGCCGCCGCCGTGGTGGCGACGGTCTACGCCGCCGCCGCGATGGTCTCCACCCTCGGCATCGGCCAGCTCAGCGTGTGGCGGCAGCTTTCTGAAAACGAGGTGGAACTCGGGGCGGTGGTGACGTGCCGGATCATGGTGCAGAACCGCAAGTCCTGGCCGGCTCCGTGGCTCTTCTTCGAAGATCGAGTCGACGACGGCGTCGACGTCGAAGGGCCGCGCGCGGCCTGCAAAACGCTGCCGGCTGAAGGCAAAGAGCACCTGTCGTATCGGCTCCACACGTACCGCCGTGGCCTCTTCCGCGTCGGCCCCACCGTCGCTGAAGCCAGCGACCCCCTCGGCCTGGTGCGCCGGTATTACGTCGACCCCAAGGCGTCGTTCCTCACCGTGCTGCCGCGGCCCGTGACCTTGGGACAGGGCTGGCCCCTCGGCCACCAGCCGATCCACGAGGTGCCGCGGCGGCGGAGCCTGCTCGAAGACCCGTCCCGTTTCCGGGGCGTGCGCGAGTACCGGCGGGGCGACTCGCTGAAACAGGTGCACTGGCGGGCGAGCGCCCGGTCCCGCCGACTGCAGGTCAAGATCTTCGAGCCCTCGGTGCTCGACGGCGCCCTCCTCGTGCCCGATATGGCGCTCCGGGAAGACGCCGCCGTCGACGAAGACGCCGGCGGCGTCGATCCGGTGGAGGAATTGCTGATCACGGCGGCGACCTCCGTCGGCCATTTCGTGCTCACCGGCTCCCAGGCGGTGGGCGTGCTCTCGAACGGCGCCGACGCCGCGGAGCGCTACCCCGTCGACTTCGACGGCGAGACCTTCAGCCACTACGCCGACGTCGTCTCGAGGACCCGGGTCGACAGCCACTCGGCCCGCCGTCGCCCGGTGTCCTTGGAACCCGGCAAGGGCGAGCGTCAGTGGCGCCGACTGCGCACCCTGCTCGCCCGCCTCACCCCCACCGACGGCGCCGGCGTGGCCGAGCTGCTGCACGTGGAGCTGCCGCACCTGCCCCGGTCGCTGGTCGTCATGGTGCTGACGCCGAGGCTCGACCAGGCCCTCGCTTCGGCCCTCGGCGCCCTGCGCAGCTCGGGCATCGAGTCCGCGGTGCTGTGGATCAGTGCCGGCAGCTCGGAGGCGCCGACCGCCCGACTTCCCCCGTCGATTCCGCTCTACCGCATCGACCGCGCCGCCGACCTCAAAGCCCTCGGGAACCAGCGCCTGTGATCCGCGACGACGCACCGCCGCCCGTGGAGCTGCCGGACGTCTGGGACGGCGCCGAGCTCGAAGACGCGGTCGACGAAGGCCCCCTCGCCGGCTTTGACGAGATCTACGCCGAGCGCCGCCTCGAGCCGCCGGCCCAGGGCCCGGCCACCGGTCCATCCGGCGACGTCGAGGACCAACGCCCGGACGCCGAGCCCCCGCCGCCGGCGCCGCGGCGGATCAAGGAAGACGACACCGAGTCCGTCTTCTACACGCTCACCGCCCACCTGGTGATCCTGCCGGCGACGATCGCCATGGTGACCGCGGTGCTCTTTTTCCTCTACGACGTACGGGCGGTTTTTCTGCCCGGCGCGGAGGCGCTCAAGTGGGTCGGCTTCTGCTTCTCCACCGCCACCGTGCTGATCGCCCGCTACGCCCGCCTGAGCATTTCCCCCGATACGGCCCGCCTCTACACTTTCGCCCTCGCCGCCGCCACCGTCTTCACGATGTGGGCGTCGCCGTGGGACTCGCCCGGCGTCGGCACGCTCGGGGCCCTGTCGAACGCGCTGATCATCTTCCTCGTGTGGCGCTACGCCACCACGCTCACCGAAAGACTGTCGGCTGACCTCGACGTCAGGCCGCCGCCGCCGCCGCGCCTCTACGGCCTCGAGCGTCTCGAGATGGCCGCGGCGAAGCGCAACCGACCGGACGACAGGGTATCGATCTACGACATCGGACGCCGGGCCGCTGAACGCCGGGACACCTGGCGTTCGGACGGCGAGGCGGCGACCCGGCAGGTGGTGTTCCTCATCGTCGTGGCGCTGGTCGGCGTCGCCGTCGCCGAACCCGTCCTGCTGGCCGGGGCCCCCGAGCTGGCCGGCCAGGCGCTGAGCTCGCTCACGATCTTCCTTTTCGCCGCCGGCGTCGTCATCGCAGCGGCGGCCTCGATCCGCGACCAGCAGCGCCTGTGGAGCCTCGGGGGATCCGCCGGCGACGGCGGCCTCACCGCGCGACTCGGCCTGGCGGCGTTGATCGTCGCCTGCCTCATCACCTCCGCCCTCGCCATCCCGGGCCTCGAAACGCCGGAGGGGAGCGGCGAAATCGTCCAGCGGCGAGCCGAACGCGGCACCCCCGCCGAGGTGGAGCAGGAGTCCCCGCCGCCGTCCGAGGAGCGCGTTGAAGACCCCAACGCCGACGAACCCCCCGTCGAGCACCGGTCCCAGGACCAGCGCCAGGCCGGACCGTCGTGGCTCGCCTCCCTCGCCGCACTCGGCCAGTGGTTGCGCTGGCCGGTGCTGGCGGCGACGGCGCTGCTGCTGCTCTTCGGCCTGTGGCGACTCGGGCCAGGCCTCTGGCTCGGCCTCCGCGGCGCCCTCGGGAACCTGCTGCGCGGCCGCCGCGGTTCTGAGAAAGGCCGCGCCGGCCCGCGGGATCCTTTCGCGCAGCTTGAAGTCCTCCCTGGCCTCGAACCCCGGGCGGCGGTGCTCGCGAGCTACGGCATCTGGCTCGACGCCTGCGCCCACCTCGACCACGTGCGGGACCCGAAACAGACGCCCCTCGAGTTTCTCACCGCCGTGCCCCGCGCCCTCGCCGATCTGAGGCCGGTGGGCGAGAAGCTCACGCGCCTCTACGTCGCCACGGCCTACGCCCGGCGCGAGATCGACGAGCCCGCGGCCAGGGCGGCGCGCCAAGCCGTCGACGAATTGCAGCTCACCGTCGACGCCATCAAGCGGCGCCGCGCCGCCTGAGCGCCGCGCCGGCCGCCAGCACCATCAGCGCCGCGAGCACGGCTAACCCGGCCCGTCCGAGCGCCGGAACGTCGATCACGCTCGGCGGCGTCCCGGGCAGGGTCACCACCGTGGCGTCGCCCGGCTCCGTGGTCGCCGGATCGTCGGTGACGATCGGCTCGAGCTCGGCGCTGGTCACCGTGCCTTGATTGATGATTCCCGAAGTCCCCGCCGGCACCGGGTCGTCGATGCGCACGCGAAATCCCACCGACACCGAGTCGAGATCACCCTCGATGGTGCCGATCGCCACCACGATCGGATCGACGTCGAGCAGATCCCCCTGGGAGATAAAGATCGAGCCGTCCACCAGCGTCGCCGCGAAGGGGATCGGATCGGTCAGCACCACGTCATTCGCGTCGGCATCCCCAGCATTCTGGACGCGGAGGCTATAAGCCAGCGTATCCCCCGGCGACGGGCGACTATCGCCGTCGGCGTCGATCGCCAGGCCGACGTTTTTCTCGGCCCGCAAGAAAGGCCCTTGGCCCCAGGCGGGGCTGCCCGCGAACGCTAGGAGGGCCGCCACTAGACCCGCAGAGAGAGCCATGGACTGCCGGCGTGCGGATCGGGATTTTTCAGGCATTACCGTTGACGCTGTCATCGCTTGAACCTCGATCAGAAGCCGAAGAGGCTCGGCAGCCACAGGCTGAGCCACGGCAGGTAGGTCACCGCCAAGAGGGCCACCACCATGGCGGCGAAGAACGGTAGGAGCGGCCGGGTTACGGCGGTGATCGACGTCTCCGCGACGCCGCAGCCCACAAAGAGCACGCTGCCGACCGGCGGCGTACACAGACCGATGCAGAGGTTCATCACCAAGACGATGCCGAAATGCACCGGGTCCATGCCCAGCGCCTCGACCACCGGCAGAAAGATCGGCGTGAAGATGAGCACCGCCGGCGTCATGTCCATCACCGTACCGACCGCCAAGAGCACCAGATTGATGATGAGCAGAATCGCGATCTTGCTCTCGGTCAGCGCCAGCAGCGACGCGCTCAGCGCCTGGGGAATGCCGGCGTAGGCGAGCACCCACGACATCGCCATCGACGCCGCGATCAGCAGCAGCACGACGGAGGTCACTTCGACCGATTCGCGCAGGATCGACGGCACATCGCGCCAGCTCACCTCGCGGTAAATCGCCGCCAGGACGAGCGCGTAGAGCACGGCGACGGCGGACGCCTCGGTGGCCGTGAAGAGTCCACCGACGATGCCGCCGATGACTACCACGAGCAGCAGCAGCGACGGCGCCGCCGAGACGAAACGGCGGCCGACGTCGCCCAGGCTCGCCCGCGCCGCCCCCGGGCGTCGGGCCGGCGCTACGACGGCGGCCACCGCCATCAGCGCCAAACCCACCAGCAGCCCGGGCAGGTAGCCGGCGATGAACAGCGCCGCGATCGAGACGCCGCCGGCCGCCAGCGAATAGACGATCAGGATATTGGACGGCGGAATCACCAAACCGGTCGTTGCGGCGGTGACGTTGATCGCGGCGGCGGTTTCCCGGTCGTAGCCCTCTTCGCGCATCGGTCCGGTCATGACGCCGCCGATCGCCGAGGCCGACGCCACCGCCGAGCCAGAAACGGCGCCGAAGAGCATCGCCGCCACCACATTCACGTAGGCCAGGCCGCCCGGTAGACCGCCGACCGCGGCCCTCGCGAAATCCACCAGCCGCCGGGCGAGGCCGCCGCGGTTCATGATTTGGCCCGCCAGGATAAAGAACGGAATCGCCAGCAGCGAAAACGCGTCCAGGCCGGTCGCCATGCGCTGGGCGACGGTGGTGAGCGCCGGCTCCGGCGGCATCGAGATCAAGAGCGCCAAGGTCGCCGCGCCGCCGATGGCGAAGGCGATGGGCATACCGAGGGCCAAGAGGGCCACGAAGCTCACGACCAAGATGGAGCCGTCGACCCACATCACCCGGCGCCCCCGACCGCTTCGCTTCCGGGGCCGTCGGCCCCGCCGAGGGCCACCGCCCTCGGCCCGGCGCCGGCGATGGAGGCCACGGCGTAGATCGAGATGATCAGGCCGGACAGCGGCACGACCGTGTAGACGTAGCCGAGGGGAAGCCCGAGCGCCGCCGAACGCTGGCCCAGGGCGAGGGTGAGCACAACCAACCGTCCGCCGCCGTAGACCATGACGGCTAGCGCGAAGAGTGCGATCAAGCCATAGACCGCGGCGTCGAGCCGGCGGCGGGCCGCGGCCTCGAGACGGGACGGCAGCAGGTCGATGGCCAAGTGCAGACGCCGACCCAAAGCGTAGGCGCCGCCGAGCAGCCCGAGCCACACCATCACGTAGCGCACGAGCTCATCCGTGAACGAGCTCGGATCTCCGAGGGCGTAGCGGCTCACGACCTGCCAAAGCACCGCGAGCACCGCCAGGGCGAGCAGCGCCGCGAGCAGGTGGCCCAGGATCCGGTCGAGTCGATCGATCCAGCTCACGGCGCGCCGCCCTCCAGGATCTCCTCCACCAAAGCCATCTGCGCCGGTCGGTCGCGGAAGGCGTCGAGCAACGAACGGGTGCGTTCTTGGAACGGCGCCTTCTCGGGCCGCACGACCTCGACGCCCGCCGCCGTCACCGCCGCCAGCGCTTCCTCTTCCGCCTCCCGCCACAGACGGCGCTGCACCACGGCCGACGCGTCGGCGGCCTCCTGGAGCCACGACCGCTCTTGCTCGCTCAGCCGGACCCAGACATCGCTCGAGACCAGCAGCACGTCGGGTACCGACGTGTGCTCGTCCAGGCTGTAGAAGCGGGCCACCTCGTAGTGGCGGGAGAGGTGGAAGGACGGCGGATTATTCTCCGCCCCGTCGACCACCCCCTGCTGTAAAGCGGTGTAGAGCTCGCCCCACGAAATCGGCGTCGGTGCGCCGCCGAGGGCGCGCACCATGGCCATCGCCGAGGCGCTCTCTTGGGTGCGGATCTTGAGACCCTCGAGGTCCGCCGGCGAGCGGATCGGACGCTCCCGGGTATAGAAGCTGCGGCTGCCGGCGTCGTAGAACGTCAGCCCGCGCAGGCGCTTGTCTTCGGCGGAGACCAGAAGCCGGCGGCCGACGTCCCCGTCGAGGGTCGCGAAGAGATGTTCGCGACTCGAAAAAAGATAGGGCGTCCCCAGCACGCCGAAATCCGGGGCGAAGCTCTCGAGTACCGACGACGAGACTTTGGTCATCGACAGACTGCCGATCTGCAGCAGCTCGAGGCACTCCCGCTCGCTCCCCAGCTGCTCCGACGGATAGATCCGCAGGGCCATCCGGCCGTCGGAGAGCTCGGCGAGTCGCTCGCCCAGGTGCTCCATCGCGAGGTGCACCGGGTGGGAGACGTCGAGTCCGTGCCCCAGGCGGAGCTCGGTGACGCTCGATCGCTCTCCGCAGCCCCAAGCCCCCGCGACGAGAACCGTCAGGATCCATGCCCTTAGCGCCACCGTCTCGGATCGAGCCACGCCGTCAAGCGTCCTGTAGCGGGCCGCCCACCGGCCACTTGGCGCCGCCGGTCCGCGACGCGAGCACGCGATCCACCAGGGCCTCGGGTTGACTCTCCGTGTGGACCAGGTCGCGGGTGTCCTGGCGCAAGAATCCCTTGGCGACCATCCCGTCGAGCATGCTGAGCAGCGGATCAAAATATCCGGCGACGTTGAGTAGCCCGCACGGAGCCTTCAAATAGCCGAGCTGGTTCCACGTCAGCGACTCGAAGAATTCGTCCAGGGTGCCGATCCCGCCGGGCATGGATAGGGTCGCATCGGCGAGGTTGTACATCATCTGCTTGCGCTGGTGCATCGTCTCGACGACGTGCAGCTCCGTCAGCCCGTCGTGGGCCACTTCGCGATCGACCAGGGTCTGGGGGATCACGCCGATCACTTCACCGCCGCCGGCGAGCACGGCGTCGGCCACCACCCCCATCAAGCCGACGTCGCCAGCGCCGTAAACCAAACCGATCTCTTTCTCGACCAGGACTTCTCCGAGGCGGGTGGCCGCTTCGGCATAAACGGGATCGTCACCGCAGTTGGCGCCGCAAAAAACAAGGATCCGCACTGTGCTCATCGTCCAGCTCTCCGGGGTGGTTCGGGCGGCATAATAGAACGCGTTCCCACCCGAAGCGACGTCTTCACCCAGAATTCGCCGGCCCGAGACTCCGAAGCCCACTGTCGATATGGCCCGTTCACCGCGATCCAAGAAAAAACGCCAACGTCGCGACCTCCAGAGGGCCGCCGCGTCTCGTCGGGGGGCCAAGGGACAGGACGAGAAAGACGTCGACTCCGCGACCTACGAGCTCATCACGCTCTTTAGCGTCGGTCTGCTGGTCTTCATCTTCTGGTTCGCCATGGGGACCGAGCGGGCGTGGGACCAGCCCGAGGAAATCTATCGCTTCTTCGAATTGATGGCTGTGCAATTCGCCATCTACGCCGGCGTGCTGTGGTGGTGCCGCCGGGCGGGCTGGAGGGGTCGCCCGTGGCGCGCCCCCTTGCTGCTCTTCTGGGCCGCGCTCTTCCGGCTCGCCCTGGTGCCCGCCGGCGCCGTCGACGGCTGGGAAGGCGTGCGCGACGATTTCAAGCCGAGCGGCCACGAGCCGGGCTATTGGACCTTCCTGCTCTACGATAACGACGTCTGGCGCTACCTGTGGGACGGCCAGGTGCTACGCACCGGCGTCAACACCTACCGACTGTCGCCCAACGCCATCGAAGAGCTCGCCGACGACGGCGATCCGCGTTTCACCTGGTTCGACGACGAGCCGTGGGGCACGATCCACAATCGCATCGGCTACGCCGACTACCGTACGGTCTACCCGCCCCTCGCCCAGGCGACCTTCGTCGCCGCCTCGGCCATCGTGCCGGGCAGCACGGCGGTGCTCAAGCTGATCCTGATTCTTTTCGACGTCGGCACCTGCTGGCTGCTCTTTGACCTCGCGCGGCGGGCCCTGGGCAAACCCGACCTGGCGGTGATCTACGCCTGGAATCCGCTGGCGATTAAGGAAATCGCCGGTTCCGCCCACGTCGACGCCCTCGCCGTCTTCAGCCTGGTGCTCGCCGGCTGGCTGCTCGAGCGCGGGCGCGAGCGGGCGAGCCTGCTGGCGCTCGCCGCGGCGATCCTGGTGAAACTCACGCCGCTGCTCGCCGTGCCGCTCTTCCTGCGCCGAATTCCGTGGCGACGCTGGTGGGTGCTGCCGGCCGCGGGCGCGGTGGCCTACGCGCCACTTTTGACGACGCTGCCGACGATCGTCGAATCGCTGAAGGCCTTTTCCCGCGACTGGGCCTTCAACGCCGGCTTCTGGAATTGGACGCTCGCGCAGAGCCACGCCGCGGGCTTCGAAGGCCGCCAGGTCGCCGATCTCGTGTCGCTGATGCTGACGGCGGCGATCCTCGCCTTCCTCACCTGGCGCCCGCTGCCTGGCGTCGACGGCCTGTTGACCGACGTCGGCTGGGCCCTCGGGCTCTATGTCATTCTCTCGCCCACGGTCATGCCGTGGTACCTGCTGTGGGCGCTGCCACTCTTGACGCTGCGGACGGAGTGGGTGTGGCCCGCGGTCACCGCCGCGAGCCTCGCGTCGTACGGCGTCTATATCGACGGCGCCGAGCGCCAAGGGTGGCTCATCGCGGAGCACGTGCTGATCGCGATCGTGCTCCTTCCGGCCTTCGTCGCGAGGATCAGGACTCGCGGAGCACCTTGACGCGAAGCACTTCACCGGTGTTCGGCCGGTGCTGGATGCGGAGCAGCTGGCCGACCTGCAGATCCGCGAAATCGATCTTCTTGCGGCCGTCGAAAGCCTTGCGGTTCTGGGCGCGGAGGCGGGTCTGCTCACCGATCTGGATCCAGCTGATTTCTTCCGTCTTCGGATCCTGGATCTTCACCGCGTTTTGGTCGGCGCGGATTTCGAGAACCCGGCACTTCATGCTCTTGGTCACGAGCAGCGGATCCTGCTCGACCGGCGCCGCGGCGGCGGGATACGAAGTCCCCGAAGCCCACACCGACGTGGCGGCGAAAGCCATCAGGAAGGAAGCGATGAGCAGGATGCGGGCGGTGGTTTTCATATCGAGCTCCTTGGGGGGAGGACGCGCACGGGGCGCGGTCGTGGACGCATGTCGCTGGGGGTGTTCAGTGCCGCATGGCGCAACGGCGTGTCGGGCTAGATTCGACGCTAATTACGCAGCACCTCGGCGACTGGATCCCTCAAGACCCACAGAAAAGGTGTTCGCTCGACATCCCAGGCCGCATGGCGGAGAATGTCGGTAATGGCGACCCTCAAAACTACGACGGAGCCGCCCGGAGTCAAAGTCGAGCTCACGGTCAATGGTGACACGATCCACCGTCGCGTCGAGCCGCGGCTCTTGCTTTCCGACTTCCTGCGCCACGAGCTGCGCCTGACCGGCACCCACGTGGGTTGCGAGCACGGCGTCTGCGGCGCCTGCACGGTCCTGGTGGACGGCGAAGCGGCTCGCTCATGCTTGCTTTTCGCCGTCCAAGCCCACGGCCGCGACATCACGACGGTCGAGGGCTTAAGCGACGACGCCGACAACCTCCACCCGCTCCAGGAAGCTTTCCGCGACGCCCACGGCCTGCAGTGCGGCTTCTGCACCCCCGGCATCCTGATGTCGATGGTCGACTACCTCGGCGAGCATCCGCAGCCGAACGAAAGCGAAATCCGGGAAGCCCTCTCCGGCAATCTATGCCGCTGCACGGGCTACCAGAAGATCGTCGAGGCGGTGCAGCTCTACGTCGACCGAAGGGCGGCGGATCCGGAAGGTAACGGCCGATGAGCTCGCGCTACTTCGGCCAGCCGATCAAGCGCCGCGAAGACCCCCGGCTGCTCACCGGCAAGGCCCTTTTCGTCGACGACGTCGACCTGCCCGGCATGCTGCACGTGGCCTTCACCCGCAGCGACTTCGCCCACGGTCGGCTGCTCAGCATCGACACCGAGGCCGCGGAGGCCATGCCCGGCGTCGTCGCGGTCATCACCGCTGAAGATCTCGGAGACTACTGGCAACCCGGCCCGCTCCTCGTACCGCCGCCGCCGATCGAAGGCTCGTCTTTCTTCCCCCGCACCCAGGTGCCGCTGGCCAAAGGCAAGGTGCGCCACGTCGGGGAGCCGATCGCCATGGTCGTCGCCGAGAGCCGCTACATCGCCGAAGACGCCGCCGAAGAAATCTTCGCCGACATCGAGCCCCTCGACGCCGTCGTCGACCTCGAAGCCGGCCTCGAGGCGGACGCGCCGCGCATCCACGAGGATCTCGACTCGAATCTCGCCGCCCAAGTCCGCCAGCAGAAAGGCGACTACGCCCGGGCCTCCGAGGGCGCCCACACGGTGATCAAGCGCCGCTTCCTCTACGACCACGGCATCGCCGCGGCGATGGAGAACCGCGGCATCGTCGCCTCCTGGGACGAGCGCGCCCAGCAGCTCGACATGTGGGATACGACCCAGGCGCCGATCGCCATCCGCGGCGGCCTCGCCGCCATGCTCGGCCTATCGCCGAGCCAGGTGCGGGTCATCGCGCCGTTCATGGGCGGCGGCTTCGGTCCGAAGATCATGATGTTTTACCCCGAGGAGGTGCTGCTGCCCTGGATCAGCCGCCGCCTCAAGCGGCCGGTGAAGTGGATCGAAGATCGGCAAGAGAACTTCGTCGCCACCACCCACGAGCGCGGTCAAATCCACGACGCCGAGATCGCCCTCGACGAGGACGGCCGCATCCTCGGCGTTAAAGATCGCTTCATCCACGACGCGGGCGCCTACAACCCCTATGGCCTGACGGTGCCGCTGAACGCGCAGTGCACCCTGCTCGGTCCGTACTCGGTGCCGAATTACGACAGCGAGTTCCGCGTCGTCTACACCAATAAGACACTCGTGACGCCGTACCGCGGCGCCGGTCGCCAGCACGGGGTCTTCGTCATCGAGCGCCTGCTCGACTTCGCCGCCCGCGAGCTCGGCCTCGACCCGGTGGAGATCCGCCGTCGGAACTTCCTGCCCAAGGACGCCTTCCCCCACGACCACGGCATCATCTACCAGGACTTCTCGTCCCTCACCTACGACTCCGGCGACTACGAGCCGGCCCTCGACAAGGCCGTGGACCTCATGGATTGGCATCGGTACGTCGGCGAAGAGCTGCCGAAGCTGCGGGCCGAAGGTCGCCACGTCGGCGTCGGGCTGGTGAGCTACGTCGAAGGCACGGGCATCGGCCCCTACGAGGGCGCCCGGGTCACCGTCGAGGCCGACGGCTCGGTGTCGGTGGCGACCGGCGTCGGCACCCAGGGCCAAGGCCACTACACGTCATTTGCCCAGGTGGTCGCCGAACAGATCGGCGTCGACCCGTCACGCATCGAAGTCACCACCGGCGACACCAAAGTCTTCCACTGGGGCGCCGGCACCTTCGCCAGCCGCGGCGCCGTGGTCGCGGGCAACGCGTGTCACGCCGCCGCCCTCGAGGTGCGCAAGAAGATCCTGAATCACGCCGCCGACGCCCTCGAAGCGCCCCAGGACGACCTCGAGATCCTCGACGGCCGCGTCCAGGTCCGAGGCGTGCCCGCCCGTTCCATCGACCTCGCAACCCTGGCCCAGGGCGCCAATCCGATGCGCGGCGCCGTGGCGCCCGGCACCGAGCCGGGCCTCGAAGCCACGGTTTACTTCGGCCCCGAATTCGGGGCGACGGCGAGCGGCGTGCACGCCATGGCCGTGGAGGTCGACCCGCAGACCTTCGACGTCAACATCTTGCGCTATGTCGTCGTGCATGACTGCGGCGTGGTGATCAACCCGCTGATCCTCGAAGGTCAGATCCAAGGGGGCATCGCCCAAGGAATCGGCGACGCCTTCTACGAACAGATCCTCTATGACAGCGACGGCCAGCTGCTCAACGGCTCGTTCATGGACTACCTGCTGCCGACGTCTATGGACGTGCCGGCCATCGAGCACGACCACGTGGTCACGCCGTCACCGCTCAACCCCCTCGGCGTCAAAGGCGCCGGCGAAGCGGGGGCGATCCCGGTCGGCGCGCTCTTCGCCCAGGCCGTGGAAGATGCCCTCAGCGGCGGCGGGCTCGACGGCTTTGAGATCCACGAAATTCCGCTCTCGCCGCTTCGTCTTTTTGAGCTGGTCGGCGAACACAAAGCCGGCGGGGGAACAAGCCCATGAAACCGCCAGCTTTTGATTACCACGCGCCGGACAGCGTCGCCGGCGTGCTCGAAGTGCTCGCCCAATACGGCGACGACGCCAAGCCCCTCGCCGGCGGCCAAAGCCTCGTGCCGGCGATGAGCTTTCGCCTCGCCCGACCGAGCGTGCTCGTCGACCTCGGCCGGGTCCCGGGGCTGGAGGGCATCCGTAGTGAAGGCGGCGAGCTCCGCTTCGGCGCCATGACCCGCCAGCGCGAGCTCGAGGCGAGCGCGCTGGTCGCCGAACGTCTGCCGCTGCTCTCGGGCGTGCTCCCCCACATCGCCCACCCCCAAATCCGCAACCGCGGCACCGTCGGCGGCAGCCTCGCCCACGCCGACCCGGCCGCCGAGCTGCCGGCGGTGCTCCTGGCCCTCGGCGGACGCTGCCGAATCCGCTCCAGCGCGGGCGAACGCTGGGTCGGCGCGGACGATTTCTACACCGGCCTCTTCGAGACCGCGCTCGGCGACGGCGACCTGCTGGTGGAAGTCGCGCTGCCCGAGGAGCAGCCCCGAAGCGGCTGGGGGTTCCACGAATTTGCCCGGCGCCACGGTGACTACGCGCTCGTCGGCGTGGTGGCGCAGGTCCACCTCGACGGCCGGCGACTCCGAGACGGTCGCATCGCTCTCCTTTCCGTGGGTGACGGTCCGGTCCGCGCGGTCCGTGCCGAGCAGGTCCTCCGCGGCCTCGACCTCGACGACCCCGCCGCGCGGGACCGGGGCCTCGCCGAGGCCGCCCGGCTGACCGCCCACGCCGACATCGATCCCCCCGGCGACCTCCAGGCCACCGCCGCCTTCCGCCGCCACCTCGCCGAAGTGCTGACCCGCCGCGCACTCGACGACGCCGTCGCCCGCGCGCTCGGCGAACTCGCGCCGGCGACCTAGGCCCCGCGGAACGGCCGACGAGTCAGTTCCACACGCCGAGGACCCCGAGAGAGACCGCACCCCATGACCGAGCTCGCCCTTCTCCCCGCCACCGAACAGCGACGCCTCGCCCGCAGTGGCCAGGTCAGCGCCCGGGACCTCGTGACCTCCGCCCTCGACCAGCTCAAGGCCCACAACGGCGAGTTGAACGCCGTGGTCACGGTCAACGAGCGCGCACTCGACGACGCTAGCGCTTTGGATGAGAAGGCCGCACGCGGCGAAGATCCGGGGCTGCTCTATGGCCTCACGGCGGGCATCAAAGACATCACCGAGGTCGCCGGCCTGCGCACCACCTACGGTTCGGAGCTCTACCGTGACTCAGTCGCCGACGAGGACGCCCTGATCGTCGAGCGCCTGCGCCGGGCGGGTGCTGTTATCCTCGGCAAGACCAATACGCCCGAATTCGCCACCGGCGGCAATACCTTCAATGAAGTCTTCGGTCGCACGCTGAACCCGTGGAATCCTGACCGGTCCGCCGGCGGTTCCACCGGCGGCGGCGCGGCGGCGCTCGTGCGCGGCATCATCGCCCTCGCCGAAGGTACGGACCTCGGGGGCTCCCTGCGCATCCCGGCCTCATTTTGCGGCGTCGTCGGCCTGCGCCCGTCCCCCGGATTCGTGCCGACGTGGCCGTCCTCCTTCCTGTGGGACTCCTACCAGGTGACCGGCGGCATGGCGCGGACCGCCCGAGATCTCGCGCTCATGCTGCAAGCCGTCGCCGGGCCTGACCCGCGCTCACCCATGGCCCAACCGATGGCCGGCCGCGACCTCATAGCGGCGGTGGACGCCGCGACGCTCCGCGGCCGCAAGGTCGCCTACTGCCCCGATTTCGTGGGCATCGGCATCGACGGGGAGGTCGAGGCGGTCTGCCGACGCGCCGCCTTCGCCCTGGAGGACCGCGGCGCCATCGTCGAGGAAATCGACTTCGACCTCTCCTGGGCCTGGCAGCCTTTCCTCGCGATCCGCGGCTATTGGATGCTCGCCCAGCAACACCACCGTCTCGAGCACATCGACGGCATGGGGGACAACCTCGCCGGCAATATTCGGCGTGGCCTCGACACCGGCATGGGCGCCCTCGGCGCCGCCGAGCAAATCCGATCCCGACTCTGGCGCGAGATGGTCGACTTCTTCGGCCGCTTCGACCACCTGCTCACCCCCACCATGGCGGTGCCGCCCTTCCCGGTAACCGAGAACTACCCGAGCACCGTCGGCGGCCGAGAGATGGAGACCTATATCGACTGGGTCGCCCCGACTTTCGTCTTGAGTCTCACCGGCCTGCCGGTGGCGAGCGTTCCGGCCGGCTTCGATCCGTCGGGCCTGCCCTGCGGACTGCAAATCGTGGCGCCGCCGCGCGGCGAGGAAAAGGCCCTGGCGACGGCGGCGCTCATCCATGGGATCACCGCCGCCGAGGCGCCGCCGCTTCCTTAGCGGGCGGCCGGCGGCGTTTGAGTCGGCCCGTCCGTTGCGAATTCACCCGAATAAACTGTCCCCGTTCCCTGTTGTTCACCGTGGAAGGTCCTCTTCCCTCATCCAGCCAAGAAAAGCCCACGTTATTGGAGGTCCGAATGCACTCCACCCGCTCTACGATGACGCGAGGCGGCCTGGTCGCCGCGCTCGCGCTCGCCGTGGCCGCCGCGCCCGTTCTCGCCAGCTCCCCGACCTTCCGCGGCCCCGACCGCGACGGTCTCTTCGCCGCCGAAGGCCTCGCCGATTCCTGGTCCAAAGCCGGCCCCACGAAGCTGTGGTCGATCTCGGGCGTCGGCGAAGGCTACGCCAGCCTCGCCATCCACGACGGCCGCATTTTCACCACCGGCAAGAACGGCAACCAAGGTTTCACCCAGGCTTTTGACCTGAAGGGTAAGTCCCTGTGGAAAACGGGTACCGGAGAAGAGCACCCCGGCAACGGCTATCCGGGCTCGCGCTCGACGCCGTCGACCGACGGCCAGCACGTCTACGTGATGACCAGCATGGGCCTCGCCGTCGCCCTCAATGCCGAGACCGGCAAGATCGCGTGGAAAGTCGACACGCTGAAGACTTTCGACGGCCCGAATCTCTATTTCGGCATCGCCGAGTCGCCGCTGCTCCACGGTGATCACGTCATCGTCACCCCCGGCGGCAAAAACGCCTCGGTGGTCGCGCTGCACAAGAAGACCGGCGAAGTCGTGTGGAAGAGCACCGGCCTTTCCCAAAAGTCCGCCTATTGCAGCGCCCGCCTCGAGGAGATCGGCGGCAAGGAGGTGCTCGTCACCCTGCTGTCCGACGGCATCGTCGGCCTGGACCCGGCCAACGGCAAGAAGCTTTTCGGCCATGAGCTCAAGGTGAGCTACGACATCCACGCCGTGAGCCCGCTGCTCGCCGGCGATACGCTGATCGTCAGCCACGGCTACGGCCAAGGCACCCGCGGCTACAAAGTCACGGCGAGCTCGATCAAGGAGATCTGGCACCAGAAGAAGCTTGATGTGCACCACGGCGGCGGCATCCTCCACAACGGTCATTTCTACGGCGCCGCCGACAAAGGCACCTGGTATGCCCTCAAGATCGAGGACGGTTCGATCGCCCTCGAAGCCCGCCGCTTGGGCAAAGGCGCGATTATCTATGCCGACGGCCGCCTCTACGGCTACAACGAGCGCGGCCGCGTGCTGCTGGTCGACCCGGCGGACCTGAGTGTCAAAGGCGAGATCAAGATCACCGAAGGTGAGGGCCAGCACTGGGCCCATCCGGTGATTTCCGACGGCGTGCTCTACATCCGCCACGGGGATGCCATGATGGCCTTCGACGCCGGCGCTCCTTCGAGCTAGACCGAAGCGCCTAGATACGAAGCCCCACCCCGGTCATCCGCGGTGGGGCTTCGTGCGTCTCGGATTTCCCAACGCCGCAGCGACGCCGGCTATGAGAAACTTCGGGGGCGCCGTCGACCCCCGACGGCGGCAGTGGGGAGTTCGATATGGCGGAGCGTGACGACGGAGCGACGGAGACGGGTGCGACCGGCGAGGTCGATATCGAGGCTTTGGAAGCGGCCTACGGAGCCGCCGGCGGGGACGGGAGCGCCGAGCCGCCCGACGCCGACGACTCGGACCCGGAGGACATCACTGAACTGCTCTTGCGCTGGGGCGAAGGTCGCCCCGAAGCCCTCGATCAGCTGCTGCCGGTGCTCTACGCCGAGCTGCGGGCGATGGCGACGCGCTCTCTCCGCAAAGAGCGTTCGGGGCATACGCTGCAGGCGACGGCGCTGGTCAACGAAGCCTACCTACGCATCGTCAACCAAGATCGGATCCGGTGGCAGAACCGGGCGCAATTCTTCGGCGTCGCCTCCGAAATGATGCGCCGCATCCTCGTCGACCACGCGCGTCGGCGGCAAGCGGCCAAGCGCGACGGCGGCGTGCGCATCACCCTGGAAGACGGCCTCTCCGGAGCCCGCGGCGCCGGGTCGGCGACGCGGGAGGTCAACCTCATCGCCCTCGACGAAGCGCTCACCCGGCTGCAGGATCTCGACCCGCGCCAGGCGCGCATCGTCGAGATGCGCTACTTCGCCGGACTCAAGATCGAAGAAACCGCGGAAGTCCTGGGCGTCTCGGCGCGGACGGTGAAGCGAGAATGGCAGATGGCGCGGGCTTGGCTCAAACGCGAGCTGGCCCACGCCGACCACGCTTGATGCCGCGGCGAAGTCGAACCAGCCAGTGGCTGCGGCTGAAGGGCCTATTCAACGAAGCCCTGGACCTGCCGCCGAACGCCCGCGGCGACTTCGTCGATTCGGTGCGCCGCGAGACGCCGACGCTGGCGGATGATCTGGTTTCCCTCCTGAGCAGCCACGAGGAGACCGGCACCCTCTTCGCCGAAACCGCCGCGCAGCTGGTCGCCGGTGCGCAGGATCCCGCCGACGCTCCCCCTGACCCGCACGCCCTGATCGGCACCACCGTCGGCCAGTTTCGCCTCAACAAGCTCATCGGCCAAGGCGGCATGGGGGCCGTCTATCTCGCGTCGCGGACCGACGGATTCGACCAGCAGGTGGCGATCAAGCTCGTCCAGGGAAGCGATCCCCGCCCCCTGACCCGGCAGCGATTCCTCGACGAGCGGCAGATCCTCGCCCACCTCGCCCATCCGAATATCGCGCACCTGCTGGACGGCGGCGCCCTTGAGGACCCCGAGCAGTCGCTGGACGTGCCCTATCTGGTGATGGAGTACATCGAAGGGGAGCCGATCGATACCTACTGCGCCTCAGAGCGGCTCCCTTTCCGCGATCGCCTCAAGCTCCTCGCCACGGTGTGCTCGGCCGTCCACTTCGCCCACCAGAAGCTGATTGTCCACCGCGACCTGAAGCCCGGAAATATCTTGGTCACCGCCGACGGCGCGCCCAAGCTCCTGGACTTTGGCATCGCGAAGCTGCTGAACCCGGACCAAACGCCGGCGGAAGGCCGAACCCGCGCGGCGCAGGCGCCGATGACGCCGGAATTCGCAAGCCCCGAGCAATTCCTCGGCGAGCCCGCCTCCACCGCCAGCGACATCTATTCCCTCGGCGTGCTCGGCCACTACCTGCTCGTTGGACACTCGCCCTATCGGACCGTGGGCCCGACCCTCGCCGAGCTCTCCCGCGTGGTGTGCACGCAGGATTGCGAAACTCCGAGCAACCGGCTCGACGACGTCCCTGACGGTGGCCTCGAGGGCTTCGCCGAATCCGCCGACGAGCTCCGCCGACGCTTGAGCGGTGACATCGACGCCATCCTGCTCAAAGCGCTCGCAAAAGACCCGATGGCCCGCTACGCCTCGGCCGCCGACCTCGCCCTCGACATCGAACGTCACCTCGACGGCCTGCCGGTGCGCGCCCGGGGAGACCACTTTCCTTACGTCGCTTCGCGCTGGCTGGTGCGCCGCCGCGGCTGGGTCGCGGCCGGCGCTTTGGTGCTCTTGAGCCTGGCCGGCGGCGTCGGCGTCGCGCTTCAGCAGGCGCGGGTGGCGACCCAAGAACGAGCCCGCGCCGAGCAGCGCTTCAACGACGTCCGACGCCTCGCCAACGACTTTCTCTTTGACTTCCATGACGCCATCGCCGACCTCCCGGGGTCGACCGAGGCGCGCGAGATGGTCGTGAGCCGCGCCTTCACCTACCTCGAGCTGCTCGCCGACGCTAAGAACAACGAGCCCGGGCTGCGACTGGAGCTCGCCGACGCCTACGTGCGGGTGGGGGACGTCCAGGGGCAACCCGGCAAGGCCAGCCTCGGAGATACGCGCGGCGCGCTCCACAGCTATCAGAAAGCCCTAGCGATGCTCGACGCGCTGGATGGCTCCGTCGAGCCGCAGGTGGTTGACGGTCGACGGGTCGTGGCGCTGCGTCGCATCGGCCAGCTCCTCAGACTCCAGGGCGACGCCCCGGCGGCGGAACAGACCCTGCGCGACGGCCTGGAGCTCGCCGACGAGCTGCGGCCGAAGCTCACCGAACCCGCCGACCTCGAGCGCCTCGACCTGGAGAGCAGCGAGATCTGGGTGGCGCTCGGCCGTCTGCTCTACAACGCCCGGCGCCTCGAAGAGGCCAACGATGCCTATGCCTCCGCCCTCGAGATCCGTAGGCGACGAGTCGGCGGCGACCCGGACAACCTCATCTGGCGCAACCGGCTCGCGGCGGCCTATACCCGCGCCGGCGACCCCTACCTTGTCTCGGGCGACCTGCAGCAGGCGATCGCGAGTTACCGAAACGCGCTTGATATCGACGCCGAGCTGGTCGAGCTCGAGCCGCACAATCGCGACTTCGCCCATTCTTTGATGGGAGACCACTCGAGCCTGGCCACGGCTTTCGTCGAGACCGGCGAGCCGCAGCGGGCGCTGCTGCACCTGACCGACGCCATCGACATCGGCGAGCGACTGGTGGCGGCCGACTCCCGCGACGTGCGGGCCCTGCGCAGTATCTCGATCCTCAACAGCCAGCATTCCGACGTCCTCTTTGCACTCGACCGCTTCGGCGACGGTCTGCAATCGGCGCTTCGAGCCCTCGAGCTGCGGCGCCGGCTCACCGCCATCGACCCCGCCGACGCGCGGGCTCGACGCGAAGTCGGAGTTTCGTACTACAAGATTGGCTTCGCTTGGATAGCCCGGGCCCAGGCCGCCGGGGACGCGCGGGAACGCAAGGCGGCCTACCTGAAAGCGCAGGCGATGCTCGAGCCGTGCCTCGAGCTTTTCCTGGGGATGCGCGAAGACGGGTCCCTCCAGGGCCGGGACGCCACCGTGCCCGCGGAGATTCGTGAGAAGCTAAAAACGGTCGCCCAAGGACTCGCGGCCGTCGGACCGTAATCGGAGTTTTTCGCATGCGCCACCTTCGCTTCTCCGCCCCGCTGCTCGCCGGTCTCGTGCTGCTGACCGGCGCCGCCCGCGTCGATGCCCAAGACGACGCCAACCTCGGCGCCAAAGAAACGGTGCTCCGGGTCATGCAGCTCTCCCAGGAGCTCGAAAAATTGCTGGCGACCCTGCCGCCGGAGACCCAGGAGGAGCTCCGGGGTCTCCTGATGGACAGGCTCGCCGCGCCCGCCCCGGACGCGAAGACAGCCGAAGAGGTCTCAGGTACCGGTGCGGATAACGCGCCGGCGGCGGTCACGGCCCAGGCCTCTCCGGAGACGGACCGACCCTCGTCCTCGCCGGACGTGGATACGACGACAGCGCCGACGGTCGCCCAGATCCCAAAGACCCCGGAGCCGCCGACATCTGCGCCCGCTGAGCCTGCGCCAACAGAAGCCGCGGCCGGCGGCGGAATCGCCTCCGATCCGAAGTCCACCGCGCCGGAGACCTCCGCGCCGGATATCTCCATACCGAACGCCACCGCGCCGGGGCCAGCGGCGCAGGTGGCCGACGCGAAGCTTCCCTCGCCGAGCGCCCCGGCGGCAGCGGCCGACAGCGACGTCCAAAACTCCGCTTCACCCCCGGGTCCGGCGGCGACCCAGGACATACCGACGCCGACGCCGGTGATCAGTCGACGCGGCGCTTGCCGAACCCTCGGCCCTTTCGACACCGACGGCGACGGCAAGCTCACCGGCCTCGACCGGTATTGGCGTCACTTCTATCTGTGGACCGACGTCAACGAAAACCGCAAGCTCGACGAGCGCGAGGTCGAGTCGCCCTACGAACGCGGCATCCGCGAGATCGATGTCGCCCTCAGGAGCTTCGTACGCGGCAAGGGCAAGCGAAAGCGGGCCCTCGAAATCCAGCTCGAAGAGCACATACTCCTAGACGTCGGCGGCGACGGTTGGACCGGCGCCGATCCCCGCGGCGACGACGGCGCCCTCGCCATCGATACGAGCGCCCTGCGCAAGGCCGGCGGGCCCGACGTGCGGGATAGCCGCGGCCGGACGCTCGAAGGGGTCCAGCCCTTCCGGCCGGGCTGGGTGCTGCGCCTCACCGACGGCAGTGAAATCCAGGCGAATTGTCCGAAAGGGTGAAGCGCGGGCCTCAGTTCGACCGTGGCCTCGTGCCCACTTGGCTGGGGGCCTGTCCAAGGACGACCCTCTTCTCTTTCCCGGGCTCGGGTTAGAGCTTCAGTAAGTGGCCTAGCTTTTCCCGCTTCGTATCGAGGTAGGCCTCGTTCTCAGGGTTCACGCCCACCACAATCGGAACCCGATCGACGACGTGGATCCCCGCCTCCTCGAGCGCCGCCACCTTCTTCGGATTGTTGGTCAAGAGTCGAACGCTCTTGACCCCCAGATCGCCAAGCATGTCGGCGGCGACCTGGTAGTCCCGCAAATCATCCGGGAAGCCCAGCTCCAGGTTAGCTTCCACCGTATCCCGGCCGCAATCCTGGAGCGCGTAGGCGCGCATTTTATTGCCGAGTCCAATGCCGCGCCCCTCTTGCCGAAGGTACACCAAAACGCCGCGCGGCTCGGCCGCGATGCGCCGGAGCGCTTCATCCAGCTGGGGCCCGCAGTCGCAGCGCTTCGATCCGAAGACGTCGCCCGTAAGACACTCCGAATGCACTCGGACCAAGCTCGGCTCCGCCGACTCCACGTCACCGTGGAAGAGCGCAACATGTTCTTTGCTGAAATCCTCCGGGTCCGGGTAGACGCGGATGGAGAAGAGTCCGTAGCGCGTCGGCAGTCGGACTTTAGCTTTCTCAAGGGTCACAGTCGGGTCGGCGCTCACGGCAGCTCCGGCGGGTAGGGTCACGACTAGGGGAGGGAAGGGCTCTGGCGGGCCGAGCGATGCGGGATCATCATCGCCCAGGGTTTGAGTATACCCGGCGGTCAGCCGACACAGAACAGCCGTTGACTTGGCCGAAGCGGCCCGCCCCGGTGTTTCGAGGCGGGACCGCGAATAGATCCGACGTCAGTGGGGGATGTCTGAAAGAGGAGCCACGTCCTCGGGGCGCAGGCCCGGGAAGAGCAGCCGTCCCCCTTCGTACGAGGCGTCCCGGAGGGCCAGGGCCAGAACCTCACCCAGCTCGCTGACGAAGACCACTTCAATCTCGTCTCGAACGTCTTCGGGGATATCTTCGAGATCCGGCTCATTGGCCTTCGGCAATACGAACCGGCGGATGCCGGCGCGCACGCCTCCGAGCACCTTTTCTTTCACGCCGCCAATCGGGAGGACCCGGCCGCCGAGGGTGATCTCCCCGGTCATGGCGATGTCGTGGCGCACTTTGCGTCCCGAGAGGGACGACACCAGGGCGGTGGCCATGGTGATGCCGGCGGAGGGGCCGTCCTTAGGGATGGCCCCGGCCGGCACGTGCACGTGCACGTCTTGCTCAAAGTCGGCCTTGGTGATGTGCAAGGCGCCGGCGTGCGCCTTGGCGTAAGACCAGGCGGCGCGGGCCGACTCCTTCATGACGTCGCCGAGCTGCCCGGTGAGCACCAGCTCCCCCTTGCCGGGCATCGACGTGGCTTCGACGAACATGATGTCGCCGCCCGCCGGCGTGTAGTACATCGCGGTGGCGACGCCCACCTGATCGTGGGCCATCATTTTCTCGGGATGCACCTTCGGACGACCGAGCAGATCCTTGGCGGTCTCGGCACCGACGTCAAGGCGCTCGACCTGCCCCACCGCGATCTTCCGGGCCACCTTGCGGGACAACCGGCCGATCTCACGCTCCAGCTGGCGGACGCCGGCTTCGCGCGTGTACTCGGAGATCACCGCCTGCAGGGCGCCGTCGCCCAGCTCGATCTGCTCTTCCCGGAGGCCGTTCTGCCGCAGCTGCCGCGGAACCAGATATTGCCGCGCGATCGCGAGCTTCTCGCTCTCCGTGTAGCCGCTGAAATCGATGGTCTCCATGCGATCCAAGAGCGGCCCGGGCAAGTTCTGGACAAAGTTCGCTGTGCAGATAAAAGTCACCTCCGATAGGTCGAAGGGGATACCGAGGTAGTGGTCGGTGAAGCTATCGTTCTGCGCCGGATCCAAAACCTCGAGCAGGGCCGACGCCGGATCGCCACGGAACGACGCCCCGAGCTTGTCGATTTCGTCCAGCAAGAAGACCGGATTCTTGGTCCCGGCTTGCTTCATGCCCTTGATGATCCGACCCGGCATCGCCCCAACATAGGTGCGCCGATGACCGCGGATATCCGCCTCATCCCGAGCGCCGCCGAGCGAGATCCGGACATACTCCCGTCCCATCGCCCTGGCGATGGACTTGGCGAGGGATGTCTTACCGACGCCCGGAGGGCCGAGGAAGAGGAGAATCGGCGCTTTGTGACCATCGGCCGTCGACTTGGCTTCCGTACCGGCTTCAGCCTTCGAATCGCCAACCGGGTCACTCGCCGCAACTTCCGCTTCCTCGAGACGCAACGCCTCCGCTTCCCGCTCCGCTAGGGACGCGGCTTGGCGCAGCTGACGGACGGCGAGGAATTCGAGAATTCGGTCCTTGACGTCAGCCAAACCGTAGTGGTCTTCGTCGAGGATGCTCTCCGCTTGCGCCAGGTCGAGGCTTTCCTCGCTGCGCTCGTTCCACGGCAGCTCGGACACCGTTTCCAAGAACGTGCGAATGACCTGCGACTCCATCGCCTCCCGACCCATGCGGCTGAGGCGCTTGAATTCCCGATCGACCTCTTTGCGGGCGTCCGCCGGTAGATCGAGGGCGTCCAGCTTCGCCTTCAGCTCTTCGAGCTCTTCGCCGCTGTCGTCGTCTCCGAGCTCCTTCTGAATCGTCTTCATCTGCTCCCGCAGGAACATCTCGCGCTGACGATCTCCGAGCTCTTCCTGGATCTTGCTCTGCAGGTCCTCGCGGGCATTGATCATCTCGAGCTGACGCTGGACCTGGATCAGCACCCGGCGCAGTCGCTCTTCGACGGACGTCGTCTCGAGCAGCCGCTGGCGCTCCTCCGACGGCACTTCGATATATCCGGCCACCAGGTCGGCGAGCTGTCCGGCGTCCTCGATGCCCGAAAGCACCTGCCGCACCGTTTCTTCCGGAAGGCCGGCCTTCTTCGCCAGCTCGGCGGCGCGCTCTTGGGCTTCCTTGTAGAGGGCCTTGAAAGCCGCGTCTTCAACGTCCCCGGGGAGATCCTCTTCGACAGCCCGCACGGCCGCCGAGATATAGCCGCGGCCGGAGCGCTCGTATCGCACCGAGCGGCCGCGCCGCTCCGCCCGCAGGATCACCTGGATCCCCGACAGACTTCGCTGGACCTGCTCGATCCGGGCTATGGTTCCGGTGGCGTAGAGACCGTCCGGCGCGACCTTCGTCGTGTTCTCGGTCTGCGTGACGGCGAAGACCAGCGGCTCACCGTCGGCCCGCGCCGCTTCGATGGCCTTGAGCGTCCCGGCTCGGCCGACGGCGATGGGGACGGTGATACCCGGGAAAAGCACGAGCTCCCGCAAAGGAAGCACCGGCAGCATCATGGGTTGGGAAGGCGCCTCATCGTCGGCGCCGATCGAGTCGAGCTCAGTGTCGTGTGTCATGCCGTCAATCCCTGTAGGTCATCACTCTTCGGAAGGAGCCGGCCCGGAAATCCGTCCGGCGGCAGGGGTAGTAACCCAGACCACCCATCGCATATTCCCGGGCTGTCAAATATCTGAGTATTCGACTTGCAGATCCACTGCGCAGCTTCAGTCGCCCTGAACCCCTGATCTCAGTCAAGAGCGCTCAGCTTCGTACAGGCTCCTCGCCTATGTCTTCGCGGCCCAGGCCTCCGAGGATGGGAAAAACGACACAGATCCGGATCTTCGAGGCCCCAAAGCCCGCCGGCCGAAGAAAAGCCAGAAACGAAAAAGAGCGGCCGAAGCCGCTCTTTAGGGGACCGAGGCCCAAAGGCCAGGTCCGGGTCTTGACTGGCGATCAGAGAATCGGGAACGGGATCACAACTTCCCGAGTCGCCGTGTCGCTGGTCGTTCCGTCAAAAACCGTCAGCTGGACGGTGTAGGTCGCCGGTAGGGCATAGGTCTTGACCGGATTGGCGTCGGTGCTGGACGTGCCGTCACCGAAGTTCCAGTTGTAGGTCAGGCCGCTGCCGGTGCTCTGGTCGAAGAAGCTCGCCGTGAAGCTCCCCGGATCACCCGAGACGTTGAACGCCGCGTCCACCGCGACCACGCAGGCGGGATTCGCCGGATCGTAGGTGAAGCCGCTGACCAAGACGTCGTTGCAGCCCGTGTTCAGGTTGATGACCTGCACATTGACGACCGCCGGAAGCTGCCGCGTGCCCTGGCCGCCGCCGGTGAAACACGGCTCCGTCTGGAAGTTCCCGGTATACGCGGGGGTGGTCACTCGCAGCGTGTCGTCGCTGAGGAAAGTCACGCCCGTGGCGGGGACGCCGTCGATGGTGACCCGGACCGGATCGTCGAACCCGACGCCGAAGGTCCGGGGCACGCCGAAGATCTCGATCGTCTGGCCGCCGCCCGGATTCCCGTCATTCGGACCGGACTGGTCGACGGACACCACCACCGGATCGACCGGCACGTAGCTGAAGTTCAGATTCTGAACAGTCTGCGCCGTCTCGATGTTGGTCAGTCGAACAGGTCCAGTCTGCGGCGAGCACGCGATGCGGACCGGCACGGTGCGGACCACAACTTCGGTGCCGGTCACCGAGATGATCTGCTGGGCCTCGTTGCCCATCTCCACGGCCACCGGCTCATCAAAGCCCTGGCCGAAGACCGTCACCAGCGTTCCGCCGAGGTACTCGTCTTCGGTCGGCGCCACCGACGAGATAAAGAAGGCACCGCCGCCGTATTGGTAGGACTCCGCTGCGGTCGCGCTCTGGCCGCTGATCGGATCGATCACGCGCACGCTCACCGGGCTATTCGCGGACGCGGCGTTCGGTCCGGTGGCCGCCGGGGTGATCGCTTCGATTCGGGTCGGGGTAATCGACAAGATCCGCGATTCGATCAACGGACCGCCGTCGAAGAAGACTTGGACGCTGTCGCTGAAGCCTTCACCGATGATGGAAACCTGGGTGCCGCCTTCGTTGGGGCCGAAGGTCGGGGAGAAAGAGATCACCTTCAGCGTCGTCGCACCGGCGCTCGAACGGGTGTACGTGAAGGCGCCGGCCAAGGTATCCACCGCGCCCGGATTGCCCTGGGCGTCCGGCCCGTTTTCGACGGTGATCGACACCAGAGAGTTCTGGCCGCTCGGCAGGTTGACCGCCGGCGTTTGCGCCGTGATGCGGGTGCTGCTGTTGACCCGAACGTTCTCGAGGGCCAAGGTCCCGATGCTTCCGGAAAGCGTCGCCTGGGCCGGTGATCGGAAGCCGGTGCCGATGATGGTGACCGTGGTGCCGCCGCTCGGCGGACCGACCGCGGGGCTCACGTCCAGCAGCTGGAAAGCCTCGACCGGGACGTTGACCAGCTGGATACGGGCGGACCCGAAGCTGCCCTCGATCTGGGCGCGGACGATCACGACGCCTTCGCTGGTCAGATCGGCCGCGTTCAAGGTGAGCGTCGCGCGGGCGACGCCGCCGACGTCAAACTCGATCGGCACGGAGTCCGCGGTGCCCGACTCGGAAGTGAGCAGTCCGGCGGTGGTGGAAAGCAGGGCCGTCGTCTCAGGCGCCACGCTCTGATTGTTGTCGGCGCGGCGGGCCGTCACGGATACCTGAATCTGGGCGGCGCCCGCGTTCAGGTCAACGACGTCCGCGGACGTATTGACGGTGATATTCCACGTCGCGCTCGAAGTCTGCTGACCTGTCGGCGGCGGCACCTGCTGCTGGGCCGGACCCGTGACGTCGTCGGAGTCGCAGCCGGAGACGGCGATCGCCAGTGTCAAGAGGATCGCGGCGCCTCGGAGGGGGAGTGATCTGAAAGCTCGCATATCGGCTACTCCGTCATCAGGTCGGCGTGATCAGCGACGGGACGAATTCAAAGGTTTGGGTCGCCGGCGTCGAAACGACGTCCGTGCCACCGAGGGTCGTGCCAAATACGCGGATCGTCACGTTCATCTTGATGATCTGCGCACCGGTCTCACGGTCGACCGCGCCGTTCTCGAAGAGCAGGTCCGACAGCGGCGGATTCTGCAACTGCTCGGCGGTCATGATCGGCAAGTTGTTGAAGGTCAGCGTGCCGTCGACGGGAATGCTGCCGGTCAGTTGGTAGACGAACGCCGGCGGCACCCGCGTGCCGGTATCGGTTCGGCTGTAGGTCAGCTCGATCGTCTCCAAGCGCACGTTCATCAAAGAGGAGGTCTGTCCGCCCTGCTGGATGGCGATGCTGTCGATCGTGACGGTATTGAGCGACACGAGGTCAGTATCGTTCACGCCGATGCGGAAGACCGAGTTGTCGAATTCGACTTCGAGGATGACACCGCCGCTATCGATATCTTCGATCGGATCTGCACATCCGGAAAGAAGGACGAGGGTCGCGAGGGTGATCAGTGTCAGAGCTTTTCTCATGACTTACTCCGGCTCTAAAGCTGGACAATGCGCGGCGTGACGAAGAGCATCAGCTCGTCGTTGGAGGTGGTGCGGTTCCGGTTCTTGAACAGGTGTCCAAGGATCGGGATGTTGGCTAGACCCGGTACGCGGTCTTGGCCTTCATCGTTAGAGACTTCATAGATGCCGCCGATGACCGCGGTGCCACCGTCGCGCACGATGACGCGGGTGCGGGCTTCACGGGTCGCGATCGGCACGTTCTGGGCGCCGTTAATCGCCAAAGCGGGCTGCGGCGAACGGCGGGAGAGGTTGATGTCGAGGATGACCGTTCCTTCGGCGGTCACCTGCGGCGTCACGGCGAGGCGCAGCGTCGCATTCACGAACTGGACCGACACGGTCCGGTCAGAGACGGTCTGAATCGGAATCTGGAAACCGCTTTGGATCTGGGCGGCGTTGTTATTCAGCGTCGTCACGCGTGGCGCGGACACCACGTTGGCGAGGCCTTCGTTCTCAGCGACCTGCAGCCTCGCATTGAGGTTGAAGGTGTTGAGAATGTTACCCAGGGACAGATTCAAGAAGCCGTTGGCGCCACCGGTCAGGAGACCGACACCGCCGTCGGTCGTGCCGTTGTTGGGGAATTGGAGTCCGGTGGTGTTGCCGAAGCGCGGGCTCGACTCAAAGTCGTAATTCCAATCGATACCGAGCGACCGGCTAAAGGACTTGGTCACTTCGACGATCTTGGCCTCGATCGTCACCTGCGGCTCCGGCGTATCGAGCGTGTCGATCACCGCCAAAACCGTATCGATATTGTCCGGCAGCTCGCGGATGATCAGCGTATTGGTGCGGTTGTCGATCTGCACCGAGCCGCGGCGGCTCAGGATGGCACCTTGGCGCGAACGCATGAGGTTGGCCATGGCTTGCGCCGGAGCGTAGCTCAGGCTGCGCATCACGGTGCGCAGCGGGATCGACTGCTGACGCGCACGACTGAGGCGACGCTGCTCTTCCGCCTCGCGACGGAGCTGGGTCGTCGGAGCGATGCGCACGATCGTGCCGTCAATGTCCATACCGAGGTTGTTGATCTTGAGGATCTGCTCCATGGCCTGATCCCAGGGCACCGACTTGAGCTCCACGGTCACCGTGCCGCGGACGCCGGGCTGGATCACGAAGTTCAGATCACTGATTTTCGCGAATGAGCGCAGCGTCTCGACGAGATCAGCGTTCTTGAGCGACATGCTGATCGGCTCGCCGACGTACTGACGCTCCTGGCGGCTGACCACCAAGGAACCAAACGACTCAAGGAGGCGCTCCTGCTCGGTCCGTCCCTGGTCGTCGACGTCGACGCTTTGGGCCTCGAATTGGGCGACGTCACCGAGGGCGGCCGGCGCCGGGAGCGAAGCGGCGGGTTGGTAGACCGGCACCGAAGGCTGCGCGGCCGGAGCGGGATCGGAAGGCGCCGGCGGGGACCAGACGGCGACTTCTTGAGGCGCCGGAACATCTGTGGCCTCCGGCTCCTCGTAGACGGGTTCCGGCGCTTCGAAGCTCGGCGCCGGCGGGCTCGACTGGGCGAGCACTTCGACCGGCTCCGGCTCGGGCTCGGGCTCCGGCGCGACCATCTCAGGGACGCGCGCGGCGGCGACTTCAGGAATCGCGGCGCCGCCGAAGCTCACCAGCAGGCCGTCACCGGTGCGGGTGATGGTCGGCACGGAACCGTCCTGGAGGTCAAACACAACGCGCGACACCGGTTCCGGCCGCGGCTTGAACTGCCCGATGCGAATCTGCTCGACGTTGGCGGAGCCGACGGGCACGGTCGCGCTCGCGCCGGTATTCACCACGCCGGTGAGGTCGATGACGAAGCGCTCCGGGTTCTCGAGGCGGAAGCTCGAGAAGGCGAATTCGCCGTCACCGACCACCTGCACCACCGTGCCGGCGTCCGCTTCGAGGATGTCGACGCTGTAGAGCTGGGAAGCGATGACGCCGGCCGGCGGCGGGCCCAACTGGGGCGCGTCCGGAGTGCCGTAGGTCTGCGGAATCGAAGCTTGGGAAACCGTGGCGGGTTCCAGCACCGGCGTCGGAGCCGGCTCGCTGAGCGTCTCGCCCACGACCGGCTCAGGCTCGGTCAGCGTCTCACTGGCCACCGGCGACGGCTCGTCGATAGGCTCATACGCCAGGGTCACCTCCTGGGCGCTATCGATCGGCAGCAAAGCGAGGCGGAGGCGATCGCCTTCACCCGAGAGCGAATGCTCGCTCGGCTCGCTGGTCCGCACGACGAGGCGGGTCAGCGGCCGTTCGGCGTCATCGAGCTTCTCGATGCTCACCGACGTCACCAGCCCGCTCCGGGTCATGTCGGCGACCGAATCGGCCGGAACGCTGTTGGGTAACTCGACGACCAGATCGCCTTCCGGGTTGCGGAAGCTCGTCCACACCAGCGGGCGGTCAGCCTGGAGCTCCAGGGACGCGGACGTGCCGTCGTCGTTGAGATCGAGCTTCTCGATCTGGGCCGGCGACCGCTCGGCCACGACGTTGGCGGCCGGTTCCGTCCTCGCTTCGCGCTGTCCCGAAGAACAGCCAACCTGCAAGACCAGAAGCGCCAGCATGGCTGTTGAAGCCAGCCGACCACCGGTTGCTTTTCTGATGCGCTTGTTCATGTCGCTCTCGCCTCCGACGACTCCTCGGTACCGTGCACCGTCGCCTCTATCGTCATATCGAACACCGCGTGTTTTTCTCAATTTCGCTTCCCCGCTTGCAGCCGCTTGACCACCTCACGGAACGGCTTGAGGGCCGTCGGGTCGCGCACGCTTTGCTTGAAAATCACCTCGTCGAGGGTGATGCGAACAACATCGCCGTCCCACAGCTCGTCTCCGGGACTGAGCAGGTAGCTGGTATCGGAATTGGCGGCTTCGACCTGGGCCACGGGGCCGTCTTGGAGGACGAAGATGCCTTGTAAATCAATCTCGTCGATGAGGAGCCCCGGCTTACCTTCCGGCCTTTCCTGGCGACCCTGATCATCGTTTTGATCCCGGCGCTGGAGCAAGGAGCGGAACGGATCCCGCCGCGCACCGGGGTCATACGTGTAGGTCTCGGGGGCCGAGAGCACCTCTTCTTCGGCTTTGAGAAGATCGTCGACGGCGCCGAAATCCACGTCGGAGCTCAGCCCGGTACCGCCGTCCTCTCCTCCGGCCTCTGCGCCGTCATCGGGGACGTACTCGTCGTCGTCTTGGGCCACGGCGACATCCGCACCGACGACCGAGAGCAGCAGGAAAAGCGCGAGACCGAGCCGCGCGAGAAGCGACGTCATCGCCGATTCCTCCGATTCCTGTTCCTGCCCCGACCGCGCTGCTCTTCCTCTTCATCGGATCGATCGATGTAGAGGTACGTCTTCATCGTGAAGTTGGCGGCGATGGTGTGGCGGGAGCGCTTGGCCGTCGTGATGCGCAGGTTGTCGACGGTGAAAATCCGCGACAGCCTGGAGAGGCGATCAAAGAAGAGGGCGAGGTTGTGGTAGCTCCCGCGCAGCCGGACCTGAATGGGCCAGTCGTAGTAGAAGTCGCGCTCGGAGCGGCCCCTCGGGGTCAGGCTCAGGAGGGCGAAGTCGCCCTGCTCGGTCAGCTGACGGACCCGGCGCAGCAGGTCTTCGGTGTTTCGCTGCGACGGGAGAATCTTGAGCAACTTGTCGAGCTCGAGCTCGAGGCGCCCCACTTCCTCGCGGAATTGCGGCAGGCTCTTTTGCGCGGACCGCCCTTCACTGATCTGCTGGTTGAGCTTCTCGAGACTCTTGTCCTGCTGGGCGATCTTGCCGCGCATGGTGTTGAACTTCGTGAAGTGCAACCCCGCGACGACGGCGATACCCAAAACGGCGGCGACGGCGGCCGAGATATACCAAGGCTTGCCCTCGAGGCCCGTCTGAAAATTGCTTTGCTGTGCCATGACTCATCAGCCTCCGTTCCGACTAGCCTTCGGCGGCTTCGGCGTCTTCACCTTCGGGCTTTTCTTCTTCCGGCGGCTTCGGCGGTTCGAACCTAAAAATGATGTCGAAGCTATAGGTCCCGGCCCGTCCCCGTTTGATGTTTTGGGTGTTGGGCTCGTCGAATTCCGGAACCTTCTTGAGGTTTTCGATAAAGGCAGCGATCGCGTTGAAATTCAGCGTCCGGCACTTCAAGGTCGTCCGCTTGCCGCGCACCTGCATATTGTTGAGCCACACCAGCTCCGGCAAAGCGCGCGACACCGAATCCATGACAGAAACTGGACCGCGACGCTTGCGATCCAGGTCGGTGATGATCTCGATCTTGCGGCTGAGGCGCCGCTTCTTTCGCTTGAAGTCTTCGACCTCTTCGAGAATCGGCTTGAGCTCCTTGACCGTCTTTTGGGCGGCCAAGATCTTGGTTCTCTTGCCTTTGATCGTGGCGTTGAGGCTCAAGTAGATTCCGAGAGCCACCAGGAGACCGACCACCAGACCCGCCGCGAGGATATAGAGCGAAGGATCCTGGTCGCCGATAGCCAGCTTCGGCTTGGACTTGCGGGCGACGACGGGTCGCCGGCCTTCAGAAATGAGATTGATGCGAATCATCGCCTAATCTCCTACTCGGCGAATGGCCAAACCCACGGAAACCGCCAGCATAGGGGCGATGGACTCGAGCCACTCCGCGTTGAAGTCACTCTCCTTGAAGATGACCTTGCGGAACGGGTTGAGCAATTCCGTCGGCACACCGAAACGCTCGCGGAGCACCTCGATGAGGTTGGGCGTCAAAGCGCAACCGCCCGAGAGCACCAGCTCATCGATGGCGCCTTCCGAGGACGTTGCGCTGAAGAAGTCGAAAGTCTTCTGCACTTCATTCGCCATTTCCGCCGACACATCGTCGAGGATCGGCCGGGCTTCGTTGATGCCGTAGGCACCGACGGCTTCGCCACGCTTGAGCAGCTCGGCCTGGTCGAACGAAAGATTGAATTCACGCTGCAAGGCTTCTGTGAACTGATTTCCACCGAAGGAAATGTCACGCCAAAAGACGCTCTGTCCGCGCACGACGATATTTATATTCGTCACGCCCGCGCCCATATTGATCAGGGCGACGTTCTTGAGCGGGTCGAGCTCGTAGTTCAGCTCGTAGGCGTTTTGGATCGCGAAGGCGTCGATGTCGACCACCACCGGACTCTTGCCGCTCTGGGAGATCACGGAGACGTAGTCGTTGACTTTTTCTCGCTTGACGGCGACGAGCAGCACTTCCATCTCTTCGCGACCGGGTTCGGCATCCGAGAGGGTCACGTAGTCGAGCCGGACATCGTTGATGTCGAAGGGGATGTGCTGCTCCGCCTCCCACTGGATCGACTCCGCCAGCTCGTCGGCGGACATCAAAGGGAGCTCGATCTTTTTAATGATGACGGAGTGGCCAGAAACCGACGTCGCGAAATTCGGCGACTTCACACCGGTCTGATCGTTGAGCTTCTGGATCGCGTCAACCACCAGGGACGAGTCCATGATCGAACCGTCGACAATGGCTTCCGGCGACAGCGGCTCGATGCCGATGCGCTGGAGCTGGTAGATATCGCCCTTCTTCTCTTTGAGCTCGACCAGCTTAATGGTGGCGCTTCCGATATCGAGCCCAACGACTCCTTTGGAACGAGCAAAGAACAACGGCGCGTGCCTCTCAAGTGGTTGAGCGCGGCCGAGTCGCCGAGCCCGTAAAAGCTGTAAATATGCGGACTTACCTAAGTTTCCATCAAGCGTTGACGGAGCGTAGCAGCGGATCTGATCCACTGTCAAGATCGTTAATTCGCTTTTGGCTATAAGCAGGATAGCACGGTTTGACGCATCCCGCGGCGATGCACAATATTTTGTGCACCGGTTTTCACCTCACCGCTAAATGTAGTCCTGCCCGACAAATAGCCGAATCTGCCCACAGCAACCGCGCGCGAAGCCGCGGCCCGAGCGGTCACCGGCCGCGGCCGTCAGGTCGCCCGGAGCCCGGCGTGCAGGCGCACCACTTCTCGCCGCACGCGTTCAGTGAACTCTCGGCGCTCCTGATCGTCGACATCCGTGGTTTCGATGGGAGCTCCGATGGACACCAGAAGACGTTTCGGTCGCAGCCGGGGCCATCCGCTCGGCATCGCTTCCCCCGGCCCTTCCACGGCCACCGGCAGCACGGGAATCGAACCGGAGATCGCCGCCGCCATCATGCCGGCTTTAAACGGCCCCACTCCGCCGTCCTTGGACCGGGTTCCCTCCGGGAAAAGCAAGATCGACTTGCCGGCCTTCGCCGCCGCCGCCGTCCGTTCGATGCTCAGGCGGGCCGCCTCCCGGTTGCGCCGATCGACAAAGACCATCCCCATGGCGTTGATGTACCAAGCGAGGAATGGCACTTTCTGGATTTCGCTCTTGACGACGAAATGCAGGTTGACGGGCAGCGCGCGGAAGAGCAGGGGGATATCCAGGAAGCTCTGGTGGTTCGACACGATGAAGTAGGTGCGGGTCCAGTCCACGTCGCCTTCGGTCGTGACGTCATACGGGAAAGGGCCGAAGATCAAGAGCCCCGGCGCCCAAAGGAAGCGCGCCATGCCGAGCGAGATGCGGGTCGATCCCGTGAGCACCCGAACGATGAGCGCCAGCGTGATGCAGAAGGCGGACCAGTAGATGAGCCACAGTACCTGCAACACGTTGATCGGAATCCAGAGGAGATCTCGGAGGCGGTCCATCATGGGTCTTTTCTCCCATAACTGCCGAGCGCCGGCAAGACGAGGAAAGTCGCCGCTAGGCACGAAACGACGCCGATGGGGACCAGAAGCCCCCCCCGGGCCAGGCCCGGGATCGACGAGAACGCTAGGCTGCCGAAGCCGACGCAGGTGGTGACGGTGGTCAGGGCCATCGCCAAGCCCGCGTCGCCGACCGACGCCGCGAGCCGGCGAGCTTCAAAGCCGCCGACGACGCCGCGGGTGCCGTGCACCGCGTGCAGCCCGTCGTCGATGCCGATGCCGAGCAGGATCGGCACGACGCTCAAGGAGAGCAGGTCGAGCGGCCGGCCGGAGGCGGCCCAGAAACCGAGGGTCCAGAGGGTGCCCAGCGTCACCGGCACCAGCGCCAGGGCGGAAGCTCCGAGATCGCCCCGGAAGGAAAGACCGACGACCGCCATCACCAAGCCGAGGCCTAAAAGGCTCAGTCGGCCGAGGTCCTGGTCCGCCACCCGCTTCATGGCGGCCCCGAGGCGCGGGGCCGAAGCCACCAGTGCCCCCGGGGCGGCCCGCCGGATCTCTTCGAGCGCCGACGGGGGCGGCCCGGCGGGCCACGTGCCGTCCGGCAGCCGCAATCGAACCGCCGCCGCATATCCGTCGGGCGTCTCACGCAGGAGCTCCCGGAGCGCCGGCGGCCAGTCGGCTGGACCGGGGGCGCCGGGGTCCTCGCCCGCCCCCATCACCGCCAGCGCATCGAGCCCCCCGCGGAAGGCGGCGGGCGACAGGTTACTCGCCCGCAGCGCTGCTTCGAGGCGCTCCGCCGCCGGGCCGAGGCCCGCTTGCGCCAGACGTTCGAGCCGGGCCGCCGGAGCGGCCGATAGCCAGTCGGCGGCGGACGTCACCTGGACTCCGTCCAACCGCCGCTCCAGCACGTCTGTGACGGCCCGCACTCTGTGCAAGGTCGTTTGGAGATCCTCCCCCTGCACCACCACGGTGGCGGTATCGGTGCCGAGGCCGAAACGCTCGACCAGCAGCCGTTCCGTTTCGAAGACCGGATGATTGTGCGGTCGGAGCGCCGAAATATCAGGTTCGAGACGGAGCGACGGCACGGCGAGCAGCGCCCCGGCGGTGGCCACCGCCGCGAGCGCGAGGACCGCCGTCCGGTATCGCTCTCCGACGGAGACCGTGCCCCGGGCGAGGCGATCGAGCGCGGACCATAGGGACCCCGGTGGCCTGAGCTGCGGACGCGCCACCAGCAGGGCCGCCCCGAGCCAGGCGGTCATGAGGACAATCGCGACGATGCCCGTCGCCACCACGAGACCGAGCTCCCGCAAGGGCCGAAAGTGCGCGGCGCCGAGGGTCGCGAAGGCGGCTGCTGTGGTCAAAGCCGAGGTGGCGATACCCGGCCCGGCGTCGGCCACGGCCTGGGCCAGCGCCGACGGGGCGTCGGCGCCGTCGAGGAGGGCCTGGCGAAAGCGGGTCGCCCCGTGGATCGCATAGTCCACACCCAGGCCCACCAGAACCGCGGCGAAACCGAGGCCGACCGCGGTCAGCTGCCCGAGGCCCACCGCCAAGGCGGCGGCGGTGACGACGAAGGACGCGGCCAGCACGAGGACCGCCGCCGTCGGTACCCAGAGGCCGCCGAAGGCGAGCAGCAAGATCGCGGTCACGCCGATCACGGACCCGGCGACCGTGGACTCCATGTCGGCGCGGATCGCGGTTTCGTCCTGCGCCGCGTAGAGCGGTCCGCCGACGGCCCGACAGCGCACGCCGGGGAACTCCGCCTCCACCGCTGCGAAGGCGGCGTCGAGGTCCGCCAAGAGTCTGCGACCGCTATCCGGATCGAGTTCGCCGCCGGCCGGTGTGGCGATGAGCAGGGCCGCGTCACCGCGCCGAGACTGGAAGGCTCCGGTGACCGGGTCGATCGGCAACGCTCCGCCGCCGCCGACCAGCGGCAGCCGGAACGCGAGGCCGAGCGGGTCATCGCGGGCGAAGACGGCCTGGAGAGATCCGGTGGGGGCTCGCAGCTGGGCCCGGAGCTCCGCCGCCCGACGCTCGAGCGCCGCCGGCTGCAGCAGAGCCTCCAAATCGGCGAGCTCTCCATCATCGAGCAGGAGCGGCGCACGGCGAATGACGAAGCGGCGAAAAAAATCTTCCTCTTCCACTTCGAGGCCGGTGCGAAGGGTCGAGATCTCCCGGGACCCCTCCAGGCGCTCCGCGAGCGCATCGGCCGCCTCGAGCAAATCCCCTTCGCCGACCGCGGCCGCGAATGCTTCCTGATCCGCAGGCGTGATCAAGATGAAGACCTTCTCGAAAACCCCCGAAGATCTCCAGGAACCGGCGGTATTCGACGGACTCCTCCGCATCCTCCGGCAGGAGCGCTAGAAGATCTGTCTCAAGGCCGAGCCGGGGAATAAGAGTCAAGCTCGCCAGGCAGAGCACCAGCACCGCCGCGATCACCCGACCGGGATGACGTCCCGGGAGTCGATACCAGGACCCCAAGCTCACGTCCGGGTTACCGCCGCTCGAATCGCGCCGACGCCACCGCCCGGGCGATACGACCGGAATCGACCAGCGGCCGATAGTGACTCGACTGCCGACCGTCGACCACCGCGAGCTCGATCGGGACCGTGGCGATCGCCATGCCGCTGCGCAGCGTTCGAACGACCACCGCCGATTCGGCTTCGAAGCGAGGCTCGGGGAAACCGACCGCGTCGATCAACTCACGACTGTAGAGCCGGAAGCCCGTCTGGATATCGAGCATCGTCCGCCCGGCCACCGCAGAAATGATCCGTGACGACAGCGTATTGGCGAATCGCCGGAGCGGGCTCATGCCCGCATAGAGGTGATCGCGGGTGCCGAGCACCAGCTGGGCCCGACTGGTCGCCCAGGTATCGATCAGCTTGGGGATCTCGGTCGGCATATGCTGGCCGTCGGCGTCGAGGGTGACCACCGCTTCCGCGCCGCGGTCGAAGAGCGTCTTGAACGCCAGCCGCAGGGCGTGGCCCTTGCCCCGGTTCTCGGGCACGCGCACCACTTCGGCGCCCGCCCGACGGGCGACGTCACCGGTGCCGTCCGTCGAGCCGTCGTCGATGACCAAAACCGCGCCGCGCTGCGCAAGCACGCCCGTGATCACCGGCTCGACCCAGCGGGCGGCCTGGTATGCGGGGATGGTGACCGCGACGCCGTCGCGGCCCACTACCTGATGGCTCAGTCCTTGATCCTCTCGAGCATCATCCATGCCGCGGCACCACCGACGGCCAGTGCGCCCACGAGCACGCGCCGTGGGTCTAGGGCGCCGTCGCCGAACGGTACCACGCCGCAGTCCGGATCCGCCTCGCCGAATCCCCGGGGCGAGCGAAATCGACCACCCTCGAGAAGCCACATGGCGCCGGCCAAAAGGGCGCCGCCGTGCTCTCCGTCGAGAGCTTTCGGCGCCACCACCGGAGGCATGGCGTCCGGGAAGAGCGCCCGCAGCACCTCGGCTTCGGCCCTGTCGCCGCCGACGCTGCCGGCCGCCCCACACACGACCGCGTCAATCTCCCCGAGGCCGACCCCCTGGCGGGCGAGCTCGTCGCGAACCGCCGCGGCCACCGCATCGGGTTGACGCCCCCAGCCGGTCATCGGCGCCGACGGATCGAAGCCGCCGACGTGCGCCCGTAGGCACCACAAAGGGCCTTTGACGCCGCGTCGCCGAGCCTCCGACTCCGATTCCAGGGCCACCGCGGCGGCGCCTTCGGCGAGCACCGGCCCACGGCGGCGACGGTCAAAGGGCCGAGCGATCTCGTCTCCGCCCCGCGACCCGGCCAAAGCCCCGAAGCGGTCGAGGGCGGCGTGGAGTAGCGGATTCACTTCGTCGACGGCGACCACCAGGGCGCGATCAACCCGCCCCAACCCCAGGAGCCGTCGGGCTCGACCCATGGCGAGGATCGGACCGACCTCCCGCTGGGTGATCGTGATGTTCGGCCCGGTCGCCTTCATCTCCAAAGCCGCCTGCGCCGCCGGAGCGTTGGCGACGGCTTCGGTGAAGAGGAAAGGCGACGCCGAGGTCGGCTGGTCGAGGAAGATCTGCCGCAAGAGCTCTTCGGTGTAGGACGACGGACCGAAGCCCGTCGACGAGACGACGGCCGTCGAGGGCGGAGGCTCCTCGGGCGACTCACCGTCGCCGCCGCCCTCGACCCACGGCGCCGTCGCCTGCTTGGTCGCCGCCACGGCGAATCGCGACGGCGGACTCATGCGCCGCAGCTTGCGCGGCGGAATCAAGCCGTCGAACGCGTCTTTCGGGACCAGGGCGGCGTGGCGGGATCCACGGCCAGCCGGCACGTCGCGGTGGTAACCGCCCGAGCGGTCGACTTCAGTGAGCGGAAGCTCACCCCGTTCAAAGACGGCCCGGGCGGCGTCGGCGCCGGCGCCGGACGCGCCGACGTAGCCCCAGCCGGCGATGACGGTCCGCCGGCTCACGCCGGCTCCGCGGCGGCGAGGATCACCGCGGCATTCGAGCCGCCGAACGCAAAGCTGGTCGACACCGCGGCGCGGCTCTCGATGGCGCGCGGCTCACCCACCACCAGATCGACCCCCAGCTCCGGATCCGCCGACGCGTCCCCCGGCGTCGGGTGGACCAGGCCGTGGTGCAGACACAGCAGCGTAGCGACGGCTTCGATCGCCCCCGACGAGCCGAGGAAGTGACCGATCAAGCCTTTGGTCGAGGTGAGCGGCAGGGACGCCGCCCGGTCGCCGAAGACCGTGCGCACCGCCGCTGACTCCGCCCGATCATTGAGCGGCGTACCGGTGCCGTGGGCGTTGATGAAGGAGATGGCTTCGGGGCCGAGGCCGGCGTCCTGGAGGGCCGCGGCGATGGCGCGGACGGCGCCTTCCCCCTGCGGATGCGGGGCGGTCATGTGGTGGGCGTCGCAGGACGCTCCGCTTCCCATCACCCGCCCCCAGACCCTGGCGCCCCTCCGCGCGGCGTGCTCGGGGCGCTCGAGGACCAAGGCCCCCGCCCCTTCACCGAGGTTCAGACCGGCTCGATCGGCGCGGAACGGACGACAGTGGGTCGCATCGACGGCGCGCAGGGCGTTGAAGCCGGCGTAGGTCAGGTGGCAGAGCGAGTCCGAGCCGCCGGCGACGGCGACGTCCACTTCGCCGGCGCGGAGCGCGTCGAGGGCGGACCCGATGGCGAGGCCGCCGGAGGCGCACGCCGACGACACCGACTCGACCGGTCCGCGGGCGCCGAGGGCCCGCGCGACGGCGTCACCGGGGCCGTTCAGCGGATGGCTCGCCACCAGCGAAACCCGGGGCCAGGCCGCCGTTTCGCCCACCAGGCGACGGAAGAAGTCTTCGCCCTCCGCCATCGCCGCCGTGGAGCCGCCGAAGAAGACGCCGATCCGCGCGGGCTCAACCCCCGCGTCGTGCAAGCGGGCGTCCCGCCAGGCGCTGCGGGCGGCGGAGAGGGCAAAATCGTCGGCGGTGGAGCGCGCGCCGTGGCCGCCGATGGCGGACGCCGGCACCTCACTGGCCAGGTCGGTCCGATGGTCGGACGGGTCAAAACGCTCGGGTTCGCCGATGGCGCCTTCGCCGGCAAGCAGACCTCGCCAGAACTCGTCAAGATCGCGGCCCCAGGCCGTCACGGCGCCGAGGCCGGTGACCACAGCGGCGGCTACAGGTGTCGACTTCTTATGCGTCATGGAACAGGAACTCGAGGGCCCGAGGCCAAGGGCAACGCCGGGGAGGTTTCGCCGGCCATCGGAACGGACAATCTGTGAAGGTGGCGCCGGACCGTCCGGGGTGAGATGCTTCGGAGGCGGGACGACCTCCGAATGGACCCCGAGGCCTGAAGCGGCGGGAGTATATAGCAGTGTCAGCCAGTAAATCGTCGGCGGGGATCACCGCGCCAGGCATCCCGACGGCGACCGCCCGAACGCCGAGACCCTGGCGATGGACGCCCCTCCTCCAGCTGTCGATGGCCAGCCACCTGGCGGCGGGCGCCGCCGCCCTGTGCGGCGGACAGGCGCGATCCTGGGCCTTGCGAATCCTGGCCGCCGACCATCTGGTGCTCTCGGGCGCAGGCTGCCTGCCGCACAGTGGACTTCTCGGCCCGGTGACGACCCGGATGCCTCCCCGTCCGGACGCTGGTTCTCTCGGACTCGACATGGCTTTGAGCTTCGATGACGGGCCCGATCCGGATGTGACGCCGCGCATCGCCGAGCTCCTGGAGGAGCGCGGCCTGCGGGCGAGCTTCTTCGTTATCGGCGAACGCGTCCGCCGCCATCCCGAGGTCGCCGAGCGACTCCACGCCGCCGGTCACCGTCTCGAGAACCACACGGACACCCACCCGTCAGACTTCGCCTTTTCTTTTCTACCGCGCCTCGGCCGCGAGATCGGCGGCTGCCAGCGGACCGTCTCGACGGTGACGGGGCGGGCGCCGGCTTACTTCCGGGCGCCGGCGGGGATGCGCAATCCGCTGCTCGAAGGCGCCCTAGCCCGCCATGGACTGCACCTCGTCTCGTGGACGCGACGCGGCTACGACACCGCCGACGGCGACGGCGAGCGCGTGCTCCGGCGTCTCCTCAACGGCCTCGGGTCTGGCGACATCGTGCTCCTCCACGACGGACGGGCGGCCCGGACCCCGGAGGGCGGCGCCGTGTCGCTCGAGGTCTTGCCGCGCCTACTGGATGCAATCGAAGCCGCCGGCCTGCGGGCTGGGCCGCTTCCGGAGCCAGAGACGATCGGCCTGGAGAGCTCGGACGCGGCGCGCCCAGAGCCGCGCCGCGGGTCCTAAATCGCTACCAGACTCTCCACGGCGGGTCGCCGGAATCCCACATCGCCTGGAGCGTATTCTTGTCGCGCAGCGTATCCATGCATTGCCAGAAACCGCGGTGGAAGAACGCCGAGACTTCTCCTTCATCCACCAGCTTGCGCAGCGGTGCGTGCTCCCAGGGCGTGCTGTCGCCGTCGATGTAGTCAATGGCCTTCGGATCGACGACGAAGAAGCCGCCGTTGATCCATCCGCCTTCGCCGTGGGGCTTTTCTTCAAAATCCATGATGCGCTCTTCATCGAACGCCAGCACGCCGAAGCGAGAGGGCGGCTGGATGGCCGTCATGGTCACCATGCGGTTGCGGGCCTTGTGGAACTTCACCAGCTCATCCACCGGCACGTTGGCGACGCCGTCGCCGTAGGTGAAGCAGAAAGGCTCGTCCGGGTTGAGATAGTCGCGGATTCGGCGCAGCCGCCCGCCGGTCATCGTGTCCTGTCCGGTCTCGACGACGGTCACCTTCCACGGCTCGCTCGAGCTCTGGTGCACCTCCATCGAGCCGCTGCGCAGGTCGAAAGTCACATCGGCGCTATGCAGGGAGTAATTTGCGAAGTACTCCTTGATCATGTGGCCCTTGTAGCCGACGCAAATGATGAATTCGTCGATACCGTGGGCGGCATAGATCTTCATGATGTGCCAGAGGATCGGCTGCGGACCGATTCGGACCATCGGCTTGGGGCGAAGGACCGTTTCTTCGGCCAAACGCGTCCCCAGGCCACCGGCCAAGATCACTGCTTTCATACGCTGCCTCAGTTCTTATTCGATGGTGCGGCGGCCGCGGGATCGTCGGCGTCGTGCGCCAGGAGCTCTTCCCACAGCTCGCGGTATTCGGTCGCAATATGGTCGATCGTAAAGTTTTCCAGCAGGCGCTCCCGGCCCCGCTCCCCCATCGCTCGGGCTGCGACGGGGTCGGTGAGCAGGCGCTCCAGCGCCTCGGCGAGGGCCTGGGCCGACTCCTCGGGCACGAGGTAGCCCGTCTCGCCGTCGACGACCGCCTCCGGATTCCCGGAGACCCGCGTCGCCACCACCGGCAAACCGGCGGCCATCGCTTCGAGGATCGCCAAAGGGAATCCTTCGTAGAGCGAGGGCAGGCAATAGACGTCGGCTTCTCGGTAGTAGAGGGCCAGCTTCTCGCGATCCACTTTGCCGAGAAACTGCACGACGCCGGGGAGCTTGAGCTTGTCGCGTAGTGTGGCCAACGGAATGATCTGCTCGCCATCACCGACCACCAGCAGTCGGACGCCGGGGACCGACTCGCGGAGCAGATGCATGGCCATCAACAGGACGGCGACGGCTTTGCGCGTGCGCAGCCTGCCGACGTAAAGCACCGTCGGCCGCTCGTGTTGGGGCGGCCTGGTGCGGGCGGCGACCGCCAGTGACCGGCCGAGGGAAGACTCCAACGAAATCCCGTTGTAGATCACTTCGCGCCGCCCGGAAACGCCGTAGTCCTCTTCGAGCTCGCCGAGGGTGACCCGGCTCGGCGCCACCACCGCATCGGCCTTTTCGCCGATGAAACGACCGAGCAAAGACTGGATCCGGGATTTGGCGTAGAACAGGTGCTCGTCCCAGCTCGGGCGGGAGACGACCTGTCCGTCGGCCTTGACCGGTCGCACCATGCGGCGCTCTTGGTCATAGGACACCTGGAGCGTCGCCACGAGCTTAGCCAGCCCCGACGGACGCCCGAGGCGCTTTTGTAGCCACCATAGCCAGACGACGAAGAAGCCATCCGACTCGTGCACGTGGATCAGGTCGTAGCGTTCGCGTCGCAGCAGCCAGAGGTAGCGCAGGCCGCAGGAGAGGACGAAGCCGACTTTGGCTTTACCGCCGACCGACACCGCGTATGGATCGTCGGCGGGGGCCCGGCGCGTGAGCACGCGGACGGTGTGCCCGTCGGCGCCGAGGCGGTGGGCCATTTCGTGCACGAGCGACCCGACGCCCGAGATATCGGCCGGCGGATAGGTATTCGAGACGATCAGGATGCGCACGGCGGGTAAGACATCAACCCGCCGAATGAGCCGACGGGCGCGACGCCTGGCCACGACGCCCCGGAATGCTGCCCCCGGGGAGACGCGGTGAAACGCGGATCAAAAGAGCGTGTAGATGAACGGCGCCAGCGCCGAACCCTGGGTGAAGACCAGCAGCAAGCCGAGCAAGAGCAGCATGCCGATGATCGGCCCGAGCCACCACTTCTTACGGACCCGCAGAAATTCCCAGAATTGTTTGAGGAAGATGGACATTTCACGTTCTCCAGAGAGCCGGGGACACTAGCGGCCTCTTTCTCGGTTCAAAAACGGAGTCCAGGGAGCGAAGGCGCCCCTAGAAGAAATTTTCGTAACGGCTCCGATCGGTGATCGGATATTCCTTGTCGATCCAGTAAGTGCCGGCGCTCCGGTCGAGCTTGCGATGGAGCGCGTCGCGGCCGATGAGCTTGAAGAAGAGACCGACCGGGGTGATGACCAGGAAGAAGAAGAGGGTCAGCAGAATGCGGGTGACGATCGAGCCCAACACCACGGCGAAGCTCATCCAACCGATATAAATCGGACGCAAAATCTTCGGCACCACGGCGCCGAGCACGATCAGGGGCGCCCCGATGTAGACGAAGACGATGGCCCACGATATGTCGCGCCACACCAAGAAGGCACCGAGGGCCGCGAAGACGCCGCCGACCATGAGGCCGAACTTGCGCAGCGTCGTCGGGTCGGTTTGTAGCTGGGCGATTTCTTCTCGAATCGACATCTCTTCTCCGGATTCTCGGGAGCCGGCCGTAGGACCGATCAGTCGAGCTCGAATTCCGAACGCCAGTCGCCGACGTCCTTGAATTCAGGCTGATTTTTCTTGTCGAGGATGTAGGGGCCGCAGACCAGGTAGTCCATCTCCGTGCGCATGAAGCAGGTGTAGGCGTGCCGGGGATCGCAGACGATCGGCTCGCCGCGCACGTTGAAGGACGTGTTGATGACCACCGGGCAGCCGGTCTTCTCGTAGAACGAGGTGATCATGTCGTAGTAGAGCTTGTTGTCGTCGGGATGCACCGTCTGCACGCGCGCCGAGTAGTCGACGTGGGTGACCGCCGGAATCTCCGAACGCGGCACGTTCAACTTGTCGATGCCGAAGAGCTTCTTCTGCTCGTCCGTCATCTCGAGCCAGCGCTTCTCGGCGACCGGGGCCACCAGCAGCATGTACGGGCTCTCGCGGTCGATCTCGAACCAGTCCGAGACGTGGTCGTAGGCCACCGAGGGCGCAAACGGCCGGAACGACTCGCGGTATTTGATCTTCAGATTCATCACCGACTGCATCTTCTCGCTGCGGGAGTCGCCGATGATCGAGCGGGAGCCAAGGGCGCGCGGGCCGAATTCCATGCGGCCCTGGAACCAGCCGATGACGTTCTGGTCGGCCACCAGTTGGGCGACCTTCTCGGGGACGGTCGCCAAGTCCACCTTGTCGTAGGACGCGCCGAATTCATCGAGGATCTTTTGGGTCTCGGCGTCGCCGAAGCCCGGGCCGTAGTAGGAGCCGCTCTGGGTTCCGCGGGGCCGGGCCGTCCGCGGCTTGTCTGCATACATATGCCAGACCATCTGGGCCGCGCCCAGCGCACCGCCGGCGTCGCCCGCCGCCGGCTGGATCCAAATATCTTCGAATTTGGACTGGCGAAGAATCTTGCCGTTGCCCACGCAGTTGAGGGCCACGCCGCCGGCCAGGCAGAGGTATTTCTGGCCGGTGACCTGGCGCACATGCTCGGCCATGCGCAGCATGATCATCTCGCACACTTCCTGCACCGAGCGGGCGAGGTCCATCTCGCGCTGCGTCAACTTCGACTCGGGCTGGCGGGGCGGCCCGCCGAAGAGGCGGTCGAACTTCTTGTTGGTCATCCGCAGGCCGGAGACGTAGTCGAAGTACGACATATCCATGCGGAAGGAGCCGTCTTCTTTGAGGTCGATCAGATGGTTCAGGATCTGGTCGACATATTTCGGCTCGCCGTAGGGCGCCAAGCCCATGACCTTATACTCGCCGGAATTCACCTTGAAGCCGGTGTAGTAGGTGAAGGCCGAGTAGAGCAGCCCCACGGAGTGCGGGAAGTGGATCTCTTTGAGGATCTTGATGTCGTTGTCTTTACCGACACCGAAACTCGTCGTCGCCCACTCGCCGACGCCGTCGATCGTCAGGAAAGCCGCTTCTTGGTACGGCGACGGGAAGAAGGCAGAAGCGGCGTGGGACTCGTGGTGCTCGGGGAAGAGCATCTTGCCGGTGAAATCGGACAGCTCTTGCTCGATCAAGCGGGGAATAAAGAGCTTCTTCTTGATCCAGACCGGGATCGCCATCAGGAAAGACGGAAGGCCCCTCGGGGCGCCGGCGATGTAGGTCTCGAGGATCCGCTCAAATTTGAGAAATGGCTTGTCGTAGAAAGCCACGTAGTCGAGATCCGCAGGCTTGATGCCGGCTTCGCGGAGGCAAAAGCGAATGGCGCGGCGCGGATATTCCGAATCCTGCTTGATGCGCGAGAAACGCTCTTCAGACGCGGCGGCGACCACTTTGCCGTCGATCATCAAGCACGCGGCGGCATCGTGGTAGTAGCAAGAAATACCGAGGATCTTCATCGATCTTCCTGGAAGGGTCGGGCGAGAATAAGCTGAGCGGGGGCCACATCAGACGGCGGAGACTAAAGCCCCGGGGCACAAGGCGAGAGCCGAGGCCCGGGGCAAGAGCTGAGCATGGACGTCTCAGGCGGCGGACGGAGGGGGACGATCCATGCGCTGCGTGGCTCCGGCGAGTTTTACCACACGGTCCAGGCCCTGTCGACAGGGCCGCAGGGTCAGCTTCAAGAGCCGCGGGGTAGCTCTCCGATGCGCTGCCGAACGCTCGCCGCGCGGGGATCATTGGCGGCATAGCGGAGGAACGCATTGAAGTGAGTCCGCGCTTTTTCTGGATCCTCCAGCGGACCGGCGTAGAGCTCGGCGAGCTGGTAGTGCCCTTCGGCGAGGCTCGGCACCTCGTTCAGCACCTGGATAAACAGAGCCTCCGCCTTTTCGGGCTGGCCGTGGTTCGAAAGCAAGATGCCGTGGTTAAAGCGCGCCTGCCAATAATCAGGATCGGTCGCGACGGCCTGCTCATAGGCCTCGAAAGCTTCGGCGGTCCGCCCCTGCTCTTCCAGGGCCACGGCGAGGTTGTTCCACGCCTGCACCATCTGCGAGTCGAGCTCGAGGGTGCGACGGGAGTGCAGCTCGACCTTCCGCCACTGCTGCCGCTCGATGGCCACCGCCGCCAAGTTGTTGTGGGCGTCCGCCATCCTCGGGAAGTCCTCGACCAGCGCTTCGAGCAGCTGAACCGCCTCGCCGAATCGGCCGGACCGGTAGAGCGCAATGGCCTTGTTATTGCGCGCCCCGGGGTGCTCCGGATCGCTTTCCAGGACCATGGCGTACTGCTGCTGCGCTTCTTCGAGGCGATTGCCCTCGGCGAGCAAAGCCCCCAGCGCGATGTGGAGATCCGGCCGCATGCGCTCCGACAGGCGCAGGGCCTCCCGCAGATGCGACTCGGCCTCCTTGCGCTTATGTCGACGCGCCAGCAGCTGCCCGAGTGACGCATGCAGCGCCTGGTCGTCGACCCGCCGCGCGAGCCCTTCTTTGAAGCTGACCTCCGCTTCGTCGAAGCGACTCTGCCGATTCAGGATCTGGCCGAGCGTGAGCCAGCCGCCGGCCAGGAAAGGATCTCGGTCGAGGGCCGCTCGGATGCGCTCTTCGGCGGCCGCCAGATTGCCGTTCGCCATCTCGGCGACGCGGGCGTATTGCAAATTCATGCGCGGGTGGTCGGGCGCCGCCTCCAGACCCGCCGCCAAGACGGTGACGGCCTCGTCGGCCCGGCCCGTGCGGGCGAGCAGGACCGACTTTTGGATCAGCGCGTCGGGGTTTCGGGGATCTTTCGAGATCGCCAAGTCAACCAGCTCCAGCGCTTTTTCCGGCTGATCCAGCCGCGCTTCAAGGCGCGCCATCAGCAGGTAGAGCCGGTCGTAGTCGGGGTCCAGGCGGAGGGCGCGTTCAATGGCGCTGTGGGCGGCGTCCAGATCCCCCATACCTTCGAGGGCGGAGGAGAGATCGACGAGGGCGGCGAGGTTCTCCGGATCCCGCTCCAGGACCCGTCGCAGCTGCTGGGAGGCCTGTTCAAAGAGACGATCCTGGAGCATCGTCCGCGCCCGCTCCATGCCGACGTGGAGGTCGACGACATCTTTGGGGTCCGGCCGGTCCGCCTCGCTGCGGGCCGGCGCGCTACCGGCGGCGAGGTAACCCAAGGAGCGCAGCTTTTCGGCGGATTCCTTATCGATGGCGAGGGTGGTTTCGCGGTCGGCGCCGCCGGCGGCTTCGAGCAGCTCGTCGAGGTCCCGCTCGAGGTCGTGGGCCATGCCCGGCTGTCCGCCGTGGACGTTCGACAGCTCCCGCGGGTCTTTAGCGATGTCGTAGAGCTCGGGCGTCGGCGCGTCGATGAATTTCCAACCGCCGCGCCTCAGGGTCCGGAGCTTGGCCCAACCGTAGGTATAGAACGGCAGGTAGGTCTCTCCGTAGTAGGCCGTATTGCCGTCGCCCGGGGTCACGCGCCCCTCGATGATCGGCACGAGATCGCGGCCCTTGGAGTCCTCGGGGGCGTCGAGGCCGAGGAGCGACAGGAGCGTCGGCGTGACGTCGACGTGCCCGACATTCTGCTGGATGCGCAGCCCTTGGGGTCCGCCGGGCACATAGAGCAGCCACGGCACGTGGAGGGTCGAGTCGTAGGCCAGGATGGCGTGGGTCTGCTCGCCGTGCTCACCCAAGCTCTCGCCGTGGTCCGCGATCACCGTCACGATCGGCTCTTCCGAGCCGGCGCCGCGCATCCGGGGGTGGCGGAAAAGCTTGCCGAGCTGGTCGTCGAGGTAGGCGATCTCACCGTCGTAGAGGCGCTCGCGATATTGGTCGCGGAAGGGCGGCGGCGGGGAGTAATTGGCGTGGGGGTCGTAAAAATGGGCCCACAAGAAGAAATTTTCGTCGGACTCGAGCCCGTCGAGCCACTGGGTAATCGACGCGATGGTCGCCTCCGCCGGCCGATCCGGGACCGAACGCGGACGGCGATCACGCCCCGCGGACAGGTCGTCGTCGTAGACCTCGAAGCCCTGGTCGAGGCCATAGCGCTTCTCGAGCACGGCCGCCGACACAAACGCGCCGGTGCGATAGCCGCGCTCCTTGAGGATCTCGGCCAAGGTCGTCATCTCGTCGGGCACGTACTGGATGCCGTTGTTGCGCACGCCGTGCTCGAACGGGTAGGTGCCCGTCATGATCGAGGTGTGGGACACCAGCGTGATCGGCGCGACCGCGTAGGCGTTCTCGAAGGTCACGCCGCGGTCGGCGAGGCGCTGCAGGGCCGGCGTCGCGACATCCGTGGCCCCGTAAGGCTCCAGCCGATCGGCGCGCGTCGTGTCGATGGTGATCAGAACCAGGGGCCGCTTCCCCTTGTCTAGGGTTGTCCGGCCCTGGGGGCCCGGATCAGCAGCCCGGCGTCCAAAGACGAGGGCCACAATGCCGGCGGCGGCGAGGATAAGGACAAGAGCAAAAGCACGACGCATCTTGAGCGGTCCGTCGGATCATGAGTGAATGGGCATCGAGGACGAGGCGATTGTCTACCATACTTGCCCGCGCTCCCGCGTGTCCTCGCCCGACTGCCCGCTCCACATTTCGACGGATATGCCATGCCCCATCTCTCCCTCTCCCAGACCGCGCCCCTCCGATCCACCGCGTGCGCTGCGGCGCCCAGTCGCTTTTTGGGCGTCGCCCTGCTCCTGCTCGCCGCCGGTGTCGCGCTTTTCGTGTGGCACCGGTCCAGCTCCGCGGCCCCCCCGCAGGACACGTCGGCGGGCTCTGCGGCGGCGCCGGCGTCCCGGGCCACCCCGCCGAATGACCAGGCTCCGGCGGACGCGGCCCCAGGAGCGGACGACGAGCCCCTGACTTCCGCCGAGCTCGGGGCGCAGAAGCTGCGCGCCCAGCACCTGGTGATCGACCGCATCTGGTGGAACCGCGAGAAGTACTACGGCCCCATCGGCCTCGACGAGCCGCTGCGCGCCAAGATGGACGTCCGCCTGCTCGACTACCTCCAGGAGCAGGGCGACGACGCCCGCCAAAACGAGGCCTACCGGGCTTTTCGACGGGCCATCACAGACGGCGAGTGGGCCGTCGCCCGAGAGCGGATCCAAAACCTGGGTCACGCCCACGTGGCGCCGCTCCAGCGGCAGGCGGCCATGATGGTCGACGTTCTCGAGATGCTCGACGAGGAGCAGCACCGGCGGCTGACCGAAGACCACGCCGGCCTGCTCGCCGGCCCTTGGCTCTCCGCCCGCGGCATCCGCGGAGGGAACCGACGCCAAGGGCGGAACTAGCACTCGCCCGCGAGTCGGACTAGCGGTCCAGCCCCTCGAGGGCCAGCTCGACCGCCCACGGTTCTTTAGCCGTCTGTAGCGCCTCCCGCAGCACGGACTCGGCGGCCGCGACGTCGCCCTGCTTCACCAGAATGTCGGCTAGATCTATCGCCGCCTGGTGCGCCGAGGGGGCGATGGCCCGCGCGCGCTGGAGCGTCGCCACCGCCTCGTCGAGCTGACCGCGGACCCGTAGCTCCGCCGCCAGCTGGCGGTGGGCGGGCAAGCTTTGCGGGTCGAGCTCCACCGCCCGCTCAAAAGTTTCGAGCGACCGCGGATCGGCGTCGCGCCGGTAAAGTCGCCCCAGGATCAGAAAGGCCTCCGACCGATCCGGGAACCTCGACACCAGGTCTTCGGCGATGGCCCGCGCTTCGCGGTCGCGGCCGAGGGCCAAGAGCGACTTCGTGGCGGCGAAGTGGCCGGCGAAACGATCCGGATCGGCGAGGCGCGCGCGCTCGAAATGACGGATCGCCTGGAGGTGCCGCTTCGCCGCGGCGGCCGTGCGACCGCGGCCGAGGTGCCCGAGGTAGCTCACATCCATGTCCTCGAGCTCGCGCCCCACGGGATCCGACATCCGCAGCGCCACGGGCTTGGCATTCGGCTCCACCAGCGCCAGGTGCCGATCCGCCTTCGCCGGCTCCCCGAGCTCCCGGTAGAGGGTCGCCAGCTGATAGCGAAGACTCGGCGCCTTCGGCTGGGCCAGGAGGGCCGACTCGAGCAGCTCCGCCGCCCGCCGCCGGTCAGCCTCCGGCGGCGCGGAGGCGGCCAGAAGCCCGCGCGCCAAAGCGGCCTGTGCGCGAACGTTTCGATCCCCGCCGCCGGCGATCAAGCCCTCGAGCCGCCCGACGGCCCCGGCGACTCGGCCGAGCTCGATCTCGACCTCCGCCAGCCGCACCGCAGCCGCCGGCCCGGCGCCCGCGGGGCCCCCGGGTTAGGGGGCGGCCGCCGCCGCCGCGGGGCGCGCGGGGGGGGGGCAGAGCCCCCCCCCCAGGTAAGACCAGCGGGCCGAGTCGGGCTCGAGTTGGAGCGCGTTGCCGTAGGCGAGCTCGGCGGCTTCCGACAGGCGGTAAGCGTGGAACCACAGGCCGAGGTCGCCGTGCGCAGCCGCCCGCTCCGCCGCCGGAGCGTCGGCATCCAGACCGTCCAGCCGAGCCCGCAGATTCCGGTACTGCTCGCGCACCTCCTCGTCGACCGAAGCGAGATTCGGCGGCTCCGGCACCGGCGAGATCGACGGGCCACAGCCGAAGGTCGTTAAGATCGCCAGCCAGGTGAGGAGAAGGCGAAGCGGTCGCCGGCCTCTTCCGTCCCGGAACTGCTCACCAGTCACTACGGCGCCTCCCTTTCCGGCCTGTCAATGCGGTGATAGCGGCCGATCTCCGGCGCGTCGAGACGACGGCTCCAGCCGTCTGGCCAGGTCACCTCGACCGCCGTCGGTTGCGCGGCGCCGAGGCCGAAGAGTCTTCGGGGGTCGTTGGAGACCGCGTAGCTGCCGTCCCGCGCCACCCAGTCGACCGCGGAGCGACCGTCGTCCAGCTCGACCCGCACCCGGGCGCCGATCGCCGGTCGGCCGTAGCGCCCGTCGCGGATATCGAGGCCGAGCCAGCGACCTCCGCGGTCGGCGGCCGTGGAGAGAAGCATCCGCAGCGGCCCGCCGTTGTTGAAGAGTACGAGATCCATGTCGCCATCATTATCGATATCGCCGTGGGCCAGTCCCCGGCCCACTTCCGAGCGGCCGAAGTGATCCCCGGCGACGGCGGCCGGCACCGGCTCGAAGAGCCCCCCGCCCCGTCCTCGATACACCGAATCGGGTTCGTGGAGCGGCCGCGGGTCCCCCGCCGCCGCGAGGGCCTCGATGGCGGTGACGGCGCCATTCGCCACCACCAGGTCCACGTCGCCGTCGTGCTCGAGGTCGAGGAAGACGGCGCCGAAGCCCGTGGCGGGGAGGGTCGCGGTGCTGAGCCCGCGGGACCCGGTCCGGTCGGCGAAAAGCCCCGGGCGTTCGGCGGCGTAGAGCGTGTGGGTTTCACCCCGCAGGTGGGTCGCCAACAGGTCGAGGTCGCCGTCCGAGTCCACGTCGGCGCGGGCTAGCCCCATGGACGCCTCCGCCTGGCCGACGGCGTTCACCGCCAGGCCGGCCTGGAGCGCCCGATCTTCGAATCGGCCGTCTCCCAAGTTGATGAAAAGGTGGTTCGGCGTCATGTCGTTGGCCACATAGAGGTCGGGGCGACCGTCGCCGTCGGCGTCGAGGCTGACCACGCCGAGGCCGTTCTGGGGATCGCGCCGAATGCCCGCTCCGGGGGAAACGTCTTCGAAGGTCCCGTCCCCGAGATTGCGATAGAGCGTATCGGCCGCCGGCCGATAGACCAGGGGGCTGCAATAGTCCGGCAGGCCCAGGGGACTCCGGCACGCCACGTGACGATCGATCGAGAAATCCACGTAATTCGCCACGTAGAGGTCGAGCCAGCCATCACCGTCGAAGTCGAACCACGTCGCACTGACACTCCACGCCCCATCCCCGACGCCCGCGGGCGCCGTCACGTCCGAGAAAGTGCCGTCGCCGAGATTCAGCCACAGCTGATTGGCGCCGGCATTGAGCACGTAGAGGTCGGGGGCGCCGTCGTTGTCGAAGTCACCGACCGCCACCCCCATGCCATAGCCCGTCGCGCGGAGGCCGGCGGCCTCCGTGATGTCGGTAAAGCCACCGCCGTCGCTCAGGTCGTTGCGAAAAAGTCGATCGCCCCGATAAGCCTCTTGGTTCGCGTCTTCCCCGGGGCTCGGGTCGGCACCGGGGGCGCCGTCGAGTCGCCCCCCCTGGACCGCGTAGAGATCGAGATCGCCG
>JBCDKB010000003.1:0-56713 GCA_038747035.1 Acidobacteriota bacterium | reverse complement strand
GAGCGAGAGGACGGCGACGGCGGTGACGACGGGGGTCTTGAGCAGCGAGCGAAAGGCGAGGCGGAGGTTGATCATGGACTCTCCGAGGCTGGCTAAGTGATCGGCGTTACAACATCTTTACGACCACCCGGCGCAAAAGGTTAGCCGGCGGCCCCACGCCCATACGATGCCGCCCGGCGCCGAAGGGTTGAATTCTCACCGCAGCTTTCATGTCGAGCGCCCCCTCGACACCTTGCCCGCAGGCCGTCTCGAGACGCCCAGTCCCGCCGCCCATCCGGGCCCCGCCGACCGTTAGTCCGGATCCATAAAACGGCCAGCACACGGCGCCTCCCCGCTCGAGACCGAGGGAGGGGAGCACAACCTTGACCGACGTCAGGACGGCGGAGAAGAGCCGCCCGTTCGCCGATCAGCTACTTCGACATGGCGTTCAAGAAATCGCCGTTGCTGCGTGTCTTGGACAGCTTGTCGAGAAGCAGCTCCATCGACTCCACCGTCGACAGCGGATTCAACACCTTGCGCAGGATCCACACCCGGTGCAGCTCCGACTCGGGCATCAGCAGCTCTTCTTTCCGGGTGCCGGACTTGTTGATGTCGATCGCCGGGAAGACGCGCTTGTCGACCAGCTTGCGGTCCAGGTGGATTTCGCAATTGCCGGTGCCTTTGAATTCTTCGAAGATCACGTCATCCATACGCGATCCGGTATCGACCAAGGCCGTCGAGATAATGGTCAGCGAGCCACCCTCTTCGACGTTTCGAGCGGCGCCAAAGAACCGCTTCGGGCGGTGCAAGGCATTAGCGTCAATACCGCCAGAAAGCACCTTACCCGACGGCGGCTGCACCGTATTGTAGGCGCGCGCCAGGCGGGTGATCGAGTCGAGCAGGATCACAACGTCCTTCTTGTGCTCGACCAGGCGCTTCGCCTTTTCGATCACCATCTCCGCCACCTGCACGTGGCGGGTCGCCGGCTCATCGAAGGTCGACGACACGACCTCGCCTTGGACCGAGCGCTGCATATCCGTCACTTCCTCAGGTCGCTCGTCGATCAGCAGCACAATCAGCACAATCTCGGGATGATTGCGCGCAATCGACGACGCGACGCTTTGCAGAAGCATCGTCTTACCGGTCCTAGGCGGCGCCACGATCAGCGCGCGCTGGCCCTTGCCCATCGGCGTGGCGAGGTCCATGACCCGCGAGGACATGTCACCCGGGACTTCGAGCTTGAGCCGCTCCAGGGGATAGAGCGGGGTCAAGTTGTCGAAGAAAATCTTGTTCCGGATCACGTCCGGATGCTCGAAGTTGACCGCCTCTACCTTGATCAAGGCGAAGTAGCGCTCCCCCTCCTTCGGCTTGCGGACCTGGCCGGACACGGTATCGCCGGTCCGCAGGTCAAACCGCCGAATCTGGCTCGGACTGACGTAGATATCATCGGGGCCCGGGAGGTAGTTGTACTCAGGGGCGCGCAGAAATCCGAAACCGTCGGGAAGGCATTCGAGCACACCTTCGGCAAAAATCAGCCCGGACTTCTCGGTCTGCGCCTGAAGAACCTGGAAAATCAGCTCCTGCTTGCGCGTTCCGGTGGCCCCTTCGATCCCGAGCTCGTTGGCGATCTGCACCAGCTGGGAGATTGACATCTCCTTGAGCTCGCGGATATCGAGGGAAGGGCCGCGCTCTTTGGTGCCGCTCGAAGAGCGGACCTTGCGGCGGGTCCGGGTTGGGGCCGTCGTCTCGCTGGTGTTATTCGTCATGAGATCCCCGCTACTTTGGAGGTGCGGTCTCGCCGGAGCTGTGGCCGGCGTCCAGGAAAGATTGAATTCGATTCCACAAAGCCGGGATCCCCTCTCCCGTTTCCGCCGACACCGTCATGGCCGACTCGTCGTCAGCCTCGAGCTCCAGAGAGGTGTTGATCGCGCGCAGCTGCTTCACGCGTCTCGATCGCGGAACTTTGTCGATTTTTGTCGCGACGACCGCAGGATCGAGCCCGAGGTCGATGAAATAGTCGATCGCCTGCTCGTCGAGGGCGGTGGCGCCGACCTTCGCGTCGACCAGCTGGATCAAGAGCACCTGGCGGGTGCTGGCGTCCCTGAAGTAGGTGTCCATCAGGCGCGCCCACCGCGCGCGGTCGGCTTTCGACGCCTTCGCATAGCCGTAGCCCGGCAGGTCCACGAAGTAGACGCGATCGTTGATCAAGAAATAGTTCACGGCCTGGGTGCGGCCCGGTCGCGAGCTGGTCCTGGCCAGGCCCTTACGATTCAGCAACCGGTTCATCAGGCTCGATTTGCCCACATTGGACCGACCGACGAAGGCGATTTCAGGTCGGCCGTCGCGGCGAAATTGAGCTTGACGCACAGCCGAAAGGATGTGCTCCGCCGTGTGGATTTTCATCGCTGGCGTCGATTCAGCTGTTGGGCAGGGGTGGTTCAGAGGTGGGCGAAGACAGATAGCCGCGGCGCGGCCCGGAAGGACCGAGGCCCGCGACCTCGACAATGTCGCTGTCAAAGAAGACATCTGACGACAAGGAAGGGACCTCGTCATGCTGAGGTCGGCGCGCCGAAGGGGAGCTCGGCGCCCAGACCAGGATGTCTTAGGGGGGTGCCGTTGAAGTCGAGACCCTAAGGGGTGATCGCGTCCAACGGCGACAAGTTGTGGATGGCGGGGACCCGCCTGGGGGTGGATGGGGCTGGCTAGTGGGCCAGGGAACCGGTGTCAACCGCGGAGTCGGAAGCCTCTTGGGACTCCGGAAGGGGCTTAATCTCGCCGTCGAGGGCGACGGTCAAGACCTCGTCCATGGACTCGACCGGATGGACGGTCAGGACTTCGCGAATTTCGGCCGGGATGTCGTCGAGGTCCTTCTCGTTATCGTAAGGAAGGAGAATCTCAACGATGTCTGCTCGGTAGGCTGCAAGGATCTTATCCTTGATACCACCGACGGGCAAGACCGTACCCCGGAGGGTAATTTCACCGGTCATCGCCACATCTTTCCTCACCGGAATCCCGGTCAGGGCGGAAACGAGGGCGGTCGCCATGGTGATACCGGCCGAGGGGCCGTCTTTGGGAATGGCCCCCTCGGGCACGTGCAAGTGCACGTCGAGCTTCTCGGTGAAGTCCGGATCGATGCCCAGGAGCTCAGAACGACTGCGCACATAAGACACGGCGGCCCGAGCTGACTCTTGCATGACGTCACCCAGTTTACCGGTCAGGGTCAGCTTGCCTTTGCCCTTCATGAGACCGACCTGGGTCTCGAGGATCTCGCCGCCGACTTCGGTCCAAGCCAGACCCGTGCACACGCCGACCACGGACTCCTTATTCTTCGAGCGCTTGCGATAGCGGCGCTTGCCGAGGAGCTCGCGGATCCTTTCGGGGCCGTCGACGTTGAGGTTGGCGTCCTTCTTTTCTTCAATCAGCTGACGCGCGAGCTTGCGGCACACGGCGCCGACTTCACGCTCCAAATTACGCACGCCGGCTTCCCGCGTGTAGTAATCCACGAGCTCCCGCACCGCGTCGTCGGCGATGACGGCTTCTTTCTTTTCGAGGCCGTGACGCTCGACCTGCTTCGGCACCAAGAAATTCTGGGCAATCGCCAGCTTCTCATTCGGGGTGTAGCCGGTCAGCTCGATGACTTCCATGCGATCGCGCAGCGGCGCCGGCACGGTGTGGATGACGTTGGCGGTGGCGATGAACATCACCTTCGACAGGTCGTATTCCACGTCGAGGTAGTGATCCGCGAAGGCGTCGTTTTGCTCCGGATCCAGCACCTCGAGCAGCGCCGCCGCCGGGTCACCCCGGAAGTCCATCGCCATCTTGTCGATCTCGTCGAGCAGGAAGACCGGGTTGACGGTGCCGGCCTTCTTCATCATCTGGATAATCTGGCCGGGGAAGGCGCCGATATAGGTCCGACGGTGGCCGCGGATCTCCGCTTCGTCCCGGACGCCGCCGAGGGACAGGCGCACAAACTTACGGCCGGTGGCCTTCGCGATTGACTTCGCCAGGGACGATTTGCCGACGCCCGGCGGGCCCACGAAGCAGATGATCGAGCTTTGAGTCTTCTTCGTCAGGGCACGCACCGCTAGAAACTCGAGGATGCGCTCTTTGATCTTGGGCAGACCGTAGTGATCCGAGTCGAGGATCTCCTGGGCACGCTTCAGGTCACGGAGCTCGCGGCTCTTCTTCTTCCACGGCACGGAAACGAGCCAGTCGATGTAGTTGCGCGAAACGGTCGCTTCGGCGGAGACCGGCGGCATGGCTTCCAGCCGCTTGAGCTCTTGCTCAGCCCGCGACTTCGCTTCCTGCGGCATGCCGGCTTCTTCGATCTTTTCCTTGAGCTCTTTGACCTCTTCGGCGCGGTCATCTTTACGACCCAACTCGTCGTGGATCGCCTTGACCTTCTCGTTGAGGTAGTACTCCTTCTGCGCCTTCTCCATCTGCTTCTTGACCTGCACATTGATGCGCTTCTCGATGTTGACCTTCTCGATCTCAACATCGATGAGGTCATGGAGGCGCTGCAGGCGCTCGTACGGATTCACCAGATCGAGTAGACCTTGTTTCTCCGCCGTGGTCACCATCAGGTGGGCCGCGAGGGTATCGGCAAAACGGTCCGGGTCGTCCATTTTGAGGGTCGGCATCAGACCCTCGAAGGCGAGGTGGTGGGAGCTCTTGGCGTATTGCTCGAAGGCGCCGAGGACTTTGCCCATATAAGTATGGAGCTTGTCGCTCATCGGATAGCGCACTTCGAGCGCTTCGACTTCGGCGTAAAGTGCGCCTTCGCGCTCGCCGAGCTCGAGCAGCTTGGCGCGGCGTTCGCCTTCGACCATGACTTTGACGTTGCCATTGGGCAAACGCAAATTCTGAATAACCCGCGCGACAACACCCATCTGCTGGATGTCGTCGAACGCCGGGTCATCGACCTTCGGATCTCGTTGAGTGACGAGAAAAAGCTGCTTGCCGGGGCGCGCCAGGGCTTTCTCGAGGGCCCGCACGGAGCTCTGGCGACCGACGATAAACGGCGCCATCATATGGGGGAAGACCACCATGTCGCGCAGCGGCACGGCGGGAAGAATCTTGCGGTCCTCTTCGATGAAAGTCGAGGTCATTGCATCTCTCGTAAGTGTCGGCCCCGGGGGCCTATGTCGCTCTACTCTTATCTTCTGTATACGGGCCCGATATGGATTCGTCGAAGGGCGCGCCCACCCCCGCCCGGGACCGGTGGCGCCATCTAGGGGCTAGCCGGCTCGTTTGAGCAGGCTCGGCTGCACCTTGTTGTAGACCACGTCGTCAGTGATGACGACTTCGTCAATATCGGTTTGGGACGGAATGCGGTACATCAGGTCGAGCATCAGCTCTTCCATGATGATCCGCAGGCCGCGGGCGCCGACGTTCCGCTGGATCGCTTCCTGGGCGATGGCGCGCATGGCATCGTCCGTGATGCGCAGCTTCACGTCTTCAAAATCGAACATCGTCTCGTACTGTTTAACGAGGCTATTCTTGGGCTCGATCAAGATGCGCACGAGGGCATGCTCGTCTAGGGCCTCGAGCGTCGAGACCACCGGCAGACGGCCGACGAACTCGGGAATCATGCCGTACTTGATCAGGTCACCCGGCTGGACGTGCTGCAGCATCACGCCGTCACGGTCGCGGGTCACGTTCTGGACCTTGGCGCCGAAGCCCATGGTCTTCTTATTCATGCGCCGGGAGATCAGGTCCTCTAGACCGACGAAGGCGCCGCCGCAGATGAAGAGGACGTTGGTCGTGTCGATCTGCAGGAATTCTTGGTGCGGGTGCTTGCGTCCGCCCTGGGGCGGCACGTTGCACTGACTGCCTTCCAGGATCTTGAGCAGCGCCTGCTGAACGCCTTCACCGGAGACGTCCCGGGTGATGGACGGGTTGTCGCTCTTGCGCGAGATCTTGTCGACCTCGTCGATATAAACGATGCCCCGCTGGGTCTTCTCTTTATCGTTACCAGAAGCCTGGTAAAGCTTGAGAATGATGTTTTCCACATCTTCACCGACGTAGCCCGCCTCCGTCAGCGTGGTGGCGTCGGCGATCGTGAAGGGTACGGCGAGGATGCGCGCCAGCGTTTGCGCCAGCAGCGTCTTGCCCGTTCCCGTCGGACCGATGAGGAGGATATTCGACTTTGCGAGCTCGACATCGCTCCGGGTCCGCTCGGAGTATTCGATGCGCTTATAGTGGTTGTAGACGGCCACCGAAAGCTTGCGCTTGGCTTGGTCTTGGCCGATGACGTACTCATCGAGCAGCTTCTTGATCTCCTGCGGCTTCGGCAGGTCCGTGTCTTGCTGCTGCTCGTGCAGTCGATCCTCGGCAATGATGTCGAGGCAGATGTCCACGCACTCATCGCAAATGAAGACCGCGGGGCCGGCGATCAGCTTTTTGACCTCGCGCTGACTCTTATTGCAAAAGGAGCAACGCAGGGTATCGTCGCTGGCGTTCTTACTCGGCATCTTTCCTCCTCGGGCGGCTGTCGCGCCGTTCGATCATTCTAGACGATTCGAACCGGCCAGTCCGCTCGGTGCCTGCTTCAGGACGACTCGTCGCGGCGCTTCATCACTTGATCCACCAGGCCATACTTGACGGCCTCTTCGGCGGGAAGAATGTTGTCGCGCTCGGTATCGCGGTGGATGGTCTCGATATCTTGTCCCGTGTGGTGCGCCAGAATCTCGTCGAGACGAGTCCGGGTCGCCAGCATGTCCTGGGCCTGGATGGCGATGTCGGTCTGCTGACCGCCGACGCCTCGGATCCACGGCTGGTGAATGAGCACACGGCTATTGGGAAGAATCGTGCGCTTGCCGGCGGTGCCGGCGGCGAGCAGCACGGCGGCCATGGACGCCGCTTGCCCGACGCAGACCGTGGCGACGTCGGGCTTGATGTATTGCATCGTGTCGTAGATCGCCAGACCGGCCGTGATCGAACCGCCCGGGGAGTTGATGTAGATCGCGATGTCTTTCTCCGGATTTTCGGCTTCCAGGAAAAGCAATTGCGCGATCACAAGGCTCGCCAACTCGTCCTCGATCTGACGACCGAGAAAGATGATGTTGTCCTTCAGCAATCGCGAATAGATGTCGTAAGAGCGCTCGCCGCGGTTGGTCTGCTCTACGACCATCGGAATCAACATATCGGTCTCCTGTTACGTCTGGCGTGACGAATTAGTTCATCCGGCTGGACCGGCGGGGTGCAGTGGCGAGTTAGACGTCGTCGTCCGAGTCGTCTTCGTCGTCGGATACGGAGTCGCCTTCACCGAGAAGCTCGGCGATGGTCTGCTCGCGCAGGAGCTGGGCCCGCAGCGGCTCGAGACGCCCGTCTTCGGACAGGCGCTGGCGCAGGGCCAGGGAAGATACGTTCTGCTGCGCCGCCGCCGACGACAGGAACATCTCGAATTTCTCTTCGTCGAGGCGCGATCCTTGGTCCTTGGCGATGGCGTCGAGGACCAGGCGTTCATGCACCCGGCGTTCAGCGGCCGGGCGGATGCTGTCGAGCATCTGGCCCCAGTCGATGCCGGCATTCTCGAGGTCGACACCCTGCTGCGCCATCTGGTCGGCTTGCTCGCGCATCATGCGTTCCGCTTCCTGTTGCACCACGCCTTCCGGCAAAGTGGGGAGCGGGTGGCGCTCACGCAAGGCCTCGAGGAGAATCTCGGTCCGGCGCCGGCGCAGGGACTGCTCTTTTTCACCACGGATTCGCTGTTCGAAGAGGGTGCGTAATTCGTCCGAAGAGCCGATGCCTAGGCGTTCAGCGAACGCGTCATCGACTTCCGGCAGCTCCTGCTCTTTGATCTCGTTGACTTGGATCTCGTAGCGGTGCTGGCTTTCCTCTTCACCTTCGCCGTGCGTGCGCTCGTAGATGACGGTGGCGCCGGCGGCCTTGCCGGTCAGGAGCAGGGACAACTCTTCGTCGGTATTGGCGGCGCCAATCTCGATATGCATCGGCCGCGGCTCCGGAGCCGGGGCCGCTTCGGCGACCTCTTCGTCACCGTCAGCCTCACCGGCATCATCTCCGCCGGCATCAAGGTCGAGCATGGTGCCGACCACCAGATCGCCGGTACCCGCCTCGCGTTCCACCGTGTTCCATTCGGCGAAGGAACGCCGCAGGTCGGCGATCGCGTCATCGATCTCGTCGTCGTTCGGATCCGTGGACTCGTCCGGCAGGTCGAAATTCTCGATGTCACCGAGAGTAATGTCCGGGCGGGTCTCGACGGTGGCGACCACCACCATCGGCTCGCCCTCATTGAGGGTCAGGTCATCGACCGTCGGCGGCAGGAGAGGATCGAGATCCTTCTCAGCTTGGGCTTGCTGCCAGTAGCGCGGCAAGAGCCGGTCGGCGACTTCGCGCTGGATCTCATCGTTGAACCGCTTCTGCAGCAACCGCTTCGGCACTTTGCCTTTACGGAAGCCAGGCAAACGCACTTCACGGCGGAACTCCTGCATGACGCGACCCATTTCAGCATCGACCGCCTGGGCGGGAACCTCAATGGTCAGCTTCACGCGGTGCGGGCCCGCTTCTTCCATGCCTGTGACCACACTCATCGAAGGGATCTACCTCTTGAAATCGCGGCGGATTCGCCAATAAAAGGAAGGATGGTGCGAAAGGGGGGACTCGAACCCCCACCCCCGAAGGGACTAGATCCTAAGTCTAGCGCGTCTACCGATTCCGCCACTTTCGCTTACGGCCGCCCAAGGACTCTTCGCCGCGCGCGTACGGGGCATAACCCCGAACGTGGACAACAAATTCCAAGGACGATCCTTGAATACTTCTCGGTGGGATTGCTTCTCGCTGGGGTACGACTCGGGCGAGAGACCGGGAGGGAGGCCGAGGAACACCGGAGGCGATCGTTTCGGCGGATGGGTGTTGACGCAAAAGAAGGAGGGAGGCGCCAACGGTCCTGCCGTGTAGATACCCGAGGGAGGAGTGGGTGGTGAGCCGCCTAGGAATCGAACCTAGAACCCACAGATTAAGAGTCTGTTGCTCTGCCAATTGAGCTAGCGGCCCACGGAGGCGGGACTATATCTTCGCCCGGCGAGAAACTCAAGCCCGGTTCGGAGGCGATTCAACCGCCCTGGACGAAGGCGACGACCTCGAGTCGATCGCCGTGGCGAATCGTCGTCTCGCCGAAGCGAGCGCGCGGCACGATGTCGCCATTGAGCTCGATCGCGACGGTGCGTGCGTCGCGGCCCTTCGCCTCTAGCCACGCCGCGAGGGTGAGCTCTGACTCGAGCTCCGTACGCTCGCCGTTCACTACGGTCTCAATCATGGCGACCTGGCCCGATCAAAGGAGGTGCTTGAGCTCCGCCTGCCCGATGGTGCTGGCGGCGGTGATGATCAAAGCGGCCGTACCGCGGTCGACGCGCGGGATTTCCACCGGAATTCTGACGAACCCATCGCCGTCGGTCTCACCGATCCCGAGGGTCCTCGGCCCGCCGAAGGTCGAGATCATCTTGATTCCGACCGAGGCGCCGCCGATCGCCTGACCGGTCTTCGACGACCGGGTGCGCAACGCCAAATCGATGGCGACGCCGCCTTCGATGACGGGTTCATCCTCCATCACCAGGACCAGTTGCTCCTGTTCCGCCTCGCTCGTCAAGTACTCGAGGATGACCTGGTCCAGGGTCCGCCCGCTGTCGGAGGACATGTCGAAGGTGCTGGTGACTTCCCGCGGCTCGCGACTCGGTAGCTTCGACTTGTCCGGCAAGAAGGCCTTGATCTTGTCGTCGAATTTGCCGGCCTGGATCGCCTTGATCATGGTGCGGTGCTGATGATCCATCAGCGCCATGATCTCGTCGTCGCCCTTGCCGCTCTCGAGCAGCTCGGCGTAGCTCCCGCGCTTCGCGACGACAACCTGACCGCCGTAGTAGATCAGGCTCTCGATGCAAGGGTTATTGTGTCCTTTGTCCTCAGTCTGGACGTGAAGGACCACGTCGCCGTAGCGCACGTCGGTATTGTGCCCGGTAATCATGGCTGGGCGACTTTGTAAGTGTCCCTGGTCACCAAATCGTGTTCGCGGGGTGTGCGTTTGCCGTCAGTCCGACAGCGTGTGCCGCGCAGCGCCGAGGCCGGAAATACGGGCGCGCTAACGGGGCGAGGGCTTAAGAGCTGCCGGTGCGTGACTGTCAAACAGTACCCAATTGTAAGAAGAGCCCCGGGTTGGGGTCAAGGAGCGTCTGAGGGTTCGCCGCCCTCATCGGCCGCTTCCGGAGAAAAGAGCGAAAGTACAGGCAGCGATAAAGTTTCGCGGACCACCGTCGCCCGGATCCGTCGCGCCAAATCCGCAGACGGGGGCTCCGGCGAACGATCGGCGTGCGTCTGCATCGATCGCGCAACGGCCCGGTCGATTTCACCGGCGACCTGGGGCTCGAGGTCCGACTGCGCGGCGGCGAGCAGCTCTCCATCCAAAGTCCCTAGGACCGCTTCCACCGATTCGAGGTCGCCGGCGGCGTCCCGGGCGGCGTCCGTGATGCGCCGGGCTAGGGCGACGATGGCGGGACGGCCCGCGCCCGCCTTCTCGACCGCCGAGGCGAGGTTACGCAGGCGGCCTTCGAGGTCGAAGGCCGGCGCCTCGCGGCGGATTCCCGGGGCGGAGAGCGCCCCGACGCGCTTCCACGCCGCCTCGACGGCCTGACGATAGAAGGTCAGGCGGCGGGGGATCTCCCGATCCTTCTCCCGCCGCCTTTCGACGACCGCACCGATCGCTTCGTCCACCAGATCCAAGGGAATCCCCTCGGCCAGCCAGTGCTTGGAAAGGTGCCAGTCATCCGGGGACAGCTGGAATGGCGCACCCCGGTGTTTGATCATCACCGCTTCGAGCGCCTGGAAATAGGCCCGTTCGGGCGATCGTTCGAAGAATCCCCCGGCGGTGGTGGCGTCAGCGCTCACGGGGCTGATTCCGCTCGTAGATGAGCTTCAGGCCATAGAGCGTCAACATTTCGTCCACTTCACGGATATAGGCGGAGGCCTCGGCGATCAGCTGGGCTTGTCCGCCGGTGCAGACCACCATCTCCAGGCCGGGGACGTGGTCACAGAGCCGCTCGAGGATGCCGTCGACCATGGCCACCGATCCGTAGTAGATACCCGACCGGATGGCGGCGCTGGTGCTGCGCCCGATGAGCTCTTCCGGCCGGCGCAGATCGACCCGCGAAAGTTTGGAAGCCTGGGCGAAGAGCGCCTCCGCCGAGATCCCGATGCCCGGCGCGATGATGCCTCCGACGTATTGCCCCGCGGCGTTGACCACGTCGAATGTGGTCGCCGTCCCGAGGTCCACCACCGCCACCGGCGCGCCGTACCGGTGGAGCGCCGCCAGGGCATTGACAATACGGTCCGCCCCAACCGCGGAAGGGTTGTCGGAACGGATGGGCATGCCGGTCTTGATGCCAGGTTCGACAAAAAGCGGATCAACATTGAAGAGATCGCGCGCCAGCCGGGACAACGTCGACTTCAGCGGCGGCACCACCGAAGAGATGGCACAGCCGCGGGTCTCGCCGCTATCAACGCCGAGGCGCTGAAAGAGGGGCAGCAACAGCGCCGCATACTCATCGGGCGTCCGCTGCCCATCCGTCGCGAGCCGGAGGTGGTGGACCAGCTCACCGTCCCGCATCAGGCCGACGACGGTATGGGTATTGCCGACGTCGAAAAGGACGACCTGCCCCGCCGCGGCTTTAGCCGCCGGCACGGTCGCCCGCCTCGAGCAGCGTTCCGGCGGCCACGCGCGTCACCTCGCCGTTGACCTCGAGGCGCAGGCGCCCGTCGGGCTCGAAGCCCCGGAAAAAACCCTCGACGTTCTCCTCGCCCTGCCGCCAGCGCAGGCGGTCACCGTCCCGATGCTGGGAAAGAGACCGGTAGCGGTCGAAGAGAGACGGTTCGGGCGCCGCGGAGAGTGCAGCGTCAACGGCGTCGATGGTGTCTTCGAAAAGGGTCGCCAGCGAACGCGGCTCTGCGAAGACCCCGAGCGACGTCGCGTTGGCCTGGCCGAAGCGATCAACATCGGCCGTCACGTTGATACCGAAGCTGATCACCGCCGCGTGCTGGTCCCCCTGGGCCTTGGCGTCGATCAAAATACCGGCCAGCTTCTTGCCTTCCACGACGAGGTCATTGGGCCACTTGATGCGGCAGCGCCCCCCGGTCTCGGCCGCCAGGGTTTCGGTGAGCGCCACCGGCACGAGTAGCGGCAGATATGGCACCGCTGCAGAGGACACGGGCCGCACCAAGCTCGCATAGAGCCCCGCTTCCGCGGGCGACGACCACGGGCGGTCTTCGCGGCCCCGGCCTGCGGTCTGCTCGAAGGCCACGATGTCGATGCGCGGTGGCATCGACTCTTCCGAGCCGTATTCCTCAATCAAACGCCGCGCGGTTTGATGGCTACTCGGCGTCCGACGCCACGCAATCAAGTTTTCCACGCGGCGCCCGCGGGCAGCCCGCAGGCCCTTGAGCTCCGTCCAGAATGTATCGAATGCCATGGTGGGCACCGAAGACAGGTCTCCCGCGCGCCGGCTTAAGCCGACTCGACTTGGCTCTCGAGCTCCTGGATACGCTCTTTGATCAGCACTTCCGCCAGATCCGGGACCACTTCCCACGCCACGTCCTGGACCTTGGCGTCGGCGAGCAATTCGACGACCCGGCGGGCAATGCGATCGACATCGGCGTCGGAAAGGCTGCCGAGCGATGTTTCTTCCTCACCGCCCGGCTGTCGCGCCGCCATCGGCCGGGTCACCGCGTTGGCGTCGATGGACGGTGCATCGCCCGCGGGCGCCGCCGCGATCGGATCCGGCTCCGGGGCGGGCGTCGCTTCAGCGGGTGCTGTCTCTGCGGCGAGCGGCTCTTCGTCCGGGGTCTGGGTCGCGATGAGCTGGGTCGAAACGGTGCCCGGCGAAGCGGTCGGCGGATCCACTTCCTGGGCCGTCGCGAGCTCCGGAGCGTAGACCGTTTCCGGGGCCGCTTGCGGAGTGGCGAAATCACCCGACGGCGCCGGCGCGGAGTCGGGCGCCATTTCAAAACTCGGCGCTGGGGTCGCGAAATCGGCGGCCGGAGCAGGCTCGGCCGACGCGAAGCTCGGGGCAGCCTCGGCCGACGCGAAGCTCGGGGCAGACTCGGCCGACGCGAAGCTCGGGGCAGGCTCGGCCGACGCGAAGCTCGGGGCAGGCTCGGCCGGCGCGAAGCTCGAGGCAGGCTCGGGTGACGCGAAGCTCGGGGCAGACTCGGCCGGCGCAAAGCTCGGAGCGGCCTCAGGAGACGCGAAGCTCGGGGCGGCCTCGGACGGCGCAAAGCTCGGAGCGGCCTCGGGTGACGCGAAGCTCGGGGTAGGCTCTGCGAACTCGGCACCCGGCGCCGTCGCCGATAGATCGACCGCCGGAGAAGACGCGACCGGCAGATCCTGGGTCGCAAAAGAAGGGTCATCGACCGCCTTCGGCGCCGGGGCCGCGGCGGCGAGCAGCGTTTCGACCTGGCCGAGGAGCTCTTGGGAATCGAAAGGCTTCTTCAAATCGCCGTCGGCGCCGACGCCGCGGGCGGCGTCTTCATCGAATTGCTCGAAGGTGCCGACCAGCAAGAGCACCGGAATTCCGGGGCGCTCCGCCTTCGTGTGCCGACACACATCGTAGCCGCTGGCCCCTGGCATGTGGACGTCGGCGATGACCAGGTCAGGATTGACTTCAGCGAGGCGGGAGATTGCCGTCTCGCCGTCGCTGACCGCCACGACTTGGTAGTCCTGATCCATGAAAGTCAACTCGACGACCTTCTGGATGGTCATACTGTCGTCGGCGAGCAAGATCGTCTTGGCCATGTTCGCTCCGTCTCTTTCCCCGAGGCAACCCGGGACCGCTGCTGCTGATCTTCGAAAGTCTTTTCTTTGCGCTAACTTCGGGACGCTAACACTCCCCCTGAACGGAGTCAACCGACCGAAGCCGTTGCCGCAGCGAGGGTTATCGGCCCCCGCTACGTCTCCGATCAGAGGTTACGACGGTACTCGCCGCCGACTTCGTAGAGGGCGCCGGTGATCTGTCCGAGCGAGCACACCCGGGTGGCTTCGAGCAGCTTCTCGAAGAGATTCGAGCCGTCGAGCGCGGCCTGCTGTAGGGCGTTGAGCGCTTCTGCGGCGTGCCCTTCGTGGCGACGGTGGAAGTCCTCCAAACGACGGATGCACTCGTGCTTTTCTTCCGGCGTCGCCCGGGTAATGTCCAATCCGCGGGGAATCGACGCGGCCTCTGCCGATTTGGGCAGGAAAGTGTTCACGCCGACGATCGGTAGCTCGCCCGAGTGCTTCAGGTGCTCGTACTTCATGGAGTCGCCTTGGATCTCACCGCGCTGGTACTGCAATTCCATCGCGCCCAGAACGCCGCCGCGCTCGGAGATCCGATCGAGCTCCTGCAGCACGGCTTCCTCAACCAGATCCGTGAGCTCCTCGACCAGGAAGCTACCCTGCGTCGCGTTCTCGCACATCACCATGCCGAATTCCTTGCCGATGATCAGCTGGATGGCCATCGCCCGTCGCACCGATTCTTCGGTCGGCGTGGTGATCGCTTCATCGTAGGCATTGGTGTGCAGCGACTGGGCGTTGTCATAGGTGGCCAGCAGCGCCTGCAGGGTCGTGCGGATATCGTTGAACTGGATCTCCATGGCGTGCAGACTGCGGCCGCTCGTCTGGATGTGGTACTTCAGCTTTTGGGCCCGCTCGTCGGCGCCGTACTTGTCGCGCAGCGCCACCGACCAGATCCGCCGGGCGACGCGGCCGATCACCGTGTATTCGGCGTCCATGCCGTTGGAGAAAAAGAAGCTGAGATTCGGCGCAAAGGCGTTGATGTCCATGCCGCGCGCCAAGTAGTACTCGAGGTAGGTAAAGCCGTTGGCGAGCGTGAAGGCGAGCTGGTGGATGGGGTTCGCCCCCGCCTCCGCAATGTGGTACCCCGAGATCGAGACGCTGTAGAAGTTACGCACCCCGTGGTCGATGAAGTACTGCTGCACGTCACCCATGGCGCGCAGGGCGAACTCGGTGGAGAAAATGCAGGTGTTCTGACCCTGGTCTTCTTTCAGAATGTCCGCCTGCACCGTGCCGCGGACCTGCTTCAGCGTCTGGGACGCGACCTCGGCGTATTCCCCGTCGGTCAGCAGCCCGCGCACGGCGTCCCACGACGACCCCCGACGGGCGTCGGGCTGCAGCTCTTGCTCTTCGGTGATGTCGAGGCGGCCTTCGGTGCGCAGGAAACGGCGACACTGCTGACGGATCGCCGCGTTCATGAAGAAGGCGAGCAGCGTCGGCGCGGGGCCGTTGATGGTCATCGAGACCGACGTCGTGCGGGCGCAGAGGTCGAAGCCGGCGTAAAGCTGCTCGGCCTCCTCCACCGTGAAGATGGCGACGCCGCTTTCACCGATCTTGCCGTAAATATCGGGCCGGATTCCCGGATCTTCGCCGTAGAGGGTGAGGGCATCGAAGGCCGTCGACAGACGCTTGGCCGGCTGATCCGCCGCCAGGTAGTGGAAGCGTTCGTTGGTCCGCTCTGATGTCCCTTCGCCGGCGAACATGCGGGTCGGGTCTTCCGCCTCGCGCTTGAACGGGAAGACCCCCGATGTGAACGGAAAGCTCCCCGGGGCATTCTCGAGTAGACGCCAGCGCAGCTTCTCCGCCGCGGACCGGAAGCTGGGCCGCGCGACCTTCGGCACCTGGGTGCCGGAGAGGGTCTCGCGGAAGTTCGCCACTTCGATGTCGCGACCGCGCACCTGGTAGACGTAGCGCTCGGCGCGGTAGGCCGCGTCCCACTCCCGCCAGCCGGCGAGCAGGCGACGATTCTCCGGGGTCACGCGCTCAAGCAGGCGGTCGTGCTCCGCCGCCAGCTCGGCGATCGCCTGGCCGCGCCGGCCCTCGCCGCCGAGCTCTCCCAACGGCCCCCAGCCTTCGCCGACCTCGGCGCCGAGCACGGCGAGGGCGATGCGCACACCTTCGACCTCGGCCGCCGCGTCCACCTGCTCTTCCAGCCACCGACGGTACTCACGGCACGCTTCGGCCACTTCGGACAGGTAGCGCTCCCGGCCCGAGGGGATGATCGCCCGGGCGCTGTCGGTGGTCCGGCTGTCGTCGGCGGTGAATCTCGACGTCCAGTCCAGATTCAGCTTGGCATTCACCGTGGCGACCAGGTGGGCGTAGAGCGCATTGACGCCGGTGTCGTTGAAGTGGGCGGCGCTGGTCCCGAAGATCGGCAGCTTCTCGACCGGCGTATCCCACAGCAGGTGGTTGCGCTGGTACTGGCGCCGGACGTCACGCAGGGCGTCTTCGCTCCCCCGGCGGGTGTATTTGTTGATCGCCACCAGGTCGGCGTAGTCGAGCATCTCGATTTTTTCGAGCTGCGACGGTGCGCCGTATTCGCTGGTCATCACGTAGAGCGCCAGGTCGCAGAGCTCGGTGACGCGGGCGTCGGCCTGTCCGATGCCGGCGGTTTCGAGGATCACGAAATCGAAGTCGTCACGCATCACGTCGAGGATCTCGTCGATCGATTCGGAGACCTCCCCGGAGGCGCCGCGGGTGGCGACGGAGCGCATGAAGACGCGGGAATTGCGCAGTGAGTTGAAGCGAATCCGGTCGCCGAGCAGGGCGCCGCCGGTCTTGCGTCGGGTCGGATCGGCGCAGACCACGCCGATCGTCTTGTCTCTAAAGTCGACCAGGAATCGACGCACCAGCTCGTCGGTGAGCGACGATTTGCCGGCGCCGCCGGTGCCGGTGATGCCGAGCACCGGCGCCCGACGGGACTCGCCGTCGGCCGAGGCCTCCGGCGCTTCCGACGTCGAGCCGAGTTCGGCCCGGGTGATCGCCCGGGCCGTATGCTGCCAGCCGCCGTTGACCGAGACTTCGAGGGACTGAACCGGAAAGTCGCAGCCTTCAACAACCTGGTTGATCATGCCCTGGAGGCCGAGATTGCGGCCGTCCTCCGGCGAGAAGATCTTGTCGATCTTCGCGGCGTGCAGCTCGTCGATCTCCCGCGGCACGATGGTGCCGCCGCCGCCGCCGAAGATGCGCACGTGGTTCAGGCCGACCTCGTCGAGGCGCTCGCGCAGGTACTGGAAGAACTCCATATGCCCGCCCTGGTACGAGGTCACCGCGACGCCTTGGGCATCCTCTTGCAGCGCCGCGCGCACGATGTCGTCGACGCTGCGGTTGTGGCCGAGGTGCACGACCTCGACGCCGGTCGCCTGCATCAAGCGACGCATGAGGTTGATGGAGGCGTCATGCCCGTCGAAAAGGGCGGTGGACGTCACGATGCGGATCGGGTGACTGGGCTGGTACGGCGAAGCGTCGTGGGCAGACATGGCGCGGGTCCTCGACGTCGGGTCGGTCTATCGATAAACGGGACGCAGCCCTGGAGCCCTCGCCGCGAGGGGCGCGGGCGACTTCCGGGCGTTGGCGATCTCAGTGGGATGGGCGTGGAAGGGAGGCCCGAACGCCCTTGGAAGCCTAAATTCTAGCGGAAACGCCGGATATCCGCAGCGCAGCGGCAGCTCGCGGCGCCCGCCGCGCCACAAGATCGATGACCTCCGGAGCTAAGGCCACCGACCGACCTCCCCATTTTGGAATCGCCGCAGGTTTCCTTGGAGGCGCGCAAGAATCGGCGCCTCGGCACCCGAAGCCGCCAGCTCCGCCAGTAGCGCCGCTTGTCTCCGGGCCGCCTCCTCGAATTCGCCTGAGGCGGCGTGGGCCAAGGCCAACACTTCGCGCCGCGCGACGCCTTCGGGCACGTCCCCTGCGAGCGCTAGCGCCCGGGCCCCGTCCCGCAGCGGCGGCGGAGCCGTCGCCAAGGCGCGCGCCAGGCCGAGGGTCGCCGCCGCCACGACCTCCGAATCACCGGCGGAGCGCCGCGCCGCTTCGAAATGCCGGACCGCTTCCCCCAGTCCTTCAGCGGAACGCGACGGGGCGTTGACTTCAACCCGGGCCAGCTCGAGGCGCAGCGCCGCGTCTTCCGGATAGCGCTCAGCGTCCGCCCGCAGCCCGGCTTGTGCGCCGGCGGCATCGGCCATGGCGCGGCGGTAGCGATAAAGACGCAGCGAGAGCGCCGCGTCGCGCGGCAGCTCGAGGACCCGCCCGAGCTCGGCGGTCGCCCGTTCGCGATCCCCCGTCGCGTAGAGCGTCGCGGCGAGCTCGAGACGCGCTTCTGGACTCTCCGCCTCCAGCCGCACGGCCCGTTCAAAGGCCGCCACGGCGCCCGTGAGGTCGCCGCGTGCCCGCAGGCCAACGGCGAGGTTATAGGCCGCATCCGCCCGCCCGGGGTCGTGCTCCAGGGCGGCGCGGAAGTGGAGCTCGGCGGCGGCGAGGTCGCCGAGCTCGGCATACAAAGTGCCCACGTTGTAGTGGACGCCGGCGTCCTCGGGGTCGAGCTCGAGGGCGCGGCGGTAAAAATCCATGGCCGCACCGTGGAGGCCCCGGCGCCGCGCCCGGTCCCCTTGCAGCAGAAAGGTCCGGGCGACGACGCTCTCCGAGACCAGCGCCGCCATCACCGGATCGTCGAGGACGGGGCGCGAGTCCCCCGCCCGTTCAAGCCACCGCCGGGCGCCGGCGAGGTCGCCGAGCTTGCGAGTCACCCGCGCCAGGGGATGGAAGACCGCGTCGGCGTGGGGCTGAAGCTCCAGAGTCCGCTTGAAGCTCGAGGCCGCGCCGGCGAAGTCGCCACGCGCCGATCGGACGCGGCCGAGGCCGAAATGGGCGGAGGCCGATGCGGGACCGAGGGCCGATGCGCGCTCGAAATCCCGGAGCGCCCCGTCGAGCCGCCGGAGTCTCAGCAAGCACTCGCCCCGACGCAACAAGCTCGGCAGGTCGCCGACGCGCTGACCCAGCACCTGACCAAAGAAGCCGACGGCCGCTTCGAAGTGCCCCGCCTCCTGGGCGAGCACGCCGCGGAGATAAATCACCTCCCAGCCGGCGCCGAGGGCGTCGGCGTGGGCGAGGGCCGCCGCCGACGCTTCCGGGAACTCGTAGAGCCGGTAGAGCTTGCCGAGGCGAGCATAGGCGGCGGCCACGGCCGCAGGGTTTCCGCCCGACTCCACCGCCGCCGCTCGGGCAGCCCGCAGCTGCCCTTGGACCGCCGCGGGCAGCGACTCGAGGGCCGGCTCCGGCACCGGCCCAAGCCCCGCCGGCGCCGCCGCGGTGAGGAGCAGCCACAGCAGCAGCGGCGGGGCCACCGCCGGGGTGGCCAGCCTGCGCACTAAGGCACCGCCTGCCCAGTCCCCGCCGCGAGTTGGTGGTACCGGCCCGGCTCGAGCGACGGCCACTGCTCGACGGCGCCCCCCGGCCACTCGATCCGGACGCGGACGGCCCCAGGCGCCGCACCGGCACCCAGACCGAAGACCTGCCGCGGGTCCTGGCCGCTGGCGTAGCTTCCCCCTGAGCCGACGCGGCGCCACTGCGTGCGGTCACCCGCGGTCACGCCGACCCGCGCCCCGAGGGCCACCCGGTCCTTCCGCACCGCCTCGACGCCGATCCAGCCGGCCCCCGAGACGCGATTCTCGAGCACCCGCAGCGGCCCGTTGTTGTTGAAGATGATCAGGTCCACGTCGCCGTCGTTGTCGAGGTCCCCCGCCGCCAGTCCGCGGCTCACGTGGGACGGCCCCATCGCCGCTCCGACCTTTTCGGACACCTCCACAAAGCGACCGCCGCCGAGATTGCGCAGCACGTGATTCGGCTGGTGGAGTGGATAAGGATCCTTCGCCCGCACGAGCGGTTCGAGGGCCTTGATGGCGCCGTTGACCACCACCGCGTCGAGCCAGCCGTCGAGGTCGAGGTCGATGAGACGGGTGCCGAAGCCGGTCGACGAGAAACTCGAGAGGGCGACGCCCGCGGCGTCGCTGCCGTCTTCGAAGAAGCCCCCGTCGTTCAGGTAGAGCGTATTCGTCTCCTGGTCGAGGTGGGTCATGAAGAGATCTTCGTCGCCGTCGCCGTCGACGTCGCCGGCATCAACACCCATGGACGCTTCGGCGGCCCCGTCGCCATTGACCGCGCAGCCCGCGAGCAGGGCCATCTCTTCGAATCGACCGCGCTCCCAGTCCCACAGGTGATTGGCCATGCCGTCATTGGCGACAAAGAGCTCGAGCCGACCGTCGCCGTCGGCGTCGAGCGGGATCGAGCCGAGGGCCGCCGCTTTGGGCCCCGCAAGGCCGAAGCGCGCGGTCACGTCCTCAAAACGGCCGTCGTTCCGCTGTCGATAGAGCCGGTCCGCCGCCGGCGGATAGCTCGCGGGGCCGCAGTAGTCCGGCGCGCCGCTGGCGGAAAAGCAGGGCTTGTGACGAGCCAGGTCAAACTCGAGATAGTTACCGACGAAGAGATCGAGCCGTCCGTCGCCGTCGGCGTCGATGAAGCTCGCGGTGGTGCTCCAGCCGGGGTCGCCGACTCCGACCTTCTCCGTCGCATCGTCGAAGGTCCCGTCGCCCCGGTTGCGCCACAGCTGATTCGCCCCCCAGTTGAGCACGTAGAGATCCACCCAGCCGTCGCCGTCGACATCCGCCGCCACCGCCCCCATGCCGTAGCCCCGCGCGTCGATACCGCTTCTCTCGGTAATATCGCGGAATCGGGGCCCCGCCGCGGTCAGATCGTTGCGGAACAGACGATCGCCCCGTTCCGGTTCGGCGCCGGCCTGCGGCTTTTCGGCCGCCCCCAGGCGATGCCCCTGGACGGCGTAGAGATCGAGGTCGCCGTCGCCGTCCATATCGAAGAGGACACCGCCGCCCCCTAAGATCTCGTGGATGAAGCGCTCACCGGTCATGCCGTTACGGTGGCGAAACTCCAGGCCCACCTCCGCGGTGACGTCGACCAAGAGCCCCGCCCAAGGCGCCCCGGACGCGGCTTCCTGGGACGTCGGCGGGGTCTCCGACGACCCCGGGGACGCCCACACCGGGCCGGTCCCGACTGCGGCCACCGTCACGATCATCAGGGCCAGCAAGCCCCTCATCACCAGCCGAAGACCCCGGGCTGTCCGACTTCGTAGCGGGTCAAGTTGCGCTCGACCCTACCGATGAAATCAGCATTGAAATCGGCGGCCTTCGCTTCCTGGAGCAGCCGGCGCTGGAGCACCAGGGCTTCTTCGAAGCGGCCGGCGGCGGCGTACGCCATGGCCAAGGTTTCGCCGTGGAAAGGGTTGCGCTCTTTCTCGAAAACCGCCTTCGCGATCTCGACCGCCCGCTCGCCTTGGCGCACGGACACCTCGGTGGAACCCGCGAGGAGGCGGGCGTAGAGGTGGGTGAGCGCGACGTCGTCGAGGCGGGAGGTGGCTTCCCGCAGAACCTCGGCGGCTCCGGCGTCGTCGTCGGCAAGAATCAGCGCCATCGAGCGGGCGAAGTGGATATCGGTGTCGTTCGGTCTGGCTTTGAGGTAGGCCCCGAAATGGCGATCCGCGTCGCCGTAGAGCCCGTCCTGGGCGAGGGCGCGGGCCAGGTCGCGGTGCGCCTCGGCCGCTTCCGGCGAGGTCGAGGCGTCGCCGAAGCCCGCCACCGCCCGCCGCAGGGACGCGAGACCGGCCGCTTTGTCGCCGGCTCGACGCTCCAGGCCGCCGAGGGCGGCGAGGATACGCGCCCGGTCCGCGGGATCTTTGAGCCGGGCCGCCGCGTCGCGCAGCCGCTCCCGGGCCTGGGCGCTTTGGTCCACCTGGTCGAGCAGCAGGGCGCTCGACACCAGCGCTTCGACATCGTCGGGCTTGGCTTTGAGCAGCGCTTCAAAATGACCGAGGGCCGGCCAGAACTCCCCGATCCGCATCAGGCTCACGCCCAGACGCAAGCGCAGGTCCACATTATTCGGCTGCAACTCGAAGAGGCGCCGGTAGAACTCGAGCGCTTCCGAATGGCGGTCGTTACTCGCCATGATCAGGCCGAGGTTGAATAGGGCCTGGCGCTGATTGGGGTCAAAATCGAGGGACTGGCGGTAAAAACCCACCGCCTCTTCGATGCGGCGCGAAGCCTGGCGAACCAGGCCGAGGTTGAAATAGGCCCGCGAGCGAAGGCCTTTCGGCGCCACCGTCGATTCCGCAACCCGACGGAAGTGCCCTTCGGCACCTTGGGGATCCTGTCGCGCCGCCGCGATCTGGCCGGCGATCAGGCGCGCTTCGTAGTCCGCCTCCGCCGTCGGGGCGGCGAGCAAAACGTCGACCTCGGCCGCCGCGTCCTCCAACCGCTTGAGCTCGAAATAGGCCTGGGCCAGCTGCAGTCGGGCGCCCCGATTCTCAGGCGCTAGCTTCGCCGCTTTCTCGAGGTGCGGCAGGGCGTCCGGCAGTCGACTCTGGACCAGCAGCGCCGACGCGAGACGCTGGCGCGCTTCGAGGGACTCGGGGGCTTCAGCCACCGCTTTTTCAAGCAGCGCCAGGCCCTCTTCCCGGTCGCCTTCGAGGAAAGCCGTCGACCCCGACTCGATCAGGTCCGGCGCCGCCGCGGCGGGCGCCGGGGCCGGGGCGTCCGGACGCAGCTCGACGTTCGGATCGCCCATTTCGAGCGCGAGTTGCAGCATGAGCGGATCGGGATAGCGCACGCGGACCTCCCCCGCCCGGCGCAGGGCGCGGGCGGATGCGTCCGACCGGCCGGCGGCGGCCAGGGCGTGGGAGAGGCGACGGTGGAGATTCGTCGCCGCCGGCTGGGCCTCGATCGCCGCTTCCAGATGGAGGATCGCGGCCGAATAGTCGCCGGCGTCTGACGCGAGCTTCGCCAGACCGGCCCGTCCCGCCGGAACCCCGAGCGGCGACTGGAGGGCGGCCTGGTAGAGCTCGCGCGCCTCCTCCCGCACACCCAGTTCCGCCAGCACATCGGCGAGGCGGAGCACCGCCGGCAGGTTGCCCTCACGGGACGCGAGCACCCTGCGGAGCGCCGCGGCCGCGCCTTCGAGATCGCCTCGACGTTCGAGCGTCACCGCCAGGTAGTAGCGCCACTGGATCTGCTCGGACTTGAGCCCGACGGCGTTCTCGAGGGCCACCAAGGCAGCGTCGAGCTTGCCGACGTGGAGGTAGCGGGAGCCGAGCGTGCCGAACGCTTCGCCCGCCGGCTGTCCTTGGCTTTGCAGCGCGTCGAGCTCCTGGCGCGCGGCCTCCACTTTCGCCCGGACTCCGACGGCGACATCCGCCAGGGACGGCGTCGGCACGGGACGAATCGGAACGGCGCCGTCCGCCCGCTGAGCGTCGGCGCCGGGCGCCACGGAGAGAGCGCCTAGGGTCAGGGCAATGAGGAGAGGGGCGATGCGGAGAACGGTTCGACTCACGGGATTCTCTAGCGCAAATGGCGGGTTGGTCAGGGATTCGGGACGGCCGCGCGGAGCTTAGCACCGGCGCTCACTCCAGCCGGGGCCGGTGGTCCCACGACGGCGTCGCCGCATCACCGCCGACCCGCCGTCCCCCTTGACCGCCGCGGTGTCAAAAGGAGAAGCCCAGCGTCACGCGGTAACTCCGCGGCTGCTGAATATCTTCAAGCGTTCGGGGCTGGGCGAAGAGACCGAGGTCGGTGCTGGTTTCAACGCCGATCTGCGCCTGCTCGTCAGTGACGTTGAAAATCTCGAATTTTCCGGTGAGTCGCATGTCTTTGGGCAGCGGCACCTCGATCCCGAAGGACAGGTCCCACTGGAAGAAATCCTCCAAGCGCCTCGCCCCCCGGGCGTCGAGGAAACGCACCCCGCCGACGCCTTCCTCCTGGGCCTCAAAAGGCGTCCCGTCCTCAAAACGAACCACCGAACCCGCGTAGGCGTCCAAGGCGCCGAAACTGTGCCGGTAGTTGGCGAAGAGCTTGAGCTGGTGGGTTCGATCGTAGGGTGCGAATCCGAAGCGATTGATCACATTGGTGTCGACCACCTCGGTGAAATCCCCGAAGGACGAGATGCCCGTCGACTGGAAGAGGTTGCCTTCCGTCTCGCTCCAAGTATACGAACCGAGCAGCTGCCAGCCGCGGTCGAATCGGCGCTGGACGAGCAGCTGCAGGCCGCGGTAGGAACGCTCGGCGGACGGCAGGTTGACCACCTCCGCCGTGAAGCTATCCTCGCCGGTGAGCACCAGGCGGTCGTCCCATAAGTCCCGCCATTCGCGGTCGACCAGCGATAGCCGCACCACCGACGTCGTCGACAGGCGCTTCTCGAAACTGAACACGAGCTCGTCCACCGCCGCGCGGTCGAGGTCGAGGTTCGGAGGCGCCACCTGCACCGGCGTAAACTCTTCGAGGATGCCGTCGGGGAACCAACAGGGACTGAGGACGTCGCCCGGGTCGAGCTCGAGACACGCCTCCTCGCCGACGGCCCACGCGAATTGCGTGTAGCCGGAGAAAGGCTGGACGCGGCTGAAGTCATCCAGGAAGCGCTGGGGGAACGCTTCGTGGAACCGGGAGTACACGAGGGACCACAGCACGCTGCCGTCCCCGTTGGCGTCATACTTCACCGCCAATCGCGGCGAGATCGACGTCGTATCGACCAGCTTGCGGCCGCCGCGATCTTCCCCCTCGACCTGCTCTATCCGCACGCCGGCCTGGAGCAGCCAGCTGCCGATGGCGACCGCGTCATCGGCGTAGACAGCGACCGTTGTTTGGCGGGTCTCGGTCGCGGGTCGACGCCAGAAATCGAGACGGAGGAGCGGCGCGAAGTCTCCGCTCACCGGGTCGAAGCCCACACACTCGCCGAGAAAGAGGCACCGCTCGCTCAGATCGGCGTCGAGGAAGATCTGCCCGGCCACGTCGCGGCCGGTGATCGAATCCACGTAATCTGCCCCGGAAACGTCGAGCTGACGCGATGATCGCGTGCGCTGGTAATCGGCGCCCAGGCGAAGCTGGTGGTCGCTGCCGCGCCAGCGAAAAAAGAGATCCGCGGCGAGGTTGGCTTGGCGACGCTCCCGATCTTCCCGCCCTTCGTCGGTGATGCCGTTGAAGAGCGCAAAGTTTTCTTCCTCCAGCTCCAGCTCCCCCGTATCCGGGTCGACGATGACCCGAACGACGCTCGGCGAAAGGTGGGGGGCCGCGTCGACGCCGAAGCCCCGGCGGGAGCGCGGGGCGCGGGTCAATCGACGCTCCTGGTTCGCGACGCGGGCGGTGAGGGCCACATCGCGCTTGACGACCCGGTTCCACTCGACCCGGCCGAGCTCACCCGCCTGCCGCCTCTCTTCTACCGCGAAAATATCGCCGGCGAAGGGCAGGAGGAACTCCTGGCGCAGGCGCAGGGGCGTGCGCGCCGCGCGATTTTCACCCGGCGAACGATCGAGGACCGAAAAGGTGCCGAAGCTCGACTCGTCGGAGGTGTACTGGCCCGAGAGGCTCTGGCGGGCACCCTGCCAATCGAGCTTCACGGCGGCGCTTTGGATGCGTGCCGCCTCGTCCCACAGCTGGCCGGAGAGGCTCGGGCGCGTCAGGCTCTCTTCGCCGTCCTCGAAGACGCCGAAGAAAAAGAGTCGATCTCGCACCGCCGGGCCAGAAAGCGTCACCGAGATCGTATTGTCAATATCGTCTGGGCTGGCGTTGGCGGCGTCGACCTCCGGCTGAACAGCGGGGACGGTGTCCTGGTAATCGGCCCTCCACCCCGGGCTCGTACCGATTAAACGGGCGGCGCCGCGGTAGTCGAGTCCACCCGACCGGGTGACCACGTTGATCACCGCGCCGGAGCTGCGGCCGTAGTCCACCGCCGGAGCCGCGGTGGTGACGCTGACGTCGTCGACGCCGTCGTAGGCGAGATTGAGCCCGAACAAGCCCGTGGTCGGGTCGGTGGTGTCGACGCCGTCGACCAGGAAGAGGTTCGAGCCGCGCAGGGCGCCGGCCGTATTCGGGTTGCCGTCTTCGCCGCCCACCACGCCGGGCAGCAGCAAAGCGACGCTTTGGTAGAACCGCTCCACCGGCAGCTCCTCGAGAAACTCCCGGGACACGCTGGTGCGGACCGCGGTCTCAAAAGGATCGGTGAGCGGGGCCACGGCGGTCACCTGGATGCGATCCCGAGCCGCGGGGGCCGCCGCCGGCGACGGCGCGGTCCCTTCGAGCAGCTGTAGCTCGACCTCGGTGGTCGTATCGATATAAACGCGCACCGCGTCTCGCTCGGCGGTGAGGCCGAAAAGCTCGGCGCGCACCTCGTAGAAACCGATCGCCAGCTGGGGGAATCGGAAGGCTCCGAGACTATCGGTCGTGCCCCGTCGCTGGGCCTGGGGACCCTGGAGGGAGACCTCAACCCCGGGAAGGGGCAGGCCCTCTGAATCCACGACCCGCCCCTCGAGACGCCCGGTTTGGGTGCCCTGGGCGTACGCCGTTGGCGTCATCCCGAATACGCCGACCAGCGCCGCGAGTGCCGGCGCCAGCCAAAGCACGAGACGGCGAATTGGGGACCGCCGCTTCGCCACTGCCCGGCGGGCGCACCCGCCGCTCTCGACTCCAATCTCAAAGGCCGTCACTCAGCTCTCCGTGCAGGTTCGGGTCTGGAATAATCACGGCGATTCTACCGCGGCGCCCCGGGGCGCGGCGGCGTCCAGCCCGCGCTCCACACCGAAATTTCTGGTGAAAGCCATGCCGAGCATCCGCCCGCAAACCGCCGTCCTCGCCCTGGCGCTCGTCCTCGTCGTCGGTCTCGCCGCGGGCCCCCACCTTCGGCGGACCCCGTCGGCCGCGCCGACCGCGGAGCTCGGAACCGGCGTCTCGGCTGCGCCCCAGGCTCCTGAGCCGCTCGGTGGAGCCGCCTACGCCGCGCGCTTGAGCGCCCTCGCCGGGGAGCCGCTCGACGCGGAGACCCTCGCCGTTGCGGCCCGGGCGGCCGCCGAGGCCGAATCCGCTCGGCTGTCCGAGCTTGCGGCCGAGCTCGGTTCCGACGATTGGCTCGCCCTCTTCGCCGAGCTCGAGCGCGACCACCCCCCGGACCGTGACGCGGTGCTCGCCGCTTACCGCGCCGAGGCGGAACGCCAGCGTTCATTCCTCGAGTCCCGCGACCTTTTCCCGTGGCCCGAACGCCCGATCAGGATACTCGCCAACGACAACCCGATTTTCCGCCGCTACTTCTCCCTCGCTATGTACCTCGACGGGCAGCTCGCGGTCACGCTCGAGCCGCCGGAAGCCGCCGACGATGGCGGAAATTACTTGGTGAATCACTGCTGGGTCTGCATCCCGCCGCTGGTGGCCCACGAGGTGGCGCCGGGCCACCACGTCGCTTACAGCGTCGCCGACGCCGTCCTGCCGGCTGGACCGGAGCGCATCGCCGCCCACCGGAGCCACCCCGTCTTCCACGAGGGCTGGGGCCTCTACGCCGAGTCTCTGATGCTCGAGCTCGGCTACTACGCAACACCCCAAGCGCAAATGGGCGCCGTTCGCCTGCTCTTTCTCCGCTCCCTGCGGGCGTGGATCGATGCAGACCTACACCGCGGACGCCTCACGGCGGAGGAGGCCGTGGAGCGATATCGCAGCGAAGCCGGCCTCCAAACCGCGGCGGCGGAAATCGAGGTCGCCCGCCACCTCAAAGACCCGGGACTTAAGGCGAGCTATTTCGTCGGTCTCCAGCAGATCCGCGCCCTGCGCCGCCAGGCGCTCGACGACGCCGCTGACCACGCCAAACTCGGGGCCTTTCATCGCCGCCTGCTCGGACGCCCCGAGCCGATTCCTGAGATCGCCCGGAGCCGATTCGCTCTCCCGGCCGACGCTCCCCTCTTCCAGGGAATTCTTCCCCACTAGGGAAATTCTCCGGACTGAAAAGCGCCGTCTTCGGATAGAGATCTACCGGAATCCGCAGAAAATCAAGGCTCTGCCCCGCAGAAGGGACCTGGCACGCTTCGTGCTTATTAAAGTGGTTGACATAAGGCTTACCACGAGGGGGCTCGGGGTAACACAATGGCCCGCTCCGGAGCGCGGAATCGTCCGCGATTCGGAGCGGGCCATTTCTTTGGCGTCGGCGCCGATAGAGTCCATCGGCGCCGTCCGGATCGATCAGTTGGCGAGTGCAGCCAGCGCGGCCTTGCGCGCCGCTTCGAATTCATCGCCCGGCTGCCACCCCGGCATGGCGGTGGTCTCGGCTACGTCGAGTCCGATCATGAACGACAAACGGGCGTCGTCGATCATGCCGTCGAAAACCCACCAGTCTTCCAGCTCGTCCCCCTGCTGGTGGTAGAGATTCGCCTCCCAGGTCTCGATCTGCTCTTTGGCCCAGCCCTCGTCTCGGCCGACGAACTTCGTTCCGGTATTCAGATACACCGCGGGGACGCCGATCTTCGCTAGGTTGAACTGGTCGGAACGGTAGTAGTAGCCGCGATCAGGGAACTGGTCTGCCAGCACGGTCCGCCCCTGGGCCGCGGCGTGCCGTTCGACCACCGCGTCGAGGGTCGACTTCCCTTTGCCGATGAACACCACGTTCTCGGCCTTGCCCCAGATATTGCCGCCGTCCATGTTGATATTCGCGGCGATCCTGCCCGCCGGCACCGTCGGGAAAGTGCGGAAATGCTTCGAGCCCAGCAGGCCCTGCTCCTCAGCCGCCCAGGTCGCGAAGAGGATCGTACGGCGAGGCTTCTCCGGCAGCTGGCCGAAAGCTTTGGCGACGCCGAGCATCGCCGACAGGCCGGCGGCGTTGTCGAGGGCGCCGTTGAAAATCTTGTCGCCGGAGTCGTCCGCTTCGCCGATGCCCAGATGGTCGTGGTGGGCGCCGTAGAGCACGACCTCATCGGCGAGCTCCGGATCTCCACCCGGCAAGCGGCCGATGACGTTGGCGGTCGTGGTCTTCTCCAGGCTGCTGCGCAGGGAGATCGACGTGGTGACGCCGAGCGGCACCGGCGTGAATTCCCGGGTCTTCGCCTGCTCGACGAGCGCCGACCAGTCCTGGCCGGCGAGCGCCATCAGCTTGCCGGTCGCCCCTTCGGTCGTCCAGCCGCCGACCTGAATGCGCTTCTCATCGCCGGCCGGCAGCTCCACCTGCGATCCGGCCCACGAGCTGGCCACCACGTTCCAGCCGTAGCCCGCGGACGGTCGCGTGTGGTGAACGATCGCACCGACGGCGCCGTGCTTGGCGGCCTGCTCGTATTTGTAGCTCCAGCGCCCGTAGTAGAGACGGCGGTCGCCGTCGAAGATGGACTCGTCCCAATCCGGATCATTATTGAGCATCACGAGCACCTTGCCCGCCACGTCGACGCCTTTGAAGTCGTCCCACTGGTATTCCGGCGCTTCGATGCCGTAGCCGACAAAAACGAGCTCGGCCCCTTCGATCGCCGCCACGTCACTCTGGACACCGGGGAAGGCGACGAATTCCTCGCTCCGCTCGAGCGTCACTTCGCCATTCGGGCCCTTGAAGGTCCAGCCTTTCGGCACCTCGTACTCGACGCGCATGATGTCGAAGGGCTGCTCCCACGTGCCGTCGACGCCCCCGGGCTCGAGGCCGACGGCGGCCATTTGCTCGGCGAGATATTTCCGGGCCATCAGGTCGCCTTCGGTGCCCGGCGCGCGGCCGCCCATGGCGTCATCGGAGATGGCGGCGATGTGGGTCCGAAGGAAGTCTTCATCGATGACGCCCGCGGCCGCGGCCGCGGCGTCGAGCAGTTTCGACGGCTCTTGTGCGGGCGCGCTCGCCGCCTCGGGCGCCGGCGCCCCGTCGGAGTCGGACGCGGGCTGGCACGCCACGACGGCGGCGAGCAGGGCGATCACGAGCAGGGTCCTGAGAAAAATCTGCATGGCTTGAGCTCTCCGTTCGAGTGTCCGCCGGGGCCGGCTCTCGGGCCTTAGGCCGCGGACTCCGTTAGTCGATGTCGGCAGCCGGGATTCTAGCTTCCGGGCGGCGTGACCAAAGCTCTCCGGCCACGATCTAAGACCGACTCTGTATAGTCACGCCATGCGCGGTCTCGAGCAGATTCCTTGGTTCTACGACGCGTTCATGGCGGTGTGCGAGCGCTTCGGCTTGCTGCGCTGGCGCCGAAAGCTGACGGGTTGGGCCCGCGGGCGGGTGCTCGAGGTCGGCTGCGGCACCGGCCGCAACCTGGAGCTCTACGGCACGCCCGAGCCGCCGGTGGCCTTTGATCCCTGCCTCGAGGTCGTGCTCCGGGCCCGCCGCCGACGGCCGGACGCTCGACTGCTGGTGGCCAGTGCGGAGGACCTGCCATTTCGCGACGGCGCCTTCGATCACGTGGTGTCGTGCCTGGTCTTTTGCAGCGTCCCCGACCCCGAACGGGGCCTGCGGGAAGTCGCCCGCGTGCTCGACCACGGCGGCGAGCTGCTCATGATGGAACACGTCCGCCACACCTCGCCGGGTGCCGCGAGGGCCCAAGACCTCATCCAGCCGATATGGACCGCCGTGTCAGGCGGCTGTCATCCGAATCGGGATACGGAATCGACGGTCCGCCGCGCCGGATTCGAGATCGATCCCGGGACCCGGCGGGCCCGGGGCGTCATGCGTTTGCTGATCGCTCGGCCGGTCGCCGACGGTCGCTGAAGCGCGGCGGCCGCTGAAGCCCAGAGGGAAGGTCTAAGCGAAGACCTCGACGCGACGGGACCTGAACCACGCGTCGAGCAGGTGCACCTCACCGCCGTCCACCGTCCAGTCGTGGGGTTCGTGGAAATGGCCCACGAGGAGGTCGTCAAACCCTTCGGCGAACCGCCGCTCCGCGTAGGCGCTGATCGGCGCCCGCGGAATATCGGTGCGGTGCTTGAAATTGGTGCTCGCCAGTTTCTTTTCCGCCGAGCCGACCGCCCGCTGGGCCAGCGCACCGGGCAGGCCGAGCACCAGGGCTCGCACCGGTGGACTCTTCGACAGCCAGCGCCAGAAGAGGTACTGGCGATCCTTGTCGTTCAAGCCGTCGCCGTGGACGCAGAGGTGGCGCCGGCCGCCGGACTCGAAAGACGTCTCCAGCACGATCCTGTCGAAGGCGTCGGCGTAGGGGCTTCCGGTCAAGAAAAAATCGCGGTTGCCCTCCACATACTCGACCTCGACCCCTTCACCGCGAAGCCGTCGGAATTCAGGAACCACGCGGCGGATCTCCGGAGTTTCGAATTTCCGGCTACCGACCCAGACGTGGAAAATGTCGCCGAGCAGAATCAGCCGACGGCACCCTTGACCCGGCAGCGCCCGCAGCTGCTCGATGAAGTCATCCCCCGGGCCCCCGGGCCCGCCCAAATGCGAGTCCGCAATGACGGCGATGGACATCGACGCTAAACGATCGTCAGCTTGGGTGGCTGCCGCTTCGTGACCTGCTCGAGCACGGTCTCGGCCACCTTGCCGAAGGCGTCGGCGTGCGTGCCGTCGGGCTGGGCCACGACGATCGGGACGCCGGCGTCTCCACCCTCGACGATCGCCGGATCGAGCGGGATCGAACCCAGAAATGGGGTGCCGAGAACATCCGCGGTCCGCTGGCCGCCGCCGCGCTTGAAGATGTCGATGATCTCATCGCACTTCGGGCAGCAGAAGCCGGACATATTTTCGATGATGCCAATCACCGGCACATCGACCTTGCGGAACATCGCCAGCCCCTTACGCGCGTCGATCAGCGCCACATCCTGGGGCGTAGTGACGACGACGGCGCCGGAAAGCGGTACCTTCTGGGTCAACGTCAGCTGGACATCGCCGGTGCCCGGCGGCAGGTCGACGATGAGCACGTCGAGCTGGCCCCAGCGGACCTGGCCCATCAGCTGTTCGAGGGCGCGCATGACCATCGGGCCACGCCAAATGACCGGCGTGTCCGTTTCGAGCATGAAGCCCAGCGACATGAGCTTGATGCCGTATTTCTCAAACGGCGCCAGCGTTTCACCGTCGGTCTTGGGTCGTTCGGAGATCCCGAACATGGTCGGCACCGACGGGCCGTAGATATCGCCGTCGAGCAGGCCGACGCGCTTGCCCCGCTGGGCCAGCGCCACGGCCACGTTGGCCGACACCGTCGACTTGCCGACACCGCCTTTTCCGCTCGCCACCGCGACCACGCTTTCGACCTCCGGTAGAAGGCTCGCATTCACCGTCGTGCGCGGCTGCTTGGGTGTCTCGCGCTTCGGCGGCTGCTGCACGTTCAGCCCCACGGCCACCGCCGCCACGCCGTCGATGCCGCGGACGGCGTCCTCCGCCGCCGACCGGACCTGCTCGGCGGCCTCCGGGTTGTGGGTCGACATCTCGAGCTCGACGCTCACCGTCGCGCCGTCGAGCTTCACACCGCGGACAAAACCGAAGGACACGATGTCTCGGCTCATGCCCGGATAGCGCACGGCGCGCAGGGCGTCCCAAATTTTGTTTTCATCAACCATAGGTCTCGATCACCTCGCGGCGCGGAGTATCGCACGGCCTTCGGTAATAAGAAACGACCCCCTGGTGTAGACCGGGGGGCCGCCTCTTTCTTTCGCGTCTGAGCAGAATTTAGCTTCCGCCGCCTCCGCTACCGACGTTGATCACGACAGTATCCGTCTCTTGGGTCCCGTCTCCGACGGAGACCGCAGCCTGAATGACGAACGATTGGAGGCCAGGGTTCTGCTGAAGCAGATTGTCAATATCGACTGTCACCATCGAGGTTGCGACGCCGGTGTTCTGAGCTGTAATCGCAGGATCTGGGTTGAAGTTGAAGCCAAGATCCATCATCCCATCGAGGGCGCTGAAGCTCACACTTTCGCCACCGAGACGATTCGAATCGGAATCGGTGACAGTCGCTGTCAACGTGATCGTCTCGGAACCAGTCGCCGGAATTTCGTTGATGCTCGCCTGTAAAGACACGCCAGCGGGCCGGCCTCGGATCGTCAAGTCGGCCGACGCGATGTCGCTATTCTGAACGAAGGCCGTCACGTTACCGGTACCGGGGAGGTCTCCCGCGGTGTAAGTCACCTCACCGCGTCCGCCCGAAAGCCGCAAGATATCCGTAGCAGAGTTGAAGTTTGAGCCGCTCAGTGTGCCCAAATCGGACGTCATGATGGCGTCGACACTGCCGAGGAGATTGCCGCTTTCGTCTCGGGCCGTAACCGTAATGACCGAGGTCTCAAAGGTGTCAAGCGTACTCGGATTGGGATTGATGCTCACCACCGGCTTGCGGGTGGTGCCGATTTCCACGGTCGCCATCGCGTCCGGACTAGAGCCCACCGTGGCCGTAACCTCAGCCTGGCCTGACTGATTCGATGTCAAGGTCAGCGTGACGACGCCGCTGCTGTCCGTGACGTTGCCATTAGTGAAGCTCAAAGAACCTAGGCTTGAGCGGACGATGGCGGTCGCGCCGGCCAGCGGGGACTGGTCGACGTTCCGTGCGGTGACCGTGATCGTCGACGACTGGTTCAGAGCAATAGCCGCAGGGTTCGCCGTGACCGTGACCACTGGTTGGGACGAAGCATCGTCGCCGATCTGGATACCAATTGTGGCGGAAGTGGCTCCGCCGCCCGTATCACCGCCGCCGCCGCCGCTGGTCAAGGACACGGTCACCATGGCCGGGCCTTGGCGACCATCACCGAAAAGGAAAGCCGTCGCGCGGCCGTCGTTGCCGATCGTCACGACGCTGACGCTCGCGCCGTTGACGTTATTACTCGCCCGCAGCACGCCGAGATCGGTCGCGATCGTCAGCTGGGTATTGGGATTCAAGCGGTTGCCGTCGGGGCGGAAGCCCGTGATCGTCAGCTCCGCCGCCTCGCCGTTGAGGCCGATCAGCGTCTTGTCCGCCGAGATGAGGAGCGTACTGCCGGACGGGGCGATCGGATTGTCGGCGCTATCGCAGCCGAAGTTAAAGAGCGCCGCGGTGAGCAGCAGGATCAAAGCCGAGAAGGCGAATCGCTTATTCATAGTGGGGATGCTGGCGAAGTTGGCGGGTGTTCGGGCGGGATTCTTTCTACGACGGCAGTATACGGAGACCGGATTCGGACCGTCTACGCGGCGGCGCCGGTCCGGCCCTCCAACAGCCCCCGGCGGGTCAGTGCGGGCGTCGCTCCGCGCTCCGGCGCGCGATGATACCTCGGTTTCCAGAACCGATCCGCGGATCTCGAGGGCGACAGATCAAGCGCCCGTGACTGTCGAGGTGGGCGCGGCGCCAGATGCAGAACGCCCGCCGGGCCGGAGCCGCAGCGGGCGAACACTTCACGTCGCGGTCAGCCGACGGAATGTTACGGGGAAGACGGCGAGATGGGGTCCGGATCGTCGTCGTCGAGCAGAACCACGCCGGTGACGACGCCGGCGCCGACGATCGCGGGAATGAGGATTTCCTTGCGCTTCCACCAGGCCACCACGCAGGCGCGGCAAATGCCGTCACCGCGCAGGACGTTGGTCGGGTCGACGCGCGAGACGATGCCGTCGCAGAGCCAGTGGAAAATGCTCTCGTCGCGCTGCCAGTACGCCGTCTCGCCGACGGTCAGGTTCTCGGCCTCGCCGAGCTGCTCGGGGGTCAGGTCTACGCGGCAGTTGCTCTTCACCTCGGTCACGCGGGTGCGGGAGCGGGCGATCTCATCGCCGTTGTAGTCATGGACGGAGGTGAAGTACTCGGCCGGCTCGTTTTCGAGCTGCTCAAGCCACCGCTGGAAGGTGTCGTCGTCCATCTCACCGAGCCAATCCCGCTCCACTTGCTTACCTTGGCTGGCGCGCTCGCGGATCAGGTCGGTATCGAGCTCAGAGTTGGGGTCGCGGTGGTCCGAGGAATCCTTCTGCCGCCACCACTCGGCCCAGGACGTTTCGGCCTGGATATTCTCGCGACGTTCGATGACGTCGTGGCGCTGCACCGGCCGGTCTTCCGCTTTGGGCATGACGCCCCAATATCGGCCCTGACCGGCGGGGTTCATGCCCACCCAGTAGAGGTCTTCGACCGTGTCGTGCATCCGGCGGAAGTTCAGGCGCACGGTCGTGTCAGCGACGTTGTTATCGACCGTCGCGTAGGCGGCGCCATTTTCACCGATCGGCAAGCAATCGACCGGGTCGGTGTCGACCTGGATCGAAGACTGGGCGAAAAGCGCCGGGGCACAGGCCGCGAGGGCCAGGGTCAGCGCCGCGTTGCGATAATTCTTCACGAGATTTTTAGAGGCGACAGGCATGGGATTTCCTCATAGCGCATTTTGCCCGATTGTAGCCGAACGGGCGCGCGGGCAGCAAACTGTCGACCGACGCAACTCTAAGAAAACAGCACCGTTAACATGAATCGCTAAAACTCACGGGCCGCCGCTGCGGATCCGTTCCGTCCAAAATTTCACGTAATCCGAGGCTTGGATTTGGGGCAAGCACGCTTCCAGGCGGGCTTCCGCGTCCGTTTGGCGACCGGCTTTGTAGAGCGCCACCGCGAGGTAGAACTGCTGGTCTGGGCGCAGAGTCGACACGGCTTCTGCCCGCTCGAAGAAACGGATCGCTTCCTCCCACCGACTGAGGCGATACGCCAGCTCGGCGGCGAGGTGCTGGGCCTCGGACCATTCCGCGTACCGCGAGGCGAGGCTAGACACCTCGCCGAAAGTCGACGGGAAGCGATCCCGGCTATCGGTCCGCAGCGTCGTCCAGCCACTGTCGACGGCGGTGATCTCCGCCTGCGACGGACCGGAGCTCGCCGGTTCAGTCACCGGCGGTTCGGCGGGGGCTTCTTCCGCCGGAGGGCTCGGCGAGTCCTCGAGTCGAGAGAGTTTCCTCAGCAGGCTTCGCACGCGGGACTGCTCGCGCTGCGCCGGCGTCAGCTGGGCGGCCACCGCTTCACCGGCGCTTTTGTCGCCGGCGCTGACGTGGCAGGCCAGCAGGGCCTCGAGCGCCGGCGCGCGCTCCGCGTCGGCGCAGGTCTGCAGGTCGGTTCGGGTGCGAGCGTCGCACGACCCGAGGCCGGCTTGCGCGCGGCCCCGCAGGCAGCGAATGTCCTCGCGACCCGGGGCCTGGGTCTCGATCAACTCGAAGGCGAGCTCGAAATTACCGCTCTCGATCTCGAGCTCGATCTGCAGGCGGCGCCAAATCATCTTCGACGGCGATTGGGCGATGAGCCGGTCAAGCTCGCGTCGGCGGTCGTCGGCCGGCAGCGAACGGATTTCTCCGGCGCGCTGCCTATCCGCGACATCGGCGAAGGCGACGGTGCCGAGCAGCAGGCTCGGAGGCGCCCAGGCTTCAATGCGCCGTTCGAAATTCCGCTTCACCTCCGGCGGAATCGGCGCGTCGCTATAGGCGCGGAAACGCCGCTCGGTCTCGAGCACCCGCGACAGGGTTTCGAGGAACCCGTCCTTGTCGTCGAGCTCCGCTTTGGCCAGCGCGAGCCGAGAGAGGCAGTCGGCGAGACGCTGGGGGGCGTCGAGCATGCCGAAGCAGGCGAGCCGCAGCTGCCTCGAGGCGCCCGCGGCGTCACCCGTCGATAGGGCGAGGGTGCCGTCCTGGAAAAGGCGTTCGTAGAAAGGATCGATGGCGTCACCGGCGCCGAAAACGGCGGCCGGCGTGGACCCTAGGCCCAACACCACGAGCAGCACGATGGGGCCCCAAGGCCTCCGAACTCCGGCGGATCGGACTCGACGCATGGCGCGGAGCTTACCAGGAGCACGGGACAGAAGCCGCACCGGACATCGCGCCGAGGATCGCGCCGCGCTCACGACGACCGCCCGGCGAATCTTCGAAACCGCGCCCCGAGCCCGCCGCCGGGGCGTTCGACGCTCGGCTGCGGCGGCAGCGGCCGATCATCAACCACACAGCGCGGATTGCCGACGAAGAGGGCCTCGGCCACCTCGTCGCCGCAGCGCTCGGCCACCAGAGCCCTAGCCGCCGCAAGGCCCGGCGGTCGATGCTTCACGTCATGGGCGTCGCTCGACACGAAATGCACCAGCCCGGCGTCGAGCCAACGCTCCGATCGCTCCTTGATCTGCGACCCGAAGCGCCCGGTCAGGCTCATGGACGTGAGCTGAAAAGTCGCACCGTTTTCCTGCATCGCGCTGGCTAGCTCCAGATCTTCAGAAAGCCACGAGACGCGCTCCGGATGGGCGATGATCGGCCGCCATCCGAGCACGTCCACCTCGTAGACCAGCTCCAGAGGATCCGGACCGAGCCCCTGCCAGTCCAATTCGAGCAGCAGGTACTTGGAGCCGCAGAGCGTCAGCAGCTGGCCGCCGGGCAGGGCGTCGATTTCCGCCACGCTCTCCGAGCCGACCGTAATCTCGCCGCCGAGCAGCACCTCCAATTCGAGGCCCTCTTTCCCGAGCGCGCCGCACAGCTCTCGGTAGCTCGCTTCGAGGGCACTGCGGTCGTCATTCCAGTAGCGGGAGTGGCGCAGGTGCGGCGTGGCGACGAGGGTCGTCGCGCCGTCCGCCGCCGCGATCCGGCACATGGCGATCGATTCGTTGAGATCGCTCGAGCCGTCGTCGACGCCGGGCAGGATGTGGCTGTGGAGATCGATCAAGGGTTCCGCCTCGGTCCGAGACGCCGCCGCTCGTGCCGGGGCCGGCGGGGGTTAAGCGGCGCTCGAGCTGGCTTGCGCCGAGGCGCTCGGGTCTTCGTAAACGCCGTAGTAGCGGTACTTCTTGTTGTAGCTCCGCCCGCCGCGGCGGTAGCGATTCAGCACCGTGCCGACGATGCGCATGTCCGAGTAGGAGAGGCGCTCGCGGGTGAACTTCGCGTCCTCGCGCAGCAGCACACCGGCGCGGGCGCACAGGATAACGCCGTCGGCGAGGGTGCCGAGGATCACGGCGTCGGCCACGGGCAGTACCGGCGGCGTGTCGATGAGCACGAAGTCGAAGCGGGCGCGCAGCTGCATCAGCAGCTCCCTCATTCGGTCGCTCGCCAAGAGCTCGGACGGATTCGGCGGAATCGGCCCGGACGGCATGACGAAGAGGTTCGGCACCTTGGTTTCCATCACCATCGAGTCGATGTCGACATTCGAGGTGAGGTAGTTCACCAGGCCAGAACGGTTCGATTTGCGGAAGATCTTGTGGACGCGCGGGCGGCGGAGGTCGCCGTCGATGATCAGCACTCGGCGACTCAGCTGCGCCAAGACCACCGCCAGATTGGTCGTGGTCGCGGTCTTGCCTTCGCCGGGCTCCGCCGACGTCAGCGCCACCACCTGCAGCTGCTTCGTGCTCGAGAGCAAGAGAGCCGTGCGAAGCGATCGATAGGCCTCGCTCACCGCCAGACGCGGACTGTGGTGCGGCAGCAGCTCGATCTGCTTGTCCTCGTCATCCGCGGCGTTCTTCTTCGAATCGCGCCGCGGCGCGCCTTGGCCGTACCCGTAGCCGTAGCCATAGCCATAGTGGTAGTTGTAAGCCGATCTGCCGTAGCGCATCCGGAACCCGCCGCCCCGGCCGCCGTCTTCGATGTCGGGGATCACCGCCAGGGTGGGGTGACGCAGCAGGGACTCGAGCTCTTCCGGGGTCTTGACCGTGCGATCGAGGTACTCGAGCAGCAGCACGATGCCGACGCCGAGCATCAAGCCGAGGATCAGGGCGCGCGATAGATCGGACCGGAACGACGGCCGGAACGGACTGCGGGGCACAATCGCGCGATCCACGATCCGGACGTTCGACTCCTGCGACGTCTGGACCCGTGAGGCGACCTCGGTTTCCGACTGACGCCGGACCAGATCCGCCAAGAGCTCCTTGCGGGTCTCGATGTAGGTGCTTTGGTTGGTGTACTCGCTGGCCGCGGACTGTTGAAAACGCGCGTCTTCGCCGATGCTCTGCAAGGTCTCTTCGAGCTTCGCTTCCTCACGACGCGCGGTCTGGAGCGCCGTCAACGCATTGGCCCGCGCCTCCTCGTAGGACTGGTCGCGGAGCGTCGACAGCCGCGTTCTTTTTTCCTCGATGGACTCCCTGAGGGCCACCATCTCCGGCCACTCCGGCGTGTAGGTCTCCAGCTTCTTGGTGTATTCAGAGTTCAGCTCGACGATTTCGCTCCGGAGCTCCGCAATCTGGTCGCCCGCGGACGTGTCCGCGACCGAACTCCGCGGCGAATTCACCACCTCGTTATAGGTTGCTTCGAGACGGATCCGCTCGGCGAGCACCGTGTTGTACTGCGCGGTGAGCGACTCCCGACGCGTCTTGAGGGCTTCGCCGGCCGGATCGATCGAGAAGTCTCCGCTCGAGGCGTAGGCGTTCAGCTGCTTCTGACGCTCGTCGATCTCTTGCCGCAAGGTCTCGATTTGGGCGGAGAGAAAGCTCGACGCCCGGCCCACGGTCGAGGTTCGGTTCTCGATGCCCCATTCGATGAAGACTTCGGCGTAGCCATTGGCAATGCGCGCCGCGAGCTCATTGGAGGTCGATACGTAAGACAGCTCGACCAGCTGAGTCTCTTTGATCGGCACCACCGTGAGACCGGACTGGACCCGCCCGGCGAGTCCGGCCAGCTGGGCACTCGAGTCGAGCTCCGGCGAGCCGTCGGCCCGCTGGGCCGCGGCCCTCGGATTGAAGGATGGGTCCTCATGCAGGCGCAGGTTGAGCACGACCCTTTCCGCCATGCCGCGGCTGCGCAGCAGGCGATATTGGGTCGGGTAGTACTCGAGGTTCCACCAGTCTTCGAGCCAGCCCGCTTGGCCCAGGGCCAAGAGCGACAGGCGCTTACGCTCGATCTGAATCGTGGTGGTCGCTTTATAGAGCTTTTCCGACAGCGAGTAGTGGATGACGGCGTAAGCGCCGGCCACCATGCAGCACAGCACCAAGAGGGCCCAGCGCCGTCGCAGCGCGGTGATGTACTTGGTGAGGTCGATCGTCGCCTCGTCCATCGCCGGCGCCGGCTGATTCTGGGAGGGCGGCGCCGTCCGGCCGCCGTCACTGACGAAACCGTGGAAGAGGTCGACGGGTCCGGCGGGGCCGGACTGTCCCGGTTTATCGGACATTTAGAAAAACGACTCCTTGACCACCACCAGATCGCCATCTTGGAGCGGCGGATCGGGGATCTTGCCGGCCAAGAGGCGCTTCCAGTCGACAACGACCTCGCTCCACTCGCCGTTTTCGTCCTGGCGCTTAATTCGAATCTTGTTGGAGGCTTCCTCCGAGAGGCCGCCGGCGCGGGCGATGGCGGTGAGCAGCGTCACCCGCTGGGTGCCTTTGAAGGTGTGGCTGCCGACGCTGGAGACGGCGCCGAGAATGTTGATCACCACGTCGCGGACCGGCGGGACGTTGATGAGATCGCCGGCGTAGATCGGAATATTGACCGCCGGATCTCCGAGCTCGACGAGATCCCGGACCGAAATCGACACCTGGTCGGTCAGGCCGTTATCCGCACGACGCCGCACCTGCACAGTGCTCCCGTGCTCCGCCGAGAGCCCGCCGGCGCCGAGCAGCACCTCGAGCAGCGTCGAGCGGCCGGGGACGTTGTGGTTCCCGGGGTCTTCTACCGCGCCCATGATCGCCACCGGACGCGAGCGGTATTCGCTGACCGACACCGTCACGGTGGCCTTGCGCAGACCTTCTTCGAGCAACCGGTCGCGGATGCGCTGGGCCAGCTCACGCTCCGAAAGTCCTTGGGCTTGCAGGCTTCCGATCACTTCGAGGGTGATCGTGCCGTCGTCCGCCACCTCTTGTTCCGAGTCGAGGCTCGGCAATTCGTCAACCCGCACCTGCAGGCGATCACGCGGCCCGACGCGGTATCGGCCCTCTTGGGCCCACACCACCTCCGCCAGGGTCACGTGAAATACGAAAGCCGCAATGAGCATCGTTGCGGCGCGAGAAATCCCGATCACACTCATCCCGCCTAGGCTATACCAGCATCGTCCGCGGCGCCAACGCCACCCCGACGTCGTGCGGGCCGTAACTGACTGAATCAATGAGATTTCCAGACTCTCTGCCGGAGCGACGTGGCACCCGAGATCACCAATCGCCGCCGACGCGTCCCAAGCGCAGTTTCTCGGCGATGCTGCCGAGCTGGATATTGACGCCGTAGGCGGTGACGTCGCGGTCAAAGCCGGGGAGGTTGGAGTCGTACTCGGTGATCGAACCCTGGAGCGAGATCACCAGCAGGTCCCGGACCGGCACCGCCAGCACCGCGCTCACTTCTTCGACGTCATCGAGACGGTCCGAGCCGACGGCGCTTTCATAGTCGTCTTCGCCGACGGCGCCGGTCACTTGGAAGTAGGCCTGGCCGAGGCCGAAACGGGCGGTCAGGCCGTAGCGATCGGCGATGAAGTAGCTCTGGTCTAAGTCCAGCGCGTAGCTTTGGCCACGACGCGCAAAAGCGACGAAGCCGAGGTTTCTCCGCGGCTGCCACAGGAGCTCGGCGCTGCCGGTGACGTCGTCGAGCGGCACGAAGATCGAGTCGGCGCCGAGGGGCTCGAGGTCGCGAAAGGCCACGCGCACCGAGCCGCTGAACCGGTTCCTATCCAGGCCCACGGCGACGCCGATCGTGGTGCCCTCATTCGACAGCGGACGCGCCGTCGGCGCGAATTCGACTTCGCTATCTTCGTAGGCGACGTCGGCCCACAGGCCGCGACGACTCTCGAGTCGAATGCCGACGGCGACGCGCTGCTCTTCCCGGTCGACCCGGGCAAAGAGCGGCGCGTCTTCATCGCTCGACGTCACCTCGAGATCGCGGGCGACGGCGTAGACCCTAATGCCCCGGGAGACTTCGAACTCGATCGCCGCCTTGACCAGGTCGCGCTCGGTCGTCGAGAGAATCGGCACTTCGCTCGAAAAGAAACGCTGCTGCTCGATGCGGCGGGCGGACACCTCGAAGTTGACGCGGTTCAAGTGCCCAAAGACGCCGAGGCCGAGATTGACATTCAGCCGACTCCGGTCCGAGTCATCCTGCCACCACACGTAGTCCGGAAGCGCGTGTGCGGCGAAAATCACCTTCGAGCTCGGCTTGGCGTAAAGGCGCAAGCCGGCGCCGACGGTGGCGGTGAAGTCGGTGTCGTCGTCGTCCGGATTCTGGGGATCTTGGTTGCTGACGATGGACGCGTCCCGGAGGCCGATGAACGGCTCGATCTTGAGGGTCCCGAGGCGCCAGCGGGCCTCGTCATAGGCCTGGTCGAGTTTCTCTTCGGCGGGGATCTCGGCGCCCTCGACCGCGCCGATGTCGGGGATATACTGCGCGCTCGCCTGAGCCACCCCGAGCAACCCCACCGCGAATACCAACGCGCACGACAGCCACCGCGACGCCAGGCGCTCGGCCCGCGGTGGTCCGGCCGCCAGCGCGCCGGGCCCGGGCAAAATCCGTGTCGATAGGGGTGTAGGGGGCAGTAACGACTTCATCGAACTCTCCGTTTTCCGTGTCGCAAAGATCCACGTCTCGCCGAAAATCCGCTTCGACCGCGGCGGCGTCCCGCCAAGCGGCGGAGCGCAAAATCTCGTCGTGGATCGCCTACTTGGGCCGGATGATACGACATTCCGGCGCCTCGTCTGCCCTTTGTTCATCGATACTTGCGGCCATTCTCTTCCTCGGCCCCCTGCCTTTCGGCGGCGTCTTACCCCGGGATCGGGCCGCGCTGCAGGTCAGTGCCTTCATCGCTTTCGCCCTCGCCCTCTACGCGCACCGGCAGCTGGTTCACCTGCGGCTGGCCCAGTGGCCGCTGCTCGCCGTCTCCGGCGTGGCGCTGATCGGCTTCCTCCAGAGCCTGTCCTGGCCGGCATTCATCACCCAGGTCCTGTCGCCCCGCCTCGCCGGTCTCTGGCGCGACGCGGGGCAGCTGGTGGACCCGGATCGGGGCGAGGCTTTCTTGCTTCCCCTGTCCATGTCGCCGGCGGTCTCGCAGCAGGTCGCCCTGCACTGGATGGCGATTGCCGCATGCCTGGCGGCGGCCTGTCTCCAAGGTCGCGAGCGCGGCGCCCGGCGCGTCCTGGTGGTCACGCTGGTGCTTTCCGGCATGGCCCAGATCGCCTACGGCGCCGACCGCTGGCTCTCCCGGCGATCTGAAATCTGGTCGGTGGACGTCCCGGGGGAGCCGGGGCGCCTGCGCGGCACCTTCGTCAACCCGGACCATTTCGCCCTCTTCGCCGCCATCGGCATGACCTGCGCCGCCGCTTGGCTTTTATGGGCGGCGCGGCGGGCGCTCGAAGGCAAGGAGGCGTTTGAGAATCGCCTGTGGCGCCTGGCCTTGCCGGTGATCGCTTTCTCGCTGCTCTTCGTGGGTATCGCCTTCAGCGGCTCCCGCGCCGGCCTGCTGGCGGCGGTCGGTGCGTTGACGTGTCAAGGCGTCATCGTCGCCCGCCGCCACCGCCGCTGGCAGATGATGGCCTTGGCCCTCGCGCCGCTTGCCCTCGGCTTGGGCGGCCTCGCCGCCTTCGGCTGGCAGCGCGGCCTGGCGCGGTGGCTCGAGACGTCGATCTATGACGTGACCTGGAACGCCCGTATCTTCGCCTGGATCTCGAGCCTCGAGCTGTGGTGGACCTCGCCGGTGACCGGCACCGGCCTCGGAACGTTCCGGCAGGCGTTCCCCTTGGTCCAACCCGAGTCGCTCAAGGGCACCTGGCACCACGCCCACTCCGACATCATCGAGCTTTTGGTCACCGTCGGCGTCGTCGGCTGGGTGCTGCTGCCGCTCGCCCTGTGGGCCCTCTACTCCCGCCTGTTCAAGGTCCACCGCCGGGGCCGCCGCTCCGAAGATCGCGCCGGGGCGCTCGGCGTCCTCGGCGCCTCGACGGCGGCCCTGCTGCACTCTTTCCTCGACTTCGGGCTGACGATTCCCGCCAACGCCTTCGCCCTCGCCATCGTGGTCGGCCTCGCCCTCGGCACGCCGACGCTCGAAAGTCGAACCCGCAAGACCACCGGCTTGACCGTTTTCATGGACCGGGACAAAGACGCGACGCCGCTCGGGGAAGTGAGCGAAAAGGCCCAGCGCGGCGGCGGGTCCGGCTAGCGGAGGGTCACGCGGCCCGGGGAGACATTGCCGCCGGACACCGGTTGGATCTCGAGCAGGTGCGGCCGCGAGTCGACCTGGAGATCGAGCGTGAGTCGTTGGCCGGCGTAAACCGACTGCAGCGCCACGGTCGCCCCGTCGAAACGGACCTCGACCACGCCGCCGGTGCTGTCGGCGTCGAGGATTTCGATATCGAGCCTCGCCCCCTCTCCCCGCGGCAACATCTCGAGCGTCGGACGCCCGCGACGCCAGCGCCATTTCAGAGTGTCCCAGGCTCGGCTCCTCTCCTCCTCGAGCCGGGCCCTGGCCTCCGCCTCCGCCGGCAGGTCACCGACGGCGGACGCCGCGAGGCGCGAGGCGATGAGGTAAGGCAACTCTTCGCGCTTCGCTATTCCGACCTGCGCCAGGGAATCGCGGGCCCCGAGGCCGTCGCCGTCTGCGGCCTGCCGCTTCGCTTTTGCGATCACGTAAGGCGCCCACGACACCAGCGTCAGCGGCTGGGCGAGCTTTTCGAAGCGCTCGGCTTGGTAAGGCTCCTCCGCCAGCAGCGCCATCTGGGCGGCTTTCTCCGGTTCGATCTCACCCATGGCGTCGAGGAGACGACCCATGGCCTGGGGCGAGAAGGTCCGGATGTCGAGCCGCGCGAGCTCGAGCGCCCAGTCCACCCACTCGCCGAGCGAATCGGTCGACGAGATACCGTGCAGGCCCGGCGGGTAAAGCTCCAGCGAACGGCTGGCGATCGGCAAGAAACGCATGGACGGCGGCGCTTCTTGCAGCAGGCGCAAGAACATCGAGCGGCTTTCGTAATAGTCGCCGAGCCGAAGCCGCAACTCGGCGTCCGCCTTGCGCTCCTCGAGCGTCGACTCGAGCGCATCGAGGTAGCGGCGGTGGGCGACGATGAACGCGCTGTGGCGCTTCCGGTCGGCGAAGGAGCGCGTCAGCGACGCCCACGCCTGGGGGACCTCCGGCACGATCTCGAGGCTCTCGTCGAGCGACAGTCCGAGCTCGAACCACGCCGGCGACAGGGCTTGGAAAGCGCGAACGTCATCGGCGAAGACCTGCTTGAGCAGCGCCCGCGCGTGCTCCCGCTTGTCCGGGGACAGGGCGTGCCACACCTCCAGGTAGGCCGTCGCCAGGAGCCGCCGGGGTTCCGGGTGCCCCTCCGCATCACGCACCGCCTTAAGCAGCGGGGCTTCCCAATCCCGGGCCTCGGTATAAAGCCGCTCGTCGCGGCCGATGGACCGCTCGAGATAGACGGCCGTGCCGAGCAGCATCGCGGCCTGCCAGCTATTCGGCTGCGCCTTGAGCACCTGCCCGGCGAGACCCCTCGCCTCGGGGAGCTGGGCGGCGAGCTCACGGCGGCGGTCGCCGTCGGCGGTCGACATCAAGCTGTAGATCAAGGCCCGGGCGGTCAGCAGCTTGGCGTGGTGGGGCGTCCCTTCCCGCTCGATACGCCGCACCGCCGCCGATTCCGACAGGCCGGCGTCGTCCATCAACTGGACCAGTCCGCGGCGGTGCTGCGCCCACGACGTGGCCTCGGTGAGCGCGACAAACGCCAGGCCGACGGCGATCACCGCGAGCACCAGCGCGCCGTGCCGCTCGATCGGCCCGATCTCTCGAGCTTTGGCGGACCCCGCGGCGGGTTCCACGCCGCTGCGGGCGGCGGTCCGGCGCGGCGTCGGGGCGGTCTTGGGGGGATCACTCACGGCTACATTCTGGCGTCACGGAATCGTCACGGCAACCCGCGGCGACGACCGCGGGCGGGAGATAGTATCCGAGGACGGCTGACGCCTCGGCGGCCGAGACGCCGACGTGTAGCCCACCCCTCTCACTTTTGAATTTCTACTCGCCGACATCGCAGTGCCCCGATGAGGTTGCCATGAAAGTTACCGAACACCTCGACAACGCCGATAGCCCGCTGATCAGCTTCGAGATTATCCCGCCCCTGCGCGGCGGCAATCTCCGCGGCCTGTTGACCCTGATCGAAGACCTAGTCCAACACCGACCGCCGTTTATCGACATCACCAGCCACGCCGCGGAGGTCAACTACGAGGAGACCGCCGACGGCATCCGCCGCCGCGTCAAGCGCAAGCGCCCCGGGACGCTCGGCGTCTGCGCCCTGATCCAAAACAAATACAACATCGACGCCGTGCCCCACGTGCTCTGCCAAGGCTTCACGCGGCAAGAGACCGAAGATTTCCTGATCGAGCTGCGCTACCTCGGCATCGACAATGTGCTCGCCATCCGCGGCGACGACTCGGGCTATAAAAAGCGCCTCGACCACGGCCGGACGCGCAATATCGACGCCAGTGAGCTGGTCGCCCAGGTCGCCGCCATGAACCGCGGCGAGTACGTGGAAGACCTGCTCGACGCCGACAAAGCGAGCTTCTGCATCGGTGTGTCCGGCTACCCCGAGAAGCATTTCGAGTCCCCGAACCTGCTCAACGACGTCCGCTGGGTGAAGAAGAAGGTCGACGCGGGGGCCGACTACATCGTCACCCAGATGTTCTTCGACAACAATCACTACTTCCGCTTCGTCGACATGTGTCGGGCGGAGGGTGTCGACGTGCCGATCATCCCCGGCTTGAAGGTGATCGATCGCAAGCGTCACCTGCGCTCGATACCCCGCGCCTTCCACTGTGAGATCCCCGCCGCCCTCGCCGACGAAGTGGCCAAAGCGAAGAAGGGCGACGTCCGGGATATTGGCGTCGAGTGGGCGCTCGCCCAGGCCCAGGAGCTGATCGACAAGGGCGTCCCGTCGGTCCACTTCTACGTCATGCAGAGCTCGGTGACGATCAACCAGCTGCTCGCCCGGATCAAGGTCTAAGCCGTTGAACGGATGAGTTTGTGAGGGAACGTCATCTCCGGGGCGCCCGGCGCGCCGTCGCCCGCGGCGCCCTGCTCGCCCTCTTCCTGGCCCTTAACTCCACGCAGTCGCTCGCCGCCGGTCCCGGGGGCGAGCTCGGCTGCCTGGCGGCGCGCGGTGACCGGGTGCTCGAAGCCACGGCGCCGGACCGCCGCAAGACACCGGCGTCGGTCCACAAGCTCGCCGTCACGGCGGCGGCCCTCCACAGCCTCGGGGCCGACTACCGCGTCACGACCCGGGTGATCGCGGCGGGCCCCGTCGGCGCCGACGGGGTCCTACGCGGTGATCTCATCCTCGCCGCCGCCGGCGACCCGACCTGGAGCGAAACTTTCTTTGACGGCGGCGCCGGCGAGCCTTTGGGGCGCCTCGCCCGTGCGGTCCGTGGCACCGGTCTCGAGCGGGTCGACGGCGACCTGGTCGTCGACCTTTCCCGCTTCCCCGGCCGGCCGACCCCGAGCTCACGGCCGATCGGCGACCTCGCCTTCGGTTTCGGCGCCGCCACCGGCGGCCTCGCCGTCGACGCGAATACGGTCCAGCTCGAGATGTCCCCCGGGCCGGCGGTCGGAGCGCCGGCCCGATTCGTCGCCGAAGGGGTCACCGTCGTGAACCTCACCGTCACCGCCCCGGCGGACCGCCGGGACCGGGGCACGGTCGACTTCCAAGCCGCCTGGGACGACGGACGGATCGTGGTCCGCGGCGAGTACCCGATCAGCGAGCCCACCTACCGAGTGCCCCTCGCCGTCGCCGACGGTGAGCAACGGGCCGCCTCGGCCTTCCGGGACGCCCTCCGCGCGGCGGGGGTCACCGTCGAGGGTGAGACTCGACTCGTCCCCGGACGGCGAGCCGAGCGCGGCGAGCGCGTGGTGGCGTCCCTCGACTCGCCGCCCGTGGGCGACTGGCTCCGGCCGATCCTCACCGACTCCGATAACTGGGTCGCGGACATGCTGCTCCGCATCCTCGCCGCGGAGCAGGCCGAAGCCGGACGCGCGGGGGACGGCGTCCGCTGGCTCGAGACCTTCCTCGAAAAGGAGGTGGGCCTCGACCCGGACGCGGTCCACCTGGACGACGCCTCGGGGCTTTCGCTCCTCAACCTGTGGACCCCCCGCGCCGTGGTCGATGTCCTGCAATGGGCCCACCGCCAAGCCTGGCGCACGGCGTATTTCGACGCCCTCGCCCGACCCGGCGCCGGCACCTTGCGGGCGTGGCCGGCCCTGCCGCCCGGCACGCGCGCCAAGACCGGCACCCTCAGCCACACGCTGGGCCTCGCCGGTCGCCTCGGACCCGCCGAGGATCCGATCTTCTTCGCCTGCCTGCTCAATCACGACATCCGCCCGCGACCGGACCAGCGACGAACGCTCGTCGAGCGGGTGTGGCGGTGGCATAAACTGACGTCGGAGGGCAGAAAATGAGCACGACCGCAGACCCACAGCACGAAGACGTCGAGAAAAATCACCCCAACGCCGAGTCGGACGCTGAATACCTGCTCGGCCACGGCCAGCAAGAGTGGCAGCGGCTCGCCGACCAGCACCGGGTCTGGCGCCACACCCTGCTCGACTCGCTCGAGCGCCTACCGCTGGCGGACGACGCCGACGTGCTCGAAGTCGGCTGCGGCAGCGGCGCCCTGCTCGCCGACCTGGTCCATCTCACGGCGGGCGGCCGCACGGTCGGCGTCGAGATCGATCCCGAGGCCGTTGAGCGCGCCCGGCGCGCCCTCGGCGACAAGGCCACCGTGCACCAAGGAGACGTTTTCGAGCTCGAGCTCGACGATCGTTTCGACTTGATCGTCTGCCGGTGGGTGCTGTCTTTCCTCCACCAGCCCAAACGCGCCGTCGAACGCATGGCGGCCCACCTCAAGCCCGGCGGCGTTCTGGTCATCCAGGACTATAACTATGACGGCCTGCGGGTGACGCCGGGTGACCCCGCCCTCGATCGACTCTTCGAGGTCGTCCCCGAGGCCTACGCCCAAAACGGCGGCGACGCCTGGGTCGCGACCCATCTCCCGCGCCTCTTCGCCGAGCTCGCCCTGGAGCTCGAGGCCGTCGAGCCCCACTGCCTCGCCGGCGACCACGAAAGCCCCGTCTTCGGCTGGGTCGAGACGTTTTTCCGCAACCACATTCCGACGCTGGTCAAAGACGGCCTGCTGAGCGACGACGAAGCCGCCCGCGCCCTCGAAGCCTGGACCGCGGTGCACGACGTGCCCGGCACGGTCCTTTTCTCGCCCCTGGTCGTCAACGTCATCGGTCGCAAGCCGATCGAGTCCTTAACGGGCCCGACGTCGTGACCGCCCCGTCGATCCTGATCGTCTGCTCCGCCAATATCTGCCGATCGCCGGTCGCCGAAGCGCTGCTGCGGGAGAAGCTCGAAGCCGCCGGCCACGGCGACGTCACCGTCACCTCCGGCGGCACCCTCGGCCTCGACGGCGCCGCCGCCGCGTCCCACAGCGTCGCCCTTTTGGCCGAGCGCGGCCTCGACCTGCGGAGCCACCGCTCGCGCAGCCTCGACCTGCCGAGACTCGAAGGGGCGGCCCTGATCCTCGGCATGGAAGAGGGCCACGTCGAGCTGATCCGCCACGCCCGCCCGGCCCTCGCCGGCCGCATCGCCCGGCTCGCAGACCTGGCCGGCGAAGCGCGGGACGTCCCCGACCCCTACGGCGGTCCGCGCTCCGGCTACGAAACGATGGTCGCCGACGTCGACGACCTGCTCGAGCGCGCCCTGCCCCGCATCCTCGCCGCCGTCGGTCGCGCCGGCTGAAGGTTCTTTGGCCGCCCTGCCCGGCGCGCCTCGGTCGAATCGTTTGCCGACGGGCCGCCCTCGGGCTCCGCTGGTCCGACCCCAAACTCCTCTTGGGCCGGGTCGGGCTGAGCACGCTCTTCCAGATCGATGGACATCGCTGACACCACAGCGCCCGGTCGCACGCGCGCCAGGCCCGAAATCAGGATTCGGTCCGAGGATTCGAGGCCGGATCGAACGACCCTGAGGCCATAAGCCCGGGGGCCGGTCTCGATAACTCGCCTGACGGCGGTGTCGCCTTCGGCCAGCACGTAGACAAAACGCTGGGCTCGGTCCCTCTGGATCGCTTCGTCGGGAACCAAGAGGGCGGAGTAGGGCCCTCGACCTTGGAGCCGCGCTTTGGCGATCATTCCAGGCACGAGCAGGTCGTCTCGGTTATCGAAGCGGGCCCGAGCCGTCATGGTGCCCGTTTCTTCGTCGAATTCATTCCCTACAAAATCTATATAACCGCGACGCGGAAATCCTTTCTCGTCAGCCAGCTGTAGATCGATCGGTGTCGGATAGTCCCGGGAGCCGGACGCGGCGGGATCACCGCGAAACCCCCTTCATTCCCGAGGGTCGGGCCTCGGCGGCGGTCGAGCCGGTGTGATGAATCACGATGGCCCGTAGCGCCAGCCACGGGATGCAGAAAGCGAGGAGGACCCTAGGGACATGCAGGAGAAGCCACGTGATCCTCACTGAGCTCACTTCCGCAGCCGAGTAGACGGCGTTCTTCAAACTCAAATTCTCAGGAAGGTGATAGCCCAAAGTGATCAGCGACGTGATGGCGTAGCAGATGATGGCCAACTGCCAGAGGCGTCGAAGCTCGGGCTCGGCCCAATCCAAGCGAGCCGAGAGGACGACGCCAACGAGCGTCAGCGAAAACAACGGCAAGATCGTGTATTGAAAGCATAGGAAGAGCTCCCAGAATCCGCTCATATAGTCCAGGGGCGGCAGGCTGAGCCAGTAAGCCCCCAGAGACAGGCCGATAAATAGAATTCCACCGGCAAAAGCGGCTGAGGCGATCACGGCAAGTGCGTTGACCCGACGCCGGTAGGCTTCGGAGTGCGACCCACTCTCAACGGGACCGGAGGTTGAGTTCAGCTTACCCATGCTCCACCTTCCTTCTTGAAGTTCTTAGACACCGCTTCACCTCACAGACCATGCGATCGGTCAGAATCTCGGAGCGCCTGGACCGCGTCGACGGCGCCGAGTGATCTGAAATGCTGGCCCGGTCTACTGTGCAGGGCACTCGGCTCCCGAAGCGACCCAGGCCGCGATGAGGGAGCCGAGCCGGGCCTGGCTTCCGGGCGGCGCTTCGCGACCTTCGCCGGGCTCCCAGGCCCAGGCCACGAGTCGGTCTTCCGTCATATGGCGAACGAGCCCTTCGAGGTCCATATGGGCCCTTTGAGGATCTTTGAACTGCTCGCAAAGTTGCCTCAGGCTTCGGCCTTCCCAGGCCATGGAAAGAGGCGCGCGAGGTGCCAGTTGGGGGCGCCGGGCACGCCGCCGGGGTCGAAGTTCTCGGCCATGTGGCAGGTGCCGCAGTGCAGACCGGTTACACCTTCGCCCTTGGCGCCACGCCTCACCATGGGTTGGTGCGTGTCGCCGTTCTCACCCTGGAGCGGGACGTCGTCGGCGGGATGGCAGTGGGTGCAGCAAGACCCTGCCAGCTTCAACGAAGAGCGCAGCGCGAGGAGATATCCGTGGTCCCATGGATCGACGTCCACCAGTCGGCGCTCTCCATTCACATCGATCTCGAACTGCATCGTTGTCCTCCATCGAGCTGGGCAGCGGTCACCGCTGCTTGAGCCGGCTCGACGCCGCCCCAAGCCCTGTTGGCGAGGCTTACCGGGTGTGTTTGCGCACACTCTAGGAGTGGGAGTCTTATTTGTCAACAAACAGTGACAAATAAAGCCGCAGCCGATAAGCTCATAGCGCGGGGCGAGCCTCCGTCGCCACGATGGCAATCGCCACCCAGTTCCCCATCGCCCGATGGACCCTTCAATCGACGGCAGCGTCGCCCAGCCGACACGGACCTCAGCTCGCGGGGCTATGCGCCCGGGAGCCGCCTCTCGAGGCTAGAGAAGCGAGCTGACCGCCGCCTCGGCGATGTCCTCTAGCACCGCCTTCGGTTCTCCGGCCCGGACCAGCAAAAGGAGCGACATATGAATGGCCATGAGGTGACGGGAAGATCTTCGAAGGCCCTCGTCTTCTACCGCGATCTCGCCGTCACTGGCAGCCCGCGCCAGGCCCCTGGCATAAGCGGACTCGATCTTTCGCAAGTGCTGCGCGACGAAGCGACCGATCTCAGGGTCATCCGCGGCGACCGGTTCGCGGCAGGTGTTGCACACCAGGCAGCCGAACCGGCCGGGGTCATAGTCCGCCTGATCCACGAGGTGACCAAGGACTTCGCGAATCGAAGCGAGACCCGCCTCTCGCCCCAGGACCTCCAGGTCTCTTTCGGTCGAGATGGCCGCGAAGTCGAGTAGGGCCTGCAGGAACAGCTCCCTTTTATTCTTCGCTTCTCGAAAGAGTTGGCGACGGTTGAGCCCCGTGGCCTCCTCGAGGTCCGCTACGGACGTCGCCGCATAGCCCTTCTTCCAGAAAGCCATCATGGCGGCCTTGCGGAAAGTCTGGGGATCGTATCCTTTGGGGCGCGGCATGAATGGGCTCCGGTCGCAAAGGCCGATGGGACCTGGAAAGAAGGCGCAACGCCCTCAGTTTACCGCGAGCGCTCGTCAGACCGTAGGGCGCCGCGACGGTTCCGGCGCCGCGGGCATCCTTTGCCACTTCAGCGGCGACGAAGGCCCCCCTCAGCCGGTACGATTCACGGAGCTTTGACAACCGTCCCCGCCCGCTCGTCTCGCCGAGCCTAGCGACGGTGATCACCCGTCAACCGCTGGCGCAAGACCCTCAAGAGAAAAAGCGGATTGCCGACGACATAGCGCCGCCACAATCTGCCCGGCTCCTGCAGCATCCGCCAGCACCATTCCAGGCCGAGCTCTCGCATCCACATCGGCGCCCGCGGGATGCGGCCGGAATAGAAGTCGAAGAGACCACCGACGCCGATGATCAGAGGGGTTTCAAGGCTGGCCTGGTGCTCTTCGACCCAAACATCCTGGCGCGGCGCGCCGAACGCCACCAGCAGAGCATCCGGCTTCGAGTCCTTGATGCCGCCGATGACGTCGGCCTGCTCGTCGGCCGAGAAATAGCCGTGGTGGTGTCCGGCGACCGATAGCGACGGAAACCTGGCCTGCATCCCCACCGCCGCCCGTGCCGCCACGCCGGGCCTGGCGCCGAGCAGGTAGAGGCGTCCGCCCGACTCTTCGAGGGCCGCGCACAGGCGCGGAAAGAGGTCGGTGCCATTGATGTTGTCGCACAGCTCCGTACCGAGCAGGCGGGCGGCCAAGCGCAGGCCAAAACCGTCCGGCAGCACCAGATCCGCACTGTCGAGGGCGCTGCGATAACGCGGATCCCGGCAGGCGATATTGAGGCAGTCGGGATTGACGAAGGCCACCCGGGTCGGCTCTCGTCGCCGGATCCGCGCGAGCATCCAATCCAGCGTCTCCGCCATTGTCGAGTTGCGGATCTCGATCCCTAAGATGTCCACCGTCGGCGCGAAAGTTGACGCCGGCCGTCGGCCCGCCGCGACCGGCAGCGAACGCAGCAGCAGTCCGACGGTTTGCCCGAAGCCGCTGTCGAAGACCTGGAGCCGGTCGACCTCGAGCTCGGAGTCGTAGGCGATGCCCATCCGTCGACGCATCCAGAAGATCGACACGACGCCGGGGCGCGAGAGGAATCGATCCCAGGCTCGGATCGGCAGGAGTCGCACCTCCGGCAGGGTCACCGGCCGCGGTCCGCAGAGTGACATCTCACCCCGCAGCACGTTGAGCAGCACCGGCCAGCTGCGGATCTTCGAATCCCCGGCGAAGCGCAAGAGCTCGAAGTCGTACCGATTCCGTCCCAGCACCGCCGTCGCGTCGAACACCCGGCCAACCCGTCGCGACGCCGTCACCGCGGCGACGACCATGAAGGGCGCCGCCACGACCAGTAGCCCGCTGCTGACCAGAATGTCGAGGCCCCGAATCGCGACGCCGATCAGACCCTGCGCGCTCCGGCCAATCGCTCTCCGCCCAGCTGATCGGTACCCCGCCAAGCCCGCGAACGGACCGAGTGGGAGGGCGACCTCGGGTGAGGCGCCGCTTCGGAGCTTGCGGGACCTCGAGAGGCTCGACGGGTCGTTTTCGACCTTCGCGTTTGGGAGCCGCGACCGATGGGAAACGTTATATCGCTCGGAAATAGACATACAGCAAACAAGTTTGCCATCCGATGACGCCAAATTCAACGAAAGATCCTCCACCCGAGCCTCCACGCGGCACCGCACAGCCACCATAAAAACTGCAAACAATCAGCTTAACCAATTCTCCCGATTCAAACTTCCGAGAACTCTCGATTCTTCGTAGGAATTTTCCCATTCCGTCGGTATCAAATCCTACACAGAACAGAGTCGTTTTAGAGACAGGGATTCCCGGCGCGCTGGTAGACAATTCCAAGGCGCAGAAAGCGTCGCCTTACCGTCACCGGGAAAAGCATGAAGATCCAGATCCACACGCCACCTCCACCGCCGGCCGCCGCCTTGGACCCGACTCCCGGAAATCCACCGATCAATACCGAGGAGCAGCTGCGGGCGGCGGCTGAGTTCCTGGATCTCCAGTCCCAGGCCAATCGCCTCCTGAGGCGCGTGCACGCCAAGCAGCTGGCCTGGCGGGTCACGCTCGCTTCGGCCTATGGCCTCAAGCGGGCGATGGACTTGATCGTCGGACTGTTGCTTCTCGGGGCCGGCGCCCCTTTCCTGGCGCTCGTCGCGCTGATCGTCAAGCTCGACTCCCCGGGGCCGATCCTCGTCGGCCAGCGCAGGGTCGGCAAAAAAGGCGTGACCTTCACCATGTGGAAGTTCCGCTCGATGCACATCAACGCCGAGCAGCTGCTCGACGGACTGCAAGATGACAACGAGGCCGGTGGCGTGATCTTCAAGATGAAGCGGGACCCGCGCATCACGCGGGTCGGCCGGTGGCTCCGCAAGCTATCGATCGACGAGCTGCCCCAGCTCTGGAACGTGGTGCGGGGCGAGATGTCCCTGGTCGGACCGCGGCCGGCCATCCAAAAAGAAGTCGATCAATACAGCTCCACCGACCGGCGGCGCCTGGACATCAAGCCCGGATTGACCTGTTTCTGGCAAGTCGGCGGCCGATCCGACGTGCCGTTCAAGGAGCAGGTCCAGTTAGACATCGCCTATGTCGAATCCCAATCCCTGGCCCTCGACCTCAAGCTCCTGCTGCAGACGATTCCGGCGGTGATCTTGGGCCGGGGCGCTTACTGAGGAGACCGCGGCATGAAATGTCTGCTTATCGCCTATAGCGCGCGCTCAGACCTCGCGACGCTCATTCCCGAGTCGCCTATGGCGCTGCTGCCCATCGCCGGCCGGCCATTGATCGGCTACTCCTTGATGGATCTCAAGGCTAGCGGCATCGAGGACGTCGTCGTGGTGTCCTCCGAGCATGCAGAGAAGATCCGCGAGCGTCTGGGCGACGGCGAAGAATGGGGTCTAAAGCTCACCCACACGCTCGCCGTCGACGACGAGACGCTCTTGCACTCCGCGTTCAAGGCGAAACACCTGCTCGGCGACCGCTGCCTGGTCCTGGACGTCAACTATCTTCGGACGCCGGTCCTTCGGTCTTTCCTCGACCGGACTCCTCACAACCCACCCAACGGGGCCCGCGGTCCGATCGTCAGCGCCCGGATCGACCGTCAGCCGATCGGCGTCATGGGCCTCGACATGACCGCGCTCTCGGGGATCCAGGACTTCTCGAGGGCCAGCACCATCGGTGACTACGGCCACGTCGATCTCCCGGGCCGGGCGTGGCGCATCAACAGCCCCCAGGACCTCCACGCCGCCAACCTGGCCGCCGTTCGCGGAGAGCTCGGCCCAGACCTGCCGCTGCCGGCGCTCGAGGTCTCGAAGCAGGTCTTCCGCGGACGCCATTCCAAGCTACCGGCACCCGCGACCCGCGGCCAAGACGTCTTCGTCGGCCGAAGGTGCCACGTCCATCCGGAAGCGACGCTCGGCGACTCCGTAGTGCTCAACAACGACGTCATCGTCGACCGCAGGGCCAGCCTGGAGCGCACGGTGGTCCTGTCCGGCACCTACATCGGCCAGCTCACCGAGCTCAAAGACGCCCTAGTCGCCGGCGACCTCCTGATGCGCGTCGACACCGGCGCCGTCACCCGCATCGTCGACGACTTTCTGCTCGCCGATACGACGCAACCCTTGCTAGGCGGCCGTCTCGAACTCCTGCTGCACCAGCTGGTCGCGACGCTGGTCCTGGTCGCGTCCCTGCCGATGTGGCCCATCGCCGCGCTCTTCGCCTGCCTGCGACGCCCGAAGGCGCCGCTGCGCAAGGTGCGCATCGCCGCCAGGCCACATCGCTCAGAGCCCGGAGTCGAAAGCTACGAGTGGGCCGTCACAGCCCCGGTCCTCCGCCACCTCCCCAAGCTGCTGCCGGTCATCACCGGTCGCCTGCGTCTCATCGGCGTCTCGCCCCTCGAACCCGACGAAGCCACGGCCCGGGTCGACGAGTGGGAATACCTGCGAGACCGCGCGCCCATGGGACTCATCAGCCCGACCCGGCTGATGCTGACCCCCGACGCCTCGTCCGAGGAGCTGCGTCTCACCGAGGCCTACTACGCCGTCACCCGCAGCTTGAAGATCGACCTCGGCCTGATGCTCAAAGCGGCGCTCGCTCTCTTCGAGCGCCGCAGCTGGCAGCCCACCGCCTGCTGAGCCTGCCGTCGGTCCGAGGGCTGGCCGTCGGTCAGAACTCGTGGAGCTCGCCGACCGCGGCGGACCGTCTAACAGCCGCTGACCAGGTCTTGGCCCTCGGTGGCTGGACGTGCCCCGATAGGAGCGCTATTCGTGCGTTCGTGGGCAGGGTCACCCCAAAAGGAGGGAGGCGAAAACTCAGGTAGATCTCGATCGCAGGGTGGCGACCGATAGGCTCGAACGGCCCATAAGCCTCTTCTCTACAGAGACTTACAAAATACAACACACGCCATCAGCGCCATGGCATCTCGCTTGCTCTTAGGACGATTCACCGGCCACAGCCGGATCACTCAATACTCAACTATGGAGTCGTCCATGAAGCACAAGACCTTCAATTGCATCGGATACCTGCTCGTTCTTCTACTCGCCACAGTCTTCCCGCTCGCTGCCCAGGCGAACGACGATCTGGCCAAAGCCTGCTATCCCCTGAATTCAGATCTCGACGATGGCTTCGCCATCAACACCGACCAAACGGTCTATTACTTTTTCACGGTCGGAGCGAGAACCGGCTGCTATCAGAATGTCTTTCTGAGCCTGAGCCTTGAAATGGACACCCCCCATCTCGAGGGTAACGTTTTTGCCGGTGGCAATAAAAACGTCGCGATCTACGCGGCGCCCGGGGCT
>JBCDKB010000002.1:0-60626 GCA_038747035.1 Acidobacteriota bacterium | reverse complement strand
GGCCTGGCGCGTGAGCTTCGCCAGCTGGCGGACGCGCTTACCGCGGCGGCCGTGGCGTCGACTCCGCCGCCGCTCGACGTCTTCCAAGCCGCCCTCGACAGCGCCCGCGCGTCCCAGGATCGGGTGCGGGCGGCGGCCCACCACGAGCTGCACCGCGAGCCCTACCGCGCCGGGATGGCCGAGGGCATCCTCGGACGGGTGCCGCCCGAGCTCGACGCGCTGTGCGAAGACGTCGTGACGCGGGCGGCGGCGCGCTTCGGTTTCGGCTGCGAGCCGCAGAGCGGCGACCGCACGTGGCTGATCGAGTTCGGCTCCCAGGCGCTCATCGACCACCTCCCCGGCGTCGCCGGCGGCACCCGTTTCTTGGGGACGTTCGACCGCGAGCGGGCGGTGGCGGACGAGGACCTCGAGTTCTTCGCGTCCGGGCACGCCCTGGTGGAAGGGGTGCTCGCCGAGCTCGAGGACGGAGACCGCGGCCGGGCGACCTTCTTCGCCGCCGCCGCCCACGACGGCGACCCCGGCTTTGGCCTGCTGGCCCTCTTCAACGACGACGACGGCATCGGGGCCGTCGCCGTCGATGAAAAGGGGGCCCTACGCCCCGACGTCGCGGAGCGGCTCTTCGCGGGTGACGTCGAGCTCAAGGCCGTCGACGCCGCCCGCTGGACCGCCCAGCCGGCGTGGAAGCGGGCGATCAAGACGATGTCGAAGGCGCTGCCCAAGGACCGTCGCCTGAGCGCCATCGCGGCGTTCCGCCTCGTGCCCGGGCTCTAATCCAGCAGCACTGAAATCCTAGGGCTAGCTCCAGCCCGAGCCGGGGCCTGCGCCTTCAGCCTTCGGGGCTTCCCCCGGCGCCGTCGTCGCCTTCGCCAGAGCCGCCGTCGGCGTCCGCAGACGACTCGGCGTCGGTCTGGCCCGGGATGGCGGCGGCATAGGTTTGCAGGCCGGCGAGGTCAGCGATCAGCTCCTGGTGGAATCCGATCAGCTGCTCCTTGTATTTGTCGCGCATCCGCAGGCGGTCCGGGCATTTGTCGCAGTTGACGCGGGTTTGGTCGAATTCGACCACATAATCGATGACGTCAGCGAGGTCCTGGGCGAGCTTCTGCCGGCGGGACTTCTCGTCCGCGAGGGACTCGTCGATGGCGCGGCCGATCTGCTTGGTGTCTGTCCCGAGGACTTCCATCGCTTTCGTGAGCCCGAGCACCTCCACCTTCAGATCCTGGTTATCGCGGGCGAGGCGATCGAAGCCGGCCATGACCGTATTGAAGTATTCGTCGAGGTAACCCGACACTTCGTTCTGGACCTGGTCCGGCACGAGCTCGAGAATGCGCTCGCGCTCTTGGTGGAGCTCGGAGAGCGCGCTGGGAACGGCGCTCGACACCGACTGCTCGATCTGGGTCCAGCGGGCGGATTCGCGGTCATAGCGCTGCTGCCACTGCTGAACTTGCGCTTCGCTCTCGGCTTTGGCCGACTCACAGGCGTCGAGCTCGGCCTGTAGGGCCTCGTAATCGCTCTTCGTGACACAGCCGGTCAGCAGCGCCGCGGCGACCAGCGCCAAGGCGGCGCTTCGGCACAGCGAGGCCGGGGCATGGGGAAAGGACGTCGTCCAGGGCCAGGGTCGCATGCTCTTCTCCGTAGGGGGGGCGTCGCCAGGGGGGCCGGGACGCCGATGTGGGAATCGAATAGATCCTTGACTATATCTTGGCCCCCTCCGGGTCTTCGGCGGCGGCTTTTGAGAGAATCACGGGGTCGCGCGAAAGCTCTCACGATCTGCGACTCGAACCGTAAATCCCGAGGAGACGCCATGAAGACTATCGATATGCTGCAAACCACCCGTCGCCTGGTCGTCGGCTTGAGCCAAGGCCTGCCGCCGGAAGAGCTGGTGCGTATCCCGACCGGCTTCAATAACAACGTGCTGTGGCACCTCGGGCACCTCGCCGTCACCCAGCAGCTGCTGTGCTACCAGATGGCCGGCGTGCCGATGGTCATCGACGACGCGTGGGTGGGGCTCTTCCGCAAAGGCACCAGCCCCAGGGACTGGGCCGCCGACGCGTCGATTCCGGACTATGACGAGATCGTCGCCCAGCTCCACGGCCTCGCGACGCGACTCCGCGAGGACTATGACGCGGGTCTCTTCACGGGCTACAAGCCCTACGGCACCAGCGCCGGCGTCCAGCTGGATTCGATCGAGGACGCGATCGTGTTCAATAGCTTCCACGAAGGCATCCACGTCGGCTACTTGATGGCGCTGCGCCGGGCGCTCAGCGCTTCGGCCTGAGGTCCGGGCGGGCTAATCCTCCGTGTGCCAGTGCCGGTAGAGGCGCAGGTGGTGAACGAGCGCACGCCTGAGCTTGCCGGCGATCGACGGTTCGGCGGCCTGGATGAGGCAGTTGACCTGGAGGTAGAACGCCACCTGGCCGTCGAGCGTCTTGACGTTCTCGGCGATGACCGCCACGAAGGTCTTGCGCCTGAGGTCGAAAGGCAGCTTGTAAACCGGCTCGAGCGGCGGGCACGGCGGCGCGGGTACCTTGTTCAGGCGGACCACGAGCAGGGCCACTTCGTTCTCCTGCACGAATTCGCAGGCTTCCGACACGCTCGGCAGATGGTGGATCTCTCGCATGTCGAGCTGGCGGAGGGCTTGCTCGAGGCGCGCGTCGGATTCGATCTCGTGGTGAACGATAATCGCGCTCTGCGGAATCGACTCCACCAGCTCGCGGTCGACGCCGCGCAGCGGCGGAAGCGGTCCGGGCGGATCTTGGGGTTCGGCGGGCGCCGGGGGCTCGACGTTGGCGGGCGGGGCCGCCGCCGGCTCAGGGGCCGCTGGCGCCGGAGTCGGTGTCGGAGCCGCGGCCGGCGGCGCCGTGGGCGGGTCCACCACGATCTTGTGGTGGCAGGTCGGGCAGGTGATGCTGAATCGCTGCTGCGGGATCTTGTCGTCCGGCAGGTCGAGGGGTTGGGAACACTGGTCGCAGACGATACGCATGGGCGGCCGTTTCTCCGAAAACTCGCAGTCAGGGGATGGGCGGAGCGTCAGGCCTCGGCGGCCAGGTCCACGCTATCGTCGCCTTGGGGATTGAGGTCGGCGATCTCGAGCTCGAGATTGCCGGGATTGGTGGCGTAGGCGAGGCCGACTTCGCGGTCGATGGTGCGGGCGCGGATCATATTTTCGAGCACGCCGTCGAAGTCCTGCATGCCGTCCTGGTCGCCGTCTTTAATCGCGTCGATCAGAGAACGCCCTTCGCCCTCACCCTTGTTGATGTAATCCCTCGTTCGGAAGGTCGACTTCATGATCTCGATCGCCGCGGTGCGGCCGCCGCCGAGCTTGGGCAGCAGGCGCTGCGAAATGACGTATTTGAAAGTCTGTGCGAAGCGCGTCCGCACCTGCTGGTGCTGCTCCCGCGGGAAGACGCCGATGACGCGGTCCACGGTCTTCGACGCATCGATCGTGTGCAGCGTCGAAAGCACCAGGTGGCCGGTCTCCGCCGCCTCGAAGGCGGTTTCGATGGTCTCGAGGTCGCGCATTTCGCCGACCAGGATCACCTTCGGCGCCTGGCGCAGGGCGGCGCGGAGGGCGAGGGCGAAGCTCGGGCAGTCGGCCCCGACTTCTCGCTGGTTGACCGTGGCGAGCTTGTTGGGGTGCAGGTACTCGATCGGATCCTCGGCGGTCACGATGTGCACCGCCTGCTTTTCGTTGATGTCGTTGATGATCGCGGCGAGCGTGGTCGACTTGCCCGAGCCCGTCGGGCCGGTGACCAGCACGATACCGTTCTTCAGCTGGCCGACCCTGCCGAGCTCCTCCGGCAGCTTCAGGTCGGCCAGGCTCGGCACACCCTGGGGAATCACCCGCAGCACCGAAGCCAGGGTGCCCCGCTGGTAGAAGATGTTGACGCGAAATCGCGTGACGCCCGGGATCGCGTACGACAGATCGACCGAGCCCCGCTTACTAAGGTCCTCCAGGTGCTTGCGTTCACCGCGCATCAGTCCCATGGCGATGGCCTCGGTGTGGTACGGCGTCAGCTCTTGCAGCCCCTTGATCTCCACGCCCTTCAGCTTGCCGTCGAGCTCCACCTGCGGCGGTCGGCCCGAGGACAGGTTGAGGTCAGAGATATTCTTGCCCGCCTTCAGCATGCGCATCAGCAGGTTGTCGACTTTGAAGTTGATCACCTGAACGTCTCCCGGAGCGTTCCCGACGCCCGGCGGGCGTGGCGGGCGGCCTGAACTGTTTCGAGTTGGTCCGATGGTACCAGCACCCCGGGCGGCCCGGGACCGACGGAGCGATTCACCAGGGCCTCCCCCAAGGCGCTATTTGGCGTCGTACCAGGTCGGCCCGATGCCGACGTCGACGGCGAGGGGAACCTTGAGCTCGGCGACGCCCATCATGGTCTCTTGGAGCAGCTCGCCGGCGGCTTCGGCGTCGGCGGTCGGCGCTTCGATGACCAGCTCGTCGTGCACGGTGAGCAGGACTCGGGTCTCCGGCAGCTGCTCTTCGAGGCGCTTTTCGATGCGGATCATGGCGATCTTCATCAAGTCGGCGGCGGTGCCTTGGATCGGCGCGTTGATCGCCATGCGCTTGGCGTTTTCGCGCAGATTCCAATTGCGGCTCTTGATGTCCGGCAGCTGCCGAACGCGGCCGTAGAGGGTGCGGACGCGGCCGGTCTCGAAGGCCTCGTCGAGCGTCGCTTCGGTGTAGCGGCGCACGCCCGGGTAGCGCTCCATATAGGTGTCGATGAAGTTTTGGGCGTCTTTTTTCGGGATGCCGAGCTGGCGACCGAGGCCGAAGGACGTCATGCCGTAGATGATGCCGAAGTTGATGACCTTGGCCATGCGGCGCTGGTCGGGATTGACCAGGAGCGGAGAGCCGCCGAAGACCGCCGCCGCGGTCGCCGCATGGATGTCTTCGCCGCGGGAAAAGGCCTCGATCATGACCTCCTCTTCGGCCACGTGGGCCAGCACCCGCAGCTCGACCTGGCTGTAGTCGGCGACCACCAGGCGATGTCCGGGCGCGGCGCGGAAGGCTTTGCGGACTCGCTGGCCGAGCTCGGTGCGGATCGGGATATTCTGGAGGTTGGGATGGGCGGAGGAAAGGCGTCCGGTGGCGGCCACCGCCTGGTTGAAGCGCGTGTGGATGCGGCCGTCGTCGGCGACCATGGTCGGCAGCGCGTCGACGTAGGTCGACTTCAGCTTGGTCAGCTCCCGGAAGTGGATGATGCGCTCCGGCAGGTCGTAGCCGCGGGCCGCGAGCTCCTCGAGCGTCTCGGCGTCGGTGGAGTAATTCTTCGTTTTGCGCGTCTTGCGCAGCACCGGATAGTCCAGCTTCTCGAAGAGGATCTCGCCGAGCTGCTTCGGAGATTGGATATTGAATCGTTCCCCGGCCCGCTCGTAGATATCCGCTTCGACGGCCTCGATCTCGCGGCCGAGCTCGATCGACATATCGCCGAGGAAGTCACTGTCGAGCTCGACGCCGGTCTCTTCGACCGTCGCCAAAACCGGCACCAGCGGCTCCTCCAGCTCGTCATAAACGCGGCGGAGATCCTGGACGTCCATTTCATTGATCAAGCCGTCCGCCATCGAATGGGGGAGGCAGACGCGCTCGGCGGCCAAAATGCGGAGCGGCTCCGCGCCGACCATCGGCAGCTCGCCCTTGGCGAAGCCCGCGTCCTTGGGCGACGTCACCGCGCGGTGCAGGCGATCCATAACCACCGTTTCGAGGTCGTGGGAGCGCAGTGCGGAGCGCACGACGTAGCTGAAAAGCATCGTGTCGAGGAGCCGGCAGCGGACGGTGGCGCGCGGCCCCAGGAGGCGCAGGACCTCCTTCAGATCGTGGCCGAGCAGCTCGACCTCGTCGTCGGCGACCCAGGCGCGGAGCCTCTCGAGGAAAGCGCCCCGGAGACCGTCGCGCCGGAAGTCGATCCAGTAGGGGCTGATCTCGGGTCCGCCGTCGCTTTCGTCCCCCGCGCCGCCGTCGCCCGCGCTCAACAATCCGACCGCGGCGCCGAGCGGCTCGTCGTCCAGGCCCTGGACGATCGCCGCCGCCAGCCTGGGCCCGGCGTCGTCGAGTACCCCGAGGCCTTCCACGCCGTCGATATCGACCGCCGGCTCCAGCGTCTCGACCACGCCGCCGTGGGTCGATTCGATCTCCCGCGCCAGGCCTTGGAAGTCGAGCCGCCAGCACAGGTCCAAGAGCGTCGGGTAGTCGGGTTCGGAGAGGGCGAGCGTCGCCGGATCGAAATCGATATCGAGGTCGGTGTGGATGGTCACCAGGTCCCGCGATAGCAGCGCCTTATCCCGGTGGTTCTCGAGACCCTCGCGGTAGCTCTTGCGCTTGATCGTGGACGCGTTGTCGAGCAGCTGGTCCAGGGAGCCGTGTTCGTTGATCAGCTTCTTCGCCCCCTTCTCGCCGATGCCCGGGACGCCGGGGACGTTGTCGGACGCGTCGCCCATGAGCGCTAAGACATCGATGACCCGCGCCGGCGGCACGCCGAAGTCCTCGGTGACCAGGGCGGGGTCGTAGAGCTTGTCCCGCCCCGTATGCTGGAGGAGCACGTGCTCGTCCACCAGCTGCATGAGGTCTTTGTCGGCGGAAACCAGCACCACCTCGTAGCCCGCCGCCGAGCCCTTCTTGGCGAGGGTGCCGAGGACGTCGTCGGCCTCGTATTTCTCCATCTCGAGCATCGGGATGCCGTAGGCTTCGGCGACCTTGCGGATCCACGGGATCTGGGATCGGAGCTCGTCCGGCATCGGGCGCCGGTTGGCCTTGTAGTCCTCGTACTGTTCCTTGCGCACGGTCTTTGAGGACACGTCCATGGCGATACCGAGGAACTCAGGCTGGGCATCGCGCAGCAGCTTGTGGAGAATCTGGATGAAGCCGAAAATCGCGTTCGTCGGCTCGCCGCGGGAGCTCGAGAGATTGCGAATCGCGTAGAAGGCGCGGAAGATATTGGAGTAGCCGTCGATGAGGTAAACGCGCTTGCGGGCGGCCTCGGGCGCTGCGGTCGAGTCGGTGGCAGTCATGGCCGCATGATACCCGTCGGCGCCGGCACCGAGCTTGCTTAAACTGAGGTGGATCGACGGCGGCGACGTCGCTCGCCGCGCGACCCACGGTCAGATTCACGGACTGGACTCAAAGCATGATCATTTGGCTCTACGGACTCTTCTCTTGGCTCTTCATCGGCGCCGTGGTCGGCGTCGCGGCCGCCTTGACGCTGCCCGAGCCGGCGAGGCCCGGGAAAGCCGCGGGATTGATCGTCGGCGCCTTCGGGGCGACCGTCGGTGGTTTGGTGGCGACCGCGCTCGGATTCGGCGGTTTAGCTTCCTTCGACGGGCGCTCCCTGGCCGTGGCGACGCTCGCCGCACTCGCCACCGTCGTGTGGTGGCGCGTCGCCACTTTGACGTCTCGGTCCACCTAGGAACGCCAATCCGGCGCTCTCCGACCCGCGGCCGAGCCCAGAATCTGCCGGGCGATCCGGCGCCTCGGCCGTGGGGCTGCGAAAGTCAGCGATCCAGCGGATTCAGTCCGGGTAGAGGAAGCGGGTGTCTTGCTCCAACTCAGGGTGCAAGGAATTCGCCACGGGGCACGTCAAGGCGCTGCGCTCGAGCTTCTTCCGCGCCGTGGGATCGAGGCCGGCGGGCATGTGGAAAGTGATCGGCACCCGTCCGATGCGCCGCGGGTCGGACCGCATGTGCTTCTCGAGCTGAAAACGGCAGCCGTCGAGGTCGAGTCCGTCGCGCTCCGCGACGATGCCCATGATGGTCAGCATGCAGGCGCCGAGGGCGGCGGCGGTGAGATCCGTCGGCGAGAACGAGCTGCCGTCCCCCCGATTGTCCACGGGCGCCGCGGTGTGGAGGAGGGCGCCGGACGGGCCGTGCTCGACGGCCACCTTGAGCTTGCCGACGTAGGTTCCGGACAGGGTGACATCCATCGCTCATCTCCTGGGGCCCGGTTCGGGCCGGACTTTGTTGAGGTCGACGCCTTAAACGCCGTATTGATGGGGATTTGAGGCGAAATGTCATTTTCTTGCCACATTCCGCGCCTATATTGTCCCGCAGAACCGCTGGACATGCCTTTTCTTTTCGTTGGAATGCGTTCCTATCGTCGGAACGCAGCCGACGCTGTCTTCCACCGTTGGAATGCTGGACTTGGAGAATGAACGATGGTGATGTGTCGCCCGACCCAGAATGAGCTCGACGAAAAAACCCTCCCGGCCGCCTCTCGCACCGGCGGCCCGGTCTTCGTGCCGCGCCGCAAGCCCTCGGCGTTCGCCGAGAGCCTGCTCGCTGAGTTGCGCGACGACGTCACGCCCTACGACGACCTGTGGTTCGCGGGCCGTCCGGTGAGCTGACGATCGGCCTTTCCCGCGCCCGGCCCTGGCGAGCCGGGCCTGCGGTTGAAATCTCGAAGCCTCGGTTCCGGTCGCTCGCGCCTTAGGGAACCGAGGCTTTGGCTCGGCCGAAAAAACCCGCGCCCGGGTCCTCGGCCCTGCATCGCAGCCCGCTAGCGCCTGTGGACGGCCGCCGACGGAGGATCTAGCCTCCGGGAATCACCAAGACCTGGTTGGGGGTGATCAAGTCGCCCCGGATCCGGTTGGCCCGCCGCAGGGCGCTGACCGTCGTGCCGTGGCGGCGGGCGATGGAGGCCAGCGTTTCGCCGCGCCGGACGACGTGGGTCGCCGTTTTTCCGTCGGCGGAGGGCCCGGGGATTTTGAGCGACTGGCCGACCCGCAGGCGGTCCGGGCTGCTCAAGCGATTCACGGACTGGAGAGTCCGGACGTCCGTGCCGTAACGCTTCGCGATGGTCGAGAGCGACTCGCCGCGCCGGACCACGTGGCGACCGTTCTTCGCGACCGGCACCGGACCCGAGGACGCCTGGGTCGCTCGCCGCGCCCGCGAGCCCGACCGGCTCGGCGGAATCAGGAGCGATTGGCCGGACCGGATCAGGTGGCCGCGGATCCCGTTGGCGGACTTGAGCGAGCCCACGGAGACGCCGAAGCGACTGGCGATGGCAGAGAGCGTATCGCCGCGGCGCACGCGGTAGCGGTGTCCGACCTGGCGGGGAGACCGCCGATCGTCTGGCAGGGCGGCGTAGGCCGTGGCGACCTGACCGGCCTTGCCGGACGGAAGGCGCAGTGAGTAGGCCTTGGGCAGGAAGAGATTGCCGCGCCAGACCTCGCGGGAGAGGGCGGGGTTGAGCAGCTTGAGATCATCAACGTCGAGATTCGCCTTCGACGCCAGGGCCGGCAGCGAGACGAAGTGCTGCGGCTGCCAGTCGTCGTATTTCAGCAGGGGACGCGGCAGGGTGCCGGGGAAGTAGTGGTCGCGATTCTCGTAGGCCAGGTAGGCCGCGACGAATTCGGCGTAGAAATTTCTCGAGGCGAAGCCGAAGGTCCGGGACCGGTACTTCTGAACGATCGTGCCCAGGTCCCGGGTGCCGGTGCGGCGGACGGCGCGCTTCATGCCCGCCCGGCCGTGGTTGTAGGCGGTCAGGGCGAGGGGCCAGGTCTCCAAAGCTTCGTAATTCTTGCCGAGCAGGGAGGCCGCCGCCTCGGCGGCGAGCAGGGGATCGAAACGCTCGTCGTACTCGGCCGTCATGTCGAGGTAGAGGCGGGCCGTCGACGGGACGAACTGCCAGATACCGCCGGCCGCGGCCGATGACCGGGCGTTCCACTGGAAGAGGGACTCGACGAAGGGCAGGCGCGTCAGCTCGACTGGCAATCCCCTCTGGCCGAAGATCCTCTCCATCTTGGCCATGTAGTAGCCGGACCGCTCGATCGCCTCGGCGAAGCGATTGCGCAGGCAGGTCTGGGTGCGCAGCCGGGACGTCGCACTCTTGTACTTGCCGCGACCGCCGGGAATATCCTCGAAGAGCTTGGCGACTCGGGCTTGGTCGGCGGTGTAGGCCTTGGAGGTTCGACCGGCGGCGAGGTCGTTCAGGATCGAGCGATACTTTTCCCGCGCTTCCTTCAGGTGCTTGCGGCGGGCCCGCTGCTTGCGGGCTTCGGAGATCGACGTCGAGTAGAGGTCGCCGAAATCGAGGGCGGCGTAGACCACGTTCAGGTGGCGCTCGTCGTGGAGCAAGACCACATGGTTGTCATAGCCGGTGTAGATCTTGAGCCAGAACTCGACCGCCGCTTCGAGCTCCGGGGCGACCGGGAAGAGCTCGGGGTCGAGGGTCTCGGTCGGCCGGGTGGCGGCGCCCGACGCTTGGCGGGCTTCTTGGGTGACGCCGTCGGCGGAGGTGACCGCCTTCGACGGGTCGGCCGGCGCGGCCGGCGGCACGGCGGGTGCTTGCGCGGCGAAGCCAAAACCTAGAATGAAAAGCGCCGCGCCGAGTTCGGTTCGGGCGGTGCGACGTCGCCGTTGGATGCGGAGTCCCGCTGCTGGCATCAAACCCTCAATTCTAGGCGGCGGCGCGTCGGCGCCAATCCGCGGTGACAGATCTCTGTGGGGGCCCAAACGCGTTTGGCCGGGCGGGGTCGGTGGCGGTGCCGTGGGCCCTCTGGGCCGGTGAAGAGAAGCGACGAGATCCGTGGGCGAGCGGCCCTCGAATCGAGGCGGATTATAGCCCGCGGGACCGTCTGGAAGGGCCCGCCGTGACAGAATGCAAGGGCTGGGCGACGAGATGACGTGGCCGGCATTCCAGCACGCAAAATCCTTCAGGAGATAAAGAATGACCGCCATCGAAGCGCGTGGCTATACCCACCCCGAAGCGCTCGTGTCGACCGACTGGGTCGCCGAGCACCTCGAGGATCCGAACGTTCGCCTCGTGGAGTCCAATGAAGACCCGCTGGTCTACCCGGCCGGCCACGTGCCGGGCGCCGTCGAGGTCGACTGGACCCGCGACCTCAACGACCAGGTCCGCCGCGACTACCTCGGCCGTGACGGCTTCGAGGCGCTATGCCGGCGCATCGGCATCACCCCGGACACGACGGTGGTGTTCTACGGTGACAAGAACAATTGGTGGGCTTGCTACGCCTACTGGGTCTTTCACCTCTTCGGCCACACCAACGCGCGGGTCATGGACGGCGGCAGTCTCAAGTGGGCCAAAGAAGGCCGCGACATGAGCCGTGACGTGCCGACCTACGAAGCCAGCGAATACGCCGCCCAGGACCGCGACGACGCGGCCATCCGGGCTTTCCGGGACGAGGTGCTGGCCCACGTCGAGGCGGACCTGCCGCTGGTGGACGTGCGCAGCCCCGAAGAGTTCAGCGGCGAGCGCATGCATATGCCCGACTATCCGAACGAAGGCGCCCTGCGCGGCGGCCACATCCCGGGCGCCCACAGCGTGCCGTGGGGGCGGGCGGTTAATCCAGAAGACGGCACCTTCAAGAACGCCGACGAGCTGCGGGCGATCTACGAGCAGGAAAAAGGCCTGTCGAAGGGCGACGACGTGGTGGTCTACTGCCGCATCGGCGAGCGCTCGAGCCACTCGTGGTTTGTGCTGACCCGCCTGCTCGGCTTCGAAAAGGTCCGCAATTACGACGGCAGCTGGACCGAGTGGGGCAATTTGGTCGGCGTTCCGATCGAAAAATGAGCGACGCAGCCTTGCCGGAGAAGCTCGATGACACTCTTTCGCTGCTCTCCATGCTCGACCGCGGTGACCGTATCCAGCTGCTCATCGATACCGCCGACCGCTTCCGCGATGTGCCCGAAGACATCGCGACGCGGCCGTTCGCCGAAGACCACCGGGTCCCGGCGTGTGAGTCGGAAGCTTTCGTTTGGGCTAAAGCCCGGGACGACGGCGCCCTCGACTTTTATTTCGCGGTCGAGAACCCCCAAGGGATCTCGGCCAAGGCGATGGCGGTGATCCTCGGCGAGTCCCTGTCGGGCGCACCGCTGCGGGACGTGGCTTCCGTTCCCGGCGACGTGATTTACAAGATCTTCGGCAACGAGCTGTCCATGGGCAAGAGCATGGGGCTCATGGGCATGGTGTCGATGGTGGCCCTCTCCGCCAAGAAAAGGCTGGGGGGGAGCTGATGCGCTTTGTCGACCAGTCGGTCTTGGTCACCGGCGGCTCCGGCGGCATCGGCGGCGAAATCTGCCGCCGATTCGCGGCCGAGGGGGCGCAGGTGTTTCTCCACTACGGCGGCAACGAGGAGAAGGCCCGGGCGACGCTCGAGGCGCTGCCGGGCGGGGGCCATCAGGTCGTGCAGGCGGACCTGCTCGACCCGGACTCGATCCGGGAGATGGTCGACCACGTGGAAGACGCCTCCGGCGGCCTCGATATCCTGGTCAACAATGCCGGCGTCTTCGAGCCCCACCCGCCGCTCGGGGTGAGCTCCGGCGAGTGGCAAGCCGCCTGGAACCGGACCCTCGGCATCAATCTGGTGGGTCCGGCGATCGCCGCCCAGCGCGCGGCCGGCCAGATGGTGAAACGCCGAGCCGGCGGCCGGATCGTCAATATTTCATCCCGCGGCGCCTTCCGCGGCGAGCCGGAGTGCCCGGCCTACGGCGCGTCCAAGGCGGGGCTCAACGCCATGTCGCAGAGTCTCGCCTTGGCCCTGGGGCCCCACGGTATCGGCGTTTTCGCCGTGGCCCCGGGCTTCGTGGAAACGGCGATGGCGCGGCCGTGGCTCGACGGCGAGGCGGCGGACGCGATCCGACGCCAAAGCCCCCTCGGACGCGTGGCGACGGTGGGCGATGTCGCCTACTGGGTTCTCTGCCTCGCCGATCCGCAGGCGGCATTCGCCACCGGCACCATCATCGACGTCAACGGCGCGTCCTACCTCCGGAGCTAAGTGTGTTCTGGTCTCGAAAAAAGCGCTTCCGCCGCGGGCAAGAAGCGGGGTCCCTCTCGTCGGGGATCCACCATTCTCCGGGTTTGGAGCTGATCTTGGACACCTTGGAGCGGGACGGGGGCCGTGCGGTCCTCGACCTGGGGCCATCGTCCAAGGAAAATCTCGAAGCCTTCTCCGAGTACACCGATGACCTGCTGATCCAGGATTGCTTCCACCGCGTCGGCGTCAACGGCCAGCGGGGCGACATCTTCGACTTCGGCGAGGCGGCCGACGTCGAGCTTCCGGAGCGATCCGAAGCTTTCGGCGTGATCCTGGTCTGGGACCTTTTGCACTATTTCAGCGACGTCGAGGCGGCGCGATTCGCGGCGCGCATTGAAAATCGGCTAGCCCCCGGCGGTGTGGTGCTGATGCACGCGTCGACGGTGGTGCCGATTCCGCCGTCTCCGATCCACTTCAGATACGCCTCGCGCAACAGCCTTGACTACGGACTCGACGACGGGCGGGTCCCGTCGCCCACGCTGCCGATCCGCAAGGTCGAGAAGATGCTCTCGGGCTGCAAGCCGCTCCGGGTCTTTCAGCTTCGCAACGGCCTGCAGGAATTCGTGCTCCAGCGCCTGGGCGAAGAGTCCTGAGCCGAGCCGTTCGGCGTCGCCGATCCCGACGGCGAGGCCACCCGCTAAGGGCCGGCGAAGAAGTCCCGAACGATGAAGAGGTCGCTCGCGGTCTCGGCTTTCTCGTAGACCACCAAGTCATCGGTCGGTGACCACGCGGGATAGCGCAGGTAGCCCGTGACCGCGAGATTCTCGGTCAAGCGAAGCACTTCGGACGTGGCCACATCGATGGAGTAGAGATTCCACACGCTGTTGCGCTGGCCGGCGAAGAGGATCTTGGAACCGTCGGCGGAGAAGCTATACGGCCAGCTTTCACCGTTGGCGTCTAAGAGTCGACGGGGCTCACCGCCGTCCAGCGGCGCGATCCAAAGGTCCGAGCCACCCCGGCGGCGCACTTGGTAGGCCAGGTACAGGCCATCGGGGGAGAAGGCGGGGAAGCCCGCCGATTGTTCGTGGAACGTCAGGCGCCAGGCGGGGGCGCCGTCGAGGGCCTGCACCCAGACGTCGAGGCCTTGGCCGCCGCGCCCGGAGTGGAAAGCGAACCGCTCCTCGAGCGGGGAGAAGACGACCCAGTCGACGTCGTCATCGAGGCTGAGGACCTCGACGTCGTCGCCGTCCGACGGGGTGAGGCGGCGCAGGCTCTTGCGTCCATCCGGCGACTCGGCGCCGTAGAAAACGCGTCCGTCGGGCCGCCACGTCGCCTGGCTGTTGGTGCCGGCGAGGTCGGTGAGCTGCCGCCGGGGGCCGCCATTGACGTCCTGGCTAAAGAGGTCGATATCGACTCCGAGCTTCCAGTGGTCAAAAAGCACCCGCGCGCCGTCCGGTGAGAAGACCGGTCGGTTGTAGCGGTCGTCACCTTGGGTGAGCGGGGTCGGGGGACCGGCGGCGGTGCCGTCGGCGCCGAGGGGCAGGCGCCAAAGGTTGCTGCGGGTGACATAGGCGGCGAAGACCAGGTGACGTCCGTCGCGGGAGAGTCGGGGTTGGCGGACGCTCGATAGGCCGAGCCCGGCGATCTCCACCGGATCCCCCCGCGGTTCGAAGGTGTCCGGGGAGATATCGAGGCGCCACAGCGTCTTGACCTCGAGGGAGCGAAAGGCGAAATACACCGCGGAGCCGTCGGCCGCGACCACCGGGTCGTAGGCCTTGGCGGGCTCTCGCAGGAGCGGGACGAGGCCGCCGTCCTCGATCCTCACCGCCCACAGCTCGCCGACGGACCGGCCGGTGGCGGCGAAAACCAGGTGGCGTCCGTCCGGGGACCAGCTCGGCTGGCCGTGTCCTCCGACGGGCTGGTTCGCCTGCGTCAGCCAGCGGGTTTCGGCGGTCTCGAAGTCGTAGAGGCCGAGGACCGACGGCGGCATGGCGGGCACGGTGGTGTCTGAAAGCAGGGGAGACGCCGTGCTTTGGAAGGCGAGACGGGCGCCGTCCGGTGCGTAGGCGGGACGGGAGCCCCGCTCGATCACGGGGCGGACCGCGCCGCCTTCGACCGGCACGACGGCGATGCCGCCGTCGCGGGTGGAGAAGGCGATGTCATCGCCCGCCGGCGACCAGCTCGGCTCCAGACCCTGGACGCCGCCCGTTTCGATCACCAGGGGCCGGCCGCCGTCGCCGTCGCTGCCCCCGTCGTCGTCGAGTTCGTGGACCACCAGTCGAAAGGTCCCGTCGGCGTTTTCTTCGCTGTAGACCAGGCGTTCTCCGTCCGGCGAGAAGGCCGGATTGAACTCCAGGCCCGGGCCGGTGGTCAAGCGCTGCGGATTGAAGGTAGCCGGCCGCTCGGGAGGGCCTTGGCTGCTGCGCGACGCCCAGAAGGCGGCGACGGCGAGGGCGAGCAGGGCGACGGCGAACCACGGGCCGACGGCGCCGGGGCGACCCGGGCCGTCCGGCGCCGTGGGCCCGGGCGCGGCCTCCGGCACGGGGGTCGGCGCCGGCGTTTGACGCACCGGTACGCCCCCCAAACGTTCGATGATCTCCTGCGCCGAGCTCGGGCGATCCCCCGGGGCCTCGGCGAGGCAGTCGACGATCACCGACTCCCAGGCCTTGGAAAGGTCGGGTTTGAAGTCTCTGGGGTTCGCGGGCTTCTCGCTCACCCGTTTGACCAAGAGCTGCATGGGATTCGCCGCCTCGTAAGGCTTCTGTCCCGTGAGCATTTCGAAGAGCACGACGCCCAGCGCGTAAAGGTCGCTCTTGTGGCTGACCGGCTCGCCTTTGATCTGCTCCGGCGCCATATATTCCGCCGTCCCCAAGATCAGCTGGTCGGCGGTGAGCGGCGTCCGGCTCGGGTCGCTCGGCAGGATCGACCGCGCCAGGCCGAAGTCGGTGACGACGACGCGGGCGCGGTCGCCGGCGTCGTCGACCATGACGTTATTGCTCTTGAAGTCGCGGTGGATCACGCCGGCGTCGTGGGCGGCGGTCAGCGCCTGGCACATCTGCACGGCGATCGGCAGGGCTTCGTCCTCGTCGAGGGCGCCGTCGCGAACCAGTCGATCTTCGAGCGTCGTGCCGTGGAGCAGCTCCATGGTCACGAAGGTCACCGGCACGGTCATCTCGGTCGCCGGAACCTGCATCGACGTGCGGTAGACGTCGAAGAGCCGGCAGACGTTCGGGTGCGTGACCTTGCGCGCCAGCTGGATCTCCCGATGGAAGCGGCGGATCACGTTCTCGTCGCCGATATTGCGGCGGCTCAAGAACTTGATCGCGATGTCCTCTTCGAGGATCAGGTCGCGGGCCGCATACACCTCACCCATACCGCCTTCAGCGATGAAGCGGCGGATAGCAAAGCGGTCGGCGACGACGGTGCCGGGCGAAACAGTCAGCTTCACAGCGTGGGTCATGATACCTTGCGCCGCCATGTCGAAGCGCCTCGATGATCCTGCTTTCGAGCCCGAGACGGTGCGCCGTGCGGTGCGCTTGGCGGACCATTGCACCTTCGAAGTGGGCGGTGAGGCGCGCTTCTTCGCCCGCTGCCGCGGCGATGGGGCGTTCCGCGAGGTTTTGACCTGGGCCCGCGGCCGAGATCTGCCGATTCTCGTGCTCGGCGGCGGCTCCAACGTGCTCATCGCCGACGGCGGCTGGCCGGGCGTGGTGGTGCAGTCCGAAGACGCTGCAATCGAGCTGATCCCCGACGGCGATGGCCACGTCCTCTTGCGGGCCGGGGCCGCCGCCCCGTGGGGCGACGTCGTGTCGACGGCCGTCGACGCCGGACTGGCGGGGATCGAGTGCCTCGCCGGCATACCCGGATCGGTGGGCGCGGCGCCGATTCAGAATATCGGCGCCTACGGCCAAGAGCTCGCCGAGACGCTCCACCGGGTGCGGGTGCTCGAACGGCGGACCGGCGAGGTGGCGGAGCTCGACGCGGCGGACTGCGGGTTCAGCTACCGCTGGAGTCGATTCAAAGGCGAGTGGCGCGATCGCTTCGTGATCACCCAGGTCGAGCTACGGCTGCGCCGCGGCGCCGCGGGGGAGGTGCGCTACGGTGAGCTCCGCCGACGGCTCGAGGATCGGGACTCGACGTCCGTGCCGACCCCCGCAGAGGTCCGGGCGCAGGTTTTGGCGCTGCGCCGGTCGAAGTCCATGGTGCTCGACCCGGCGGATCCGAATCGCCGGAGCGCCGGCTCATTCTTCCTCAACCCGGTGGTGAGCGCCGCCCGGGCCGACGCCGTCGCCGAGGCCGCCCGGCGCCGCGGCGGCACCCGGGATCTGCCGCGGTTTCCGGTCGAGGGCGCCGACGGGGACCGCGTCAAGCTGCCGGCGGCGTGGTTGATCGAAGAGGCGGGGTTTCACCGCGGCTACGGCGACGGCGTCGCCGGCCTGTCGAGTCGGCACACCCTGGCGATCATCAACCGCGGCGGCGCGCGGGCGCGGGACCTGATCCGGCTCGCCGCCGAAGTCCGCGGCGTGGTCGCCGAGGTCTTCTCCGTCGCGCTTGAGCCGGAGCCCGTCTTCGTCGGCTTCGACGATTCGGTTGAGGCCCTCCTCAGTCGCTGAGCGTCGGGGCTAGTCGTCGCCCCCGTCGTCCTCGACTTCGAGCACCAGCTCCTCGACGAGGTCGGCGAGCTTGATGACCTGCTCGTCGCTCATCATGCGCGACGCTTGCTTGACGAAGACCGAGATGCCTGACACGGCGGTCTTCAGGCCCACCTGCGTCGCTTTGGTCGCCATCAGGCCGAGGCCGAGGGCCTTGACCGAGCGCAGGTAGTAGTAATCTAAACAGGTCTCCGTGAGGCGCATGATGAAATCCGCGCCGTCACGGCTCAGACGGGACGGTTTGTCTGAAGTTCGGATGCGGTTCAAGAGATCGTCCATCTCTTGCGCCATCTCGGGGGAAATCGGGGCCGCGATATAAATCATGGCTTCGATGATTCCATAGCTCGGCCCGTGAGCTCACCCCGCGTGTCAAACCGGGCGTCGCGACGGATCGCGCGCGACGGGTCATCCGTGCTCTTTTGCGATCCCTAACGCCCTTAAATAGCCCTGGAGTGCCCATGAACTTTCAGTCTTTCCGCTTGACGGCCGGTGTCGGCGCCGTTCTTTTCATTCTCGGCCTAGCGATCGGGGTCGAGGCCGGCAAAGACGACGAGGTCGACGTCAGCCATTTCCGCGGCCACGGCCCGGAACGCGCGGCCCAGAACCTGCTGGACATCGCGCTGAATCAAGCGGGCAAGGGCTCGTGGGAACGCATCGCCGTGGCGCGTATCCACTACCTTTCGGGCGACCGTGAGCGCGGCCAGGAGATGATTGACGGCATCACCAAGCGAGACGCCAGCGACTGGATGCGCATGGGTCGCCTTTACTGGCAGGCCGACGAGTGGGACCGGGCTAAAGACGCTTTCGAGCGGGTGCTGGAAGATAAGCCGAAGGACGAGGATTGGCTCGCTGAGATCGGGGCTTATTACAACCTCAAGGGCGACCGGGCGAAAGCCGAAGAACTTTTCGATCGATCCTTCCGGGAAGACGCCGACAATCTCTACAACACGCTCTCCGCCGCCGGTTCGTACCTCGGCGTCGAGGAGCGCTGAGCTATCCTCGGCTCCCCACGCTCGCCGAGAGAACCGACCGACTCAACTATCGGCCCCGCCGCGCCGGCGAGGCTCAACCAGCCATCCCTTCAGCGAGGATCGATTCGAAACGATGGAAAGACCTGAAGAAAGACGCGGCGACAACCTCTACCCGGTGACCTTCAGCCAAAGCTTTGGCGAACTCGATATTCACCTCGACGTGCCGGCGGGGGTGTGGAACCCGACCCCCCACGGCGTGCACCTCGGGCAGATGCTCCTGAAGCTCGATTTCGCCGGCGAGCACGTGCTCGAGCTCGGCACGGGATGTGGAATCCACGCCATTGTGCTCGCCCACCGCGGCGCCGAGCGCCTGACGATGACCGAGATCGGCGCCGATATCAACGACAACGCCGAGCACAACCTGAGGAAAAACGGGATCGAGATTCCCCGGGATTACCACGTCGCCGACTGGACCGCCGTCCCCGGCGCGTCCCATAGCGGCGACGCGCCGTGGGACTCGCTGGTCACCAACCCGCCCTTCGCCAAGAGCGGCAAGGTGCTGCGGCGATACTTCATCGAGACCTTGATCCTCGACGCCCACAAGTTGGTGCGACCCGGCGGACGGCTGGTCTTCGTCCAGTCGTCGATGGCCGACATCCCCCGGTCCCTGCGCCTGATGGCGGAGTGCGGCATGGCGGTGCGCATCGTCGGCGAAACCGACGGCCCTTTCCGCGACTATTACTATGAAGATGACGCCTACATGCGTGAGATGGCGTCGATTCCCCACGGCTACTCGATCCGCGACGGCCAGCACTATGAGCGCCTGATCGTCTTTGAAGCCCGACTGGCGGGCTGAGGTCGAGCTCCGGGCCGCCGTCCAGAGTCTTAGCGCAGACGGGCCTTCCGACCGGCTAGAATGCCGCGGTGATGCTGTCGTCGATAGTTCCTGCTGGCTTTCTGCGCCCTCGCCGGCTGCGCTCACGTGGGGTTCGGCAGCGATCGCTTGACCGGTCGGCGATCCGGCGCCGTACCTTGCCGCTGCGAATGGCGTCGGCGGTGCTCGCCTTCTGGGCGACGGCCTTGACCCCTCGCCCGTGCGCCGCCGAAGAGTTCTTCCCTGCGGAGCTCGACGGCGCCGCGCTTTACCTCGAGTCCACCGCCGGTCTCGAGGTGGTGCGCTGCGGTACGGAAGCCTGTTTCGCCGCCGGCCGCGGCGCGCCGGCCGACAAACAATATTGCGACCTCGAAGCGCACCCCGACGGCTGCGCATACCGCTGGTTCGGGCCGAGCGCCACGCTCCAGGCCGTCGGCGTCGTCCAGGGAGACGCGGATAAGCCGGGTGTTGTCGCCGATTGCCTCAACGGCCAGCCCTGCATCCGCGTCGGCCGGGGGGAAGTGCAGTCGCGGTCCCTTGAGCTGGCGTCCGAGCTCGGGCCGATGGCCGGTCCTTTCAGTCTCTTCTTGCTGGTGCGGCCGCAGGCCCAGGCCGAAGGCTTCTTTTATTTCGGCCACGGCGGCGGCGAGCTCGTCCAGCGCCCCCGGGGCGCGCTCGCCCTGCGCGTGGGCGTCGCTCGACCGGTGGAGGTCGCACCCGAAGGGACGGTCCGGCCGGGGGAGTGGCAGCTGCTCGAAGTCCACCGCGACGGCCGCGGCGCCGTGCGCGCCGTCGTCGACGGCTGGGATCGCACCCCCGGGCGCCCGATCGCCGCGGGCCGCTTCAGCCTCAAGCACCTCTTTTCGATCGGCCGCGCGCGGGCGATGCGCGGCGACGTCGCGGCGGTGGCGCTCTACACCCGCCGCCTGCCCGAAAGGCAGTCCCAAGCCGTGCGGCGCCACCTAGGGGGCGTCTATGGGCTGGAGTTCGGCGACGGTTCACCGCCGCCCAAACGGCCCGGTGTGGTGGAGCTGAACCGTCGCCTGTGGCTCGACTGGACCTTCGACGCGGTGGAACGCTGCACGGCGACGGCCCGGGGCGCCTTGCGCGCAGAGCTGGGGCCGGACTGCCCGGAGAATGCACCGTCGGCGTCCGCGGGCGCCCTCGGCGGGGCGCTGCGTTTCGACGGCGTCGACGACGAAGTGCGCTCGCGCGGCTCCCGGGGCGCCCTCGACCAGCTCTACAGCTTTACCGTCGCCGCCTGGGTCCGCACCCTCGCCGACGGCCGCTGGCAAACGGTCGTCGACAAGCGGGATGCATTGGAGGACGGCTGGGACCTTTATATCGACCCCCAAGGCCGCGGCTTCTTGCGCGTCGACGCCGAGACCCTGGGCGGCGAGCGCGTCATCACCGACGGCCGTTGGCATCATCTGGCGGGTCTCTTCGACGGCCAAAGCCTGCGGCTCTACGTGGACGGCGTGCTGGATCGAGGCCGCTTTATCGGTCGCCGGCCGCCGGTGGAAACGTCTCGAGAGGTGGCGGTGGGGCGCAATTTCGCCGGCCGCCGGGACGCCTTCGAAGGCCAGATCGACGAGATGCGCATTTACGGCCGGGCCCTCGATCCGCAAGAAATTCAAGCGCTGGCCGCCGAGGCGGACCTCGCCGGAGAGTAAAGGCCATGTGGAAACCCCCGGAGCGCATCAAGCACCCGCTGCCTTCGACCGACTGGCCGAGCGCCGAAGAAGCGTCGTCGTCTCGGCTCTTCTCGTCGGTCGACCTCGGCACGATCCGGCTCTCTAGCCGAACCTGGGTGCCCGCGATGGTGCCCTGGCGGGCGACGGAGGACGGCGAAGTGACCGACGAAGTGGTCGCTTGGTACCGACGATTCGCCGAAGGCCGCCCCGGGGCGATCGTCGTCGAAGCCACGGGCATCCGGGACGTGCCGTCGGGCCCCCTGCTTCGCATCGGCCATGATCGCTACCTCGAAGGCCTGCGCCGCGTGGTCGACGCGGTGCGCGAAGGCAGCGGCGGAGAAACGCGGCTGCTCATCCAGCTGATCGATTTTCTGACCATCCGCCGTCGGCCGATCGCGGAGAAGTATTTCTGGCGATTCCTCGAGGTGACCGACCGCCACCGGCGTGCCCTCGACCTCGACAACGACGTCTCGGTGCGCCAAGCCCTGCTCGAGATGCCGCGGGAGAGGCTCGAGAAAGTGCTCGACGACCGCGAGCTCGAAGCGCTGGACATGGGCTATCGGGAGCGGGTGAGCGACACCCACCTGGAGTCGATTCGCGACCTGCCGCACACGCTCCCGCCGCTCTTCGCCGACGCCGCCCGTCGCGCCCGGGACGCCGGTTTCGACGGCGTCGAGCTCCACTACGCCCACGCCTACACGATGGCGTCTTTCCTCTCGGCGAGGAATACGCGGAACGACGGCTACGGCTCGACCCTCGAAGGTCGGGTGCGTCTGCCGCTCGAGGTCTATCGGGCGGTCCGCGCCGAGGTCGGTCCTGACTTCACGGTCGGCTGTCGCTTCTTGGCGGACGATTGCCTCGAGGGCGGGTCGACCGTCGACGACGCCGGCTATTTTGCGACCCGCTTCGCCGGGGCGGGATTCGACTTTCTCTCGCTGTCCCGGGGCGGCAAATTCGAAGATGCCAAGCAGCCGAGGGTCGGCCGCGCCGCCTATCCCTACACCGGCCCCTCCGGCTACGAGTGCATGCCGACCGTGATCTCGGACGAGGCCGGCCCCTTCGGTCGCAACGTCGACCCGGCCCGGCGGATTCGGCAGACGGTCAGGCGGTCGGGCGCCGCCACGCCGATCGTCGTCGCCGGCGGCATCGCGACCTATGAGATGGCCGAAGGGTGGCTGCGGGACGGCGTCGCGGATGTGGTCGGGGCGGCCAGGCAGTCCCTCGCCGATCCGGACTGGTGGCGGAAGATGCGCCACGGCGCCGGCGACGAGGTCGTGCGCTGCATCTTTACGAACTACTGCGAGGGCCTGGACCAGATGCACAAGCAGGTCACCTGTCAGCTCTGGGATCGCAAACTCCTCGACGAGGACGGCATCCAGAAGTCGTCGGACGGCAAGCGCCGTCTGCTGCCGCCGGCGTGGCGCCCGGAGGCGCTATGAATCGGTTCTGTGTCTGGCTGGCGCTGGTCGCGGCCCTCGGGCCACAGGCCCTCGCCGAGCCGGAACGGCGCTGCGGCGTCGGTGTCGGCGCCGAGGCGGTGGCGACCGGCCTTTTCGCGTCCGATGACGTGGTGCTCGGCTGGCGAGCGGCGGTCTCGAACGTTGCGGAAGCCGCCGACGGCGCCGTCGCCGAGCGCTCCGGCGAGCTCCGCCAGCCCGCGGATTGGAAGCTGCTCACGCTCGAAGCGGACGGCCTCCAGGGCTGGCGCTGGCGGGTCCTGCGCGACGGGGACACCCTGGAAGTCGACGGCCCGGCCCCGGTCGCCATGGGCCACCCGCCGGCGTCGCGGGGCTGCCCCACCTGGACGCCGGCCCTCGCCGAGCAGATCGAGATCGATCGACGGGCGCTCAGCCTGCGGGCCAAGCGAGCCTATGGCGAGGCCCTGGCCCTGCGTCGGCCGGCGTACTCGCGTCTTCCGCCCGACGCGCCGTCGGCCTTGCGTCCCCTGCTCGAACGCGAGCTTGCCTGGGACGCGGAGGAAGCCGGCGACGCCGAGCTGGCGCGGGAGTTCTACGCCAAAGCCCGGGACGGCTGGGCCAACCTGCGTCCGGACTCGCTGGCGATGGCGGACGCCGAGCACCTCGCGGGGACCCAGCTGTTCTGGCTCGGCGAGTTGGAAGCCGCCGAAAAGCACCTCCGACGGAGTCTCGATCTTCGCCGGCGCTGGGCGCCCGGCTCTCCGGTGGTCGGCCGCAGCGCCAACAACCTCGGGCTGGTGCGTCGGGAGCGCGGCTACCACGACGAGGCGGGCGAATTCCTGCGCCTTTCCCTCAACATCCTCGAAGCGCACCAGCCCGGCACCCTGCTGCTTTCAAAGTCGTATATCAACTACGGCGCCTGGGCTTTCGGGCGCGGCGATATCGTCGGCGCCGAGGACTATTTTCGGCGGGCGAAGGCGCTTCGCGAGCAGCTGGCGCCGGACAGTCTCGAGCTGGCCTTGAGTCTCAACAACCTCGCCGGCGCCATCGAAAAACGCGGCGACCTCGAAGAGGCGGAGCTGCGCTACCGGCAGGCCTTTGAGATCCGTCAGCGTCTGGCGCCGGACGGCGTCGACGTGGCGACGAGCTTGGGCAACCTCAGCCGCATGGCTTGGATGCGAGGTGACAGCGCGAAAGCCATCGAGCTCGCCCGGCGGGCCTATGCGATCCACCGCCGGGTGGCGCCGACGGGCACCGTCACGGCCCGTAGCGCCCGCACCCTCGCGTCGGCGCTGATGGCGGCTGAAGAGCTCGATGAGGCGGAGGCGGTGGCGCGCGCCGCAATGGCGCTCCAGGCGGAGCGGGAGTTCGCCACCATCGACGCGTCGGACGCCGAGGCCTTCCTCGGCGAGATTCTGCGGCGCCGCGGCCGATTCGAAGAGGCCCGCACGCACCACCGCCGCGCCCTCGACCTGCGCCGGCGCCTGGCCCCGAGCAGCCCGTGGCACGCCTCCTCGCTCAAGGCCCTCGCCGACGTTGAGCGCTCGCGGGGCGACCGGGAGCGGGAATGGACATACCTCGAAGCGGCGCTCAAAGTGGTCGATTCCCTTCCGGAGGCCGCCGGGCGTACCGCCGACGACCGGGCCGCCGCCCACGCCTCCTACGTCGACTGGTACCGCCGCGGCGCGGACCTCCTAGTCCACGCCGGGCGCTACCGGGAGGCCTTCGGCTTACTCGAACGCTCGCGGGCCCGCGGGTGGATCGCCGCCCTCGCCAGCCGCGACGCCGCCGCGCGCCCCACGTCCCCCGACCTCGACGCCGAGCGCCGGCGCGTTGGCCGGGCCTACGAGCGGGCCATTGGCCGACTCGATCGCGTGACCGATGCGGAAGCGTCGGAAGATCTCTGGCGCACGATCACCGAGCTCTCCGACCGCCGACGGGCGGTCGCCCGCGAGGTCTATTTCGCCGGCCTCGAGGACTCCGGTCCGTCGCCCGCGGAGCTCTGGGCGCCCGAACCGGGGAGTCCGATCCTGGCCTTCAGCGTGGGCGACGAACGCACGCTGGTCTTCGTTCTCCACGTCGACGCCGACGGCGATGTCGAGATCGACGTGTCGGTCGCGGAGATTCCGAGGGAAGAGCTGGCGATAGCCGTGGAGCAGTTTCGTCTGCTCTTGCGGTCCCCGACCGGTGACATCGACGCCATCCGCCGGCTCGGTCTCGAGCTCTACGAGGGGCTCATCGAGCCCCACGCCGACATTTTGGCCGCCGCGGATCGGGTCGTTCTGCTCCCCGACGGTCCGCTGCTGCCGGTGCCCTTCGCCGCATTCACGACGCCTTCGGAGCGCTGGCTGGCGGAGGAGCTGACCCTCGTCAACTCGCCGTCGGCCGTGCTGCTCGGCTACCTCAGGAACCTCGACGTTCCCGCCAGGCCGGCGCGTTTCATCGCCTTCGCGGACCCGACCGTCCCCGGCGGCGACGCCGAGGTCGCCGCCGTGCGCGGCGTCGATCGACCGCTGCCCGAGAGTCGCCGGGAAGCGAAGGCCGCCGCCGGCGTCTTCACCAGCAGCGATATCCACCTGGGCGCCGCCGCCACCGAAGCCGCCGCCCGCCGGGCCGCCGCCGAAGCGACGGTGCTCCACTTCGCCACCCACAGCTGGATCAACGACCGTTTCCCCCTCGATTCCTACCTCGCCCTCGCGTCTTCCGAGACAGAAAACGGCCGGCTCCACGCCTTCGAGATCACCGAAAGCGTCAAGACCGAGGCCGAGCTGGTCACGCTCTCCGGCTGCGAGACCGGCCTCGGCCGCCAAATCGACGGCGTCGGCCCCCAAAGCCTCGCCCGCGCCTTCTTCCGCGCCGGCGCCCGCTCGGTCCTCGCCAGCCTTTGGCGCATCGACGACGCCGCCACCGCCAGCCTGATGACGTCTTTCTACGGCGAGCTCGCCCGCACCGACAAAGCCGAAGCCCTCGCCCTCGCCCAGCGCCGCCTCATCTCCGGCCAGCCCGAGACGTCAGGCCTCGTCGACTGGGCCCGTCGCCTGTGGCCTGGGGACTCCAGTGAGGCCCGGGACTTGACCCATCCCTACTACTGGTCCGGCTTCCACCTGCTCGGCGACTGGCGTCCGGTCGACTTGGGCGGTCCGTAGGCGGCTTGGGCAGGATTGGGCTGCACCTGGGCGCACCGTGGCGCCGTATCTAGCATCCGCTCTCCCGCGCCTGGCCGGGGGCAAGGGTCTCGATGCCGACTTGATGGCTAGCCCGCCCCCCCCCCAGCGTATTTTCATTGGACCGTGCTGGGCGGCGGGGACCTCGGGCTTGACCCAGCCCAACCGGCTCGTCATCATCCGCCCGCATTGGTTTTTGCCTGGAAGCGTCAGCGGTTCGGAGAATCCGCCACGTCTGAGGCGCGAACAGGCTTCCGAAGCTCTCTGTCCATGACGCCAAGGTGACGGCTTGACCGAAGATAATTCCGTCAAGAAGCTCAAGAAAAATCTGACGCTTTTTGACGTTTATGCAATTTCGACCGGGGCTATGTTCAGCTCTGGCTTCTTTCTTCTGCCCGGGATCGCGGCGGCCTATACCGGGCCGTCGGTTTATCTGGCGTACTTCGCGGCGGGTTTCTTGATCCTGCCGTCCATGTTCAGCATGGCGGAGCTGTCGACAGCGATGCCGAAGGCGGGCGGTTCTTATTATTTCCTCGACCGCAGCCTGGGTCCCTTGATGGGCACCGTCGGCGGCCTCGGGTCGTGGGTGGCGGTGATTTTCAAGAGCGCCTTCGCCTTGGTCGGCATGGGGGCGTACCTGGCGATCTATGTCGACGTGCCGATCACCGCCCTCGCGATCGTGCTGACTTTTGTTTTTGGCTTCGTCAATATCTTCGGCGCCAAAGAAACGACGCTGCTCCAGCGCGTGCTGGTGACGACGCTGGTGGTGATCTTGGCGGCCTTTGTTATTCAGGGCTTGGCCGTCGTCGGGGTCTCCAGCCTCTTCACCCCTGACGAATCCTACGGCGAGTTTTTCCAGTCGGGCCTGATGGGCTTCATCGCCACGATCGGCTTGGTCTTCGTGTCCTATGCCGGCTTGACGAAGGTGGCGAGCGTGGCGGAAGAGGTCGAGAATCCCGACCGCAATATTCCCCTGGGCATGACGCTCTCGCTGGTCACCGCCACGCTGATCTACACGCTCGGCCTGATGGTGATGCTGGCGGTCCTGCCGCCGGACGAGCTCTACCGGAGCTTGACCCCGGTGGCCGACGCCGGACGCAAATTCCTGGACTTCATCCCCTACGACTTCGGCGTCGTCTTGATCGTTGTCGCGGCGATCGCCGCCTTCGCGTCGACCGGCAATGCGGGCATCCTCTCGGCCTCGCGCTACCCGTTTGCGATGGCGAAGGACAACCTGCTTCCCGATCACTTCAGCAAGATCGGGCGCTTCGGCACGCCGACGACCGCGATTTCGGCGACCGTCGTGGCGATGGCGGTGCTGCTGCTGCTGCTCGACGTCGAGTCGGTGGCCAAGCTGGCGAGTGCCTTCCAGCTCCTGCTCTTCGGCCTGATCAGTCTGTGCGTCATCGTCATGCGCGAAAGCCGAATCGAAACCTACCAGCCGGGTTTCAAGTCGCCGCTTTATCCGTGGCTCCAGATCGCCGGCATGCTGATCTCTTTCCTGCTGATCATCGAGATGGGGCTGCTGGCGATCGTGTTCACCGGCATCGTCGTGATCGCCTGTGCGGTCTGGTACTTCCTCTACGCCAATAAGCGAACCCAGCGGGCCGGCGCCATCTTCCACGTGCACGCCCGCCTCGGCGCCAATCGCTACGAGGGCCTTGAACGCGAGCTGATGACGATCATCCATGATCGCACCCGCGACGAGAATTTGTCCTACGAAACGCTGGTGACGCGCAGCGAGTTCCTAGACTTGAAAGACGCGTCCCCGCGATTTGATTCGCTGCTCGACCGCGCCGCCGGGTCGCTGGCCGCGCGCATGGAGATCGGACCGGGCACCATCCGCAGGGGCTTCGAGCGCTCGAGCGCCGGCCAGAGCCTGAGCGAGCACGTGCGCATCTGGTACCAAACCCTCGACGGCATCCAGCAGCCCGAGCTCACGGTTTTCCGCTGTCGCGAAGGCATGTGCCTGCGCGGGGACGACGACGAAGCGGTGAATCTGGAGCAGGAGCACACGCTGATGTTCCTGGTGTCGCCGAAATCCATCGCCGGCCTGGCGCTCCGCCTCGCGGGCCACCTCGCGGAGGTGGTGCAGAGCGAGGCCTTCCAGCGCGACTGGCAGTCCGCCGATTCGGATCGCGAGCTGCGGGATATCTTGGTGCGCGACGATCACTTCCTGCACGCGCCGATCGAGCAGATCCCCTACCTCGCCGGCTACGTCGACCGGGAGCTGCGCGAAGTGAACTTCCCGGGGAGCTGCCTCGTCGCGCTCATCGAGCGGGACGGAGAAGTGATCACGGCCAAGGGCAAGCAGGTGCTGCGCGCCGGCGACGAGCTGGCGATCATCGGTGAGCCGGAGGACCTGGCGATCCTCCGGGGCGAGCCAAGCTAGCCTTCACCGTCCGACTTGGTGACCGGGCCGATCTTCAACACGGTCTTGTCAGTGCTTACGTCTCGATTGCAGGGGTGCCCTGGCGCCGAAAAGGCCATAGCCAGCGAAGGCGAATCCGGCGGCGAGGATGCCCGCCGAGATCACGTTCACCTGCGGTGCCGCCCATCCGACAACAGAGTCCGCGGCGACGCCCGCGATGACGGCGGCGGTAAACCCGGCCAGCAGGCCCCAGTAGGCCCACTTGGCCCGAGCTCGGTGGAGGCCCCGCCACACCACCACCAGCGCGATGATCGAGAAAGCGGCGTTCATGCCGTTCGCAAAGACGGCGATCGAATCCACAGTCAGCAGGACTTGGGGCTCGAGGGCCGCCACGGCCTCCGGCGACAGGACGGCGTGGAGGGCCGGCGTGTGTCCGCCGAGCCAGAGCGTATCGATGAGGATCATGGCCGACGCGGCGAGATTCAACGCGGTCCAGGCCGTCAGCAGGAGGCATCCGAGTCTCAGCATCGATCGCGGGCCTACGGTTTCTGCGCCCGGTGGATCGCGTCGACCAGTCGTTGGATCGCCGCCTCGAGGGTCTGTTGGGGGCATGCGATATTGAGTCGGACGTTCAAACCGCCGTCCGCGACGAACATGTCGCCGCCTTCGAGCAAGAGCCCGGCGCGCTCGGCGAAGAAGCGCGTCAGGTTGGTGGAATCGTCGAAATAGGCTCCGAGGTCGACCCAGGCGAGGTAGGTCGCCTCGGGGATCCGGAAGCGGGCCCGCGGCAGGGCCTCCGTCAACCGCCGTTGCAGAGTGGCGAAGTTCTGATCGAGGTGAGCCCTGAGCGCCTCGAGCCACGGCCCGCCGTCGGCGTAGGCGCCGCGGGCCGCGGCGAGGCTCAAGGGGTTGTAGAAGGGCAGGTTCTTGCGCTTCCAGCGCTTCCGGAGGTCGGCGTCGGGGATGATCACGTTGGCGATCTGGAATCCGGCCATATTGAAGGTCTTGCTCGGCGCCATGCAGGTGACGATGCGCTTGGATTCGGGGAAGAGGCGGGCCAGCGGCGTGTGGATCAAGCCGCTGCGCAGAAGATCGCAGTGGATCTCGTCCGAGACGATGAAGACGTCATGCTCGAAGCAGATCTCGGCCATCTCAGCGAGCTCTTCGGGGCTCCACAGCCGGCCGGTGGGGTTGTGGGGATGGCATAGGAAAAAGAGCGTCGTTTTCGGGTCGGCCGCCGCTTGGCGGAAGCGCTCCGGATCGACGCGGAAGCCGTCCGGGCCTTCGGCGAGGGGGCACGTCGCGAGCTCGATATCGTTCGCACGGGCGGCGTGGGCGAAGTAGCCGTAGGCCGGGGTCAGAGTCAGCACTTTCTCGCCCGGCTTACAGAGCAATTCCACCAGGCTGTAGAGCGCCGGGATCACGCCGGTGGCGATGCGGAGCGCGGAGCGTTTGAAGGACCACCCATACCGTTCCTGAGTCCAGGCGCAGAACGCGTCGGCGTAGTCGCCGTCAAACTGACCGGTGTAGCCGAAAAGTGGATGCTCAAGACGCCGCTTGACCGCGTCGATCACCGCCGGCGGAGTCGCCAGCGCCATATCCGCGACCCACATGTGGATCAGATCTTCCGGCGCATGCCGCATCTGCACGGGGTCCTTCCTGAAGAGGTAACCCTGGTAGCCCTCCACGGCGAGGGCGTTGGTCCCGGAACGGTCGATCTCTTGATTGAAATCGGGAATGTCTTGCATCGTCGTCATCGGTCCTCCCACGGTCGGAAATAATATGCGCTGGGAATCTAAGGCAAAATGGATCTATGGTGCACCTGACGCTGCGACAGCGACCGAAGGGTCGGGATCCCGCGCGAAGTGGTCATGCGCGCCGTCCGCGCGGAGTGCCCGTTGTTGGATTCGACTTGAAAGGGAGCCGTCGTGACCGCCTACATCGCTCGATCCGGAGCCGCGAAAAAGAAGAACATCTTTAGGCAGCGTGTCCTGGAGCTGCGCGGCGAGATCGGTCGCGAAGGACCCGCACACCGGCTCCGCCGCGGGGCTGAGCGACTGCGCACCGCGCGGTTGAACGTCATCAGAGCCCTGCTGGCGGAGTCTAGACCCGTCCGGGAAGAAGACGAAGCGGCCTTCGCGGCCACCGCCGCGAATCTTGAGCGGGAGCGCCAGCTATGGGAGATCGTCCCGGTTGAGGAGATCATTCAGATCTACGCCGAGACGACCGAAGAGCTTCCCCGGATCGACCGCAAGCGCTGGTGACGGCGCGGACCGGGCAGCGACAGGCCCGGTTCGGCCCCCGGGTCAAAGAATCCGGTCCAGCGCTTCGACCAAGCGGTCGACCTCATCGACGGTGTTGTAGTGCACCATGCTGACGCGGATGACGCCGTCGTCTTCGGGCAGGCCGAGGGCCCGCACCGCCCGCGGCGCGTAGAAATGACCCCAGCGGACGGCTAGGCGCTCCCGGTCGAGCTGGGGCGGCACGTCTTGGCTGCGGGTGCCTTGGACGGTGAAGGAGATCGTCGGCACCCGCCGGTGTCGGTCGGCGGTGCGGGGCCCGCGGACGGTGACCTTGGGGTGGGCGGTGAGGAAGTCGAGCAGCCGATCCGCGAGCGCCTCCTCGTGGGCGGCGATGGCCTCGAAAGCACGGTCGAGGCGGCGGTGGAGCACGGCTTCGGCGTCGTCGGGCCCGTCGATCTCTTCGTCACCGCGGTGGTGCGCCTCCAGGTCGAGCAGGTACTGGGGAATCGCCGGCAGGGCGCTCATCAGCTCGTAATTCGTGCCGCCGGGCTCGAGTTTGGACGGCATCGAGTGCACGAACGGATGGTTTTGACCGGGCAGGTCGCCGAGCAGCTCCCGGCGACCCCACAGGACCCCGAGGTGGGGGCCGTAGGTCTTGTAGGTGCTGAAGCCGTAGAAGTCGCAGCCGAGGGCGCCGACGTTGACCCGGCGGTGGGGCGCATAGGCGACGCCGTCCACGACGACCAGGGCGCCCGCGGCTTTGGCGGCTGACGCCGCGCGGCGAACTGGGGTGACTTCCCCCGCCAGGTTGGAGCAGTGGGTCATCGCCACGAGGCGGGTCCGGTCGGTGAGCAGGGCCTCGAGATCCTCGACCTCGAGGGTCATCGACTCGGGCCGCAGTCGCCACACTTTGAGCTTGGCGCCGGTGCGCTCGGCGAGGCGCTCCCACGGGGCGATATTCGTATCGTGGTCGAGGTCGGTGACGACGATCTCGTCGGACGCCGCGATGCGGGGCTCCAGGGCGCGGGCGAGGCGGTTCATGCTCGCCGTGGTCGAAGCGCTCATCACGACCTCCGACGGCTCGGCCTGGATCAGCTGGGCCATCGCCCGGCGGCCGGCGTCGACCCGCTCGGCGGCTTCAACGGAAAGTCCATAGGACGCCCCGAGCTGGACGGCGTAGCGGGAAAGGTGCTCGCTCACCCGGTCGATGACGCCCCGCAGCGGCACCGAGCCGCCGGCGTTGTCGAAGAGCGTCCAGCCGGCTTCAAGGCCGGGGAATTGGCGGCGAACAAAGGCGGTATCCAAGGGCGCGGTGGTCATGGCCGGGATGGTAGCAGGGGCGCGGGGCGTCTGGTTTCGCCACATTTGGGGCTCCCCGTGCCCGATTCTCGGCGTGCCCCCGCCTTGGCCGTGCGATGCAATGGGGATCGCCGATGACAGGTCCGGCGGGCAAAGCTCGGCGGCCCCGATACAATTCGGCGACACCGACTCGACAATGCGGAGGAGCCCATGACGCGCTGTGCGCTGCGAATTTCTTTGACCCTGCTCGCCGCGGCGAGGCTGGCGCCGGCGACGACGCGGGCCCAGGACGGCGCCGCCCCCGCCGCCCCGGACGCCGTCGCAGGCCCGGACGCCGAAGCCCGGCCCGATCTCGAGTTCAAGACGGTACCCGCCGCCGGCGCCCAGCGTAGCCGCGTGACGGTGCCGAGCTTCGGACGCTACGCGCTCTTCGCCGAGAGTGACCGGGGTGTCTCCCTCCAGCTGGTGGATCGCATGGCGGGGCCGGGCCCGGTGGTCGGTGAGGCCGGGGTCGAAGACGGCCGCGTGGACGCTTTCCTCGATCGGGGTGACTACCTCGTGCGCACCCTCGGGCACCCCGAGGCCAGCGGCGACGCGACCCTCCACGCCGTACCCTTCCGAGAGCTCCAGCCCGAGCCGCTCCAGCTGGTGGACCTCAAGCCGGCGGCGACGGAGCTGGGGGATTTAGAACAGCGCTCGTGGTGGATCCGGGTGCGCCGCTCCAAGCGCATCATCCTCGAAGCCGCGGGGCGCCACCTCGAAGACCTCCGACTGTGGCGCAACGGCGCGTGGCTGGTGGCGGCGTCCCCGGACTTCGAGGTGATCGAGCCCCGGCCCGGCCAGCCGCTGCGCCTGGCGCGTCTTTCGGTGCAGCTCGACGCGGGTCTTTACCGCATCACCGCCTACGGCGGCGTCGGCGTGCCGTGGACTGAAGACCCCGGCGGTGCCGGCGGCGCCGCCGGGGCGGGTGAGTCATCCCGGCCGCTCTACCTGCGTTCCGGCGTGCCGAAAGTCACGTCCGTCGCCCGCCGCCGATTTGAGATCTCCCCTTTCGGTTTCGACCGCCTGCGGGTGCCGGGGCCGGCGAATTACTTTCGCGTCGACGCCGGGGCCGAGGGCCCCGCGGGGGACTCCATCGACCTCGAGCTCGGTCAGTGGTGGGACGAGGAGCGTCCGTTCGCCGTGGATTCGGTGCAAAGCGCATCCATCACCAAAGACAATCGGGGGCTCTACGCGGAACTCGAAGTCTTCACCTCCGAAGAAGAGGAGCGGTGGCACCTCGTGACGGTGCGCGGCCGGGCCGGAGAATCGGTGCTGCTCCAGCACTTCCGCGCCGCCGACTCCGTCACATTCGACGCCAGCGGCCGCTACCTGCTCTCGACGGTGTCGACCGGGGATCCGGCCGATAGCGTGGATGTGTCGGCGCTTTTGGTGCGGCGAAACCGGTCGCGTCGGGGCGTGCCGCCGCAGGTGGAGCGGGCCCGGAGCGTGTCCCTCGAGCGGGGGCTCGAGTGGCGGCGCCGTTTCAACCTGCCGTCGACCACCACGCTCTTCCTCCACGTGAAAGACGCGGGGCGCTATGCGGTCCGCGGGGGCGACGGCCAGGGGCGGGGGGCGGTCCGCGTCCGGGTGGAGCCTTTCTTCGTACCCGGCAGTGAGCCCAAGGGCTATGAGCGGCCACCCTTCCGGGAAGACGGAGACGTCTACGATCTCAACCGGGGCTTCTTCCGCCTGACCCTCGAGCCCGGGCGTCAGGGCATCTTGACCCTCGCTATCCGCGACGAGCGAGCCCCGGAGTCGTCGGGGGAGGTGACCCACGGCGAGACGGGGCACACGGCGCCGGTGCAGCGCGCCATGGCCTTCTTCGGCCCCGTTGAATTCGACGGCTCCGACTACACGCTTTACCTGAACCGCCGACCCGGGGTGCGCGCCGGCGTCATTCGCCGACAGCTGCCGATCGACCTAGACCGCTCCCTACCGCTCGTCGCCGACCGGCGCGGCTTGATCACCGTTCCGGCGCGGTCCAAGCAGCCCGGCCTGCTCCGGGCCACCGCCGAGGACGGCACGCTGCTCGAGGTTTCGATTGACGGCGGGCCTTGGCGGCGGGAAGTGCGGGTGGCCGGCCTCTTCGAAGTGGCCGTTCGTCCGCCGTCGGAGCTGGTGCTGCCGACGACCTACGACCTGGCGGTGGTGCCCGACCAGCGGTCGCCGGACGTCGCCCCGCCGCCGGTCTCGGCGGAGGAGCTGAAGGTGCCGGAATTTCCGTCCCTCGAAGCGGGGGCGCCCCGGCGGGAAGAGATTACGCGGCGGGGCCTGCGGACTTTCCTGGTGCGGTCCGACGAGGCGGCCCTCTACCGCCTCGAAACCACCGGTCTACTCGATATGGAAGGGGCCGTGCGCACCCGCGTTAACCCGAGTCTCGAGAGCCGGGCGGACGGCGGCAGCGGCCGCAACTTCGCCGTCCAGCGCTATCTGGGGCCGGGGGACTATCAGCTGAGCGTGCGCAGCCGAGGGCTCAGTCGGGGCCGCTTCGGCGTCGAGCTCCAGCGCACCCCGGTCACCGACGGCGGCGAGCTTCGTTTTGGCGTCGTGAGCCGAACCTGGCTGGACGCCGGGGAAGCCGTGGGCTATCGATTCCGCGTCGACGAGCCGGGCACTTACCGCGTGCGGAGTCTCGGCTTGTCAGGCGCCTTCCGGGTCCGCTTGGAGGACGTCGACGGGTGGCCGCTCTTGGAACCGGGGGTCAAAGGCCAACTCAAAGTGGCGCTCGAACGTGGCGAGTATCGACTCATCGTGCTGCCGCAGGAGGTGCGGGCGCGCCAGATCGCTTTGGTGCAGCGGCTGACGGACGGCGGCCAGCGGGTCGGCCACGGCCCGTTCTGGCTCGACTTCGGGGCCCGGGCGACCCATCGGTGGCTCGAACCCGAAGACGGCGGCGAACGCGTGCCCGATGCCTGGCGCTTCCACCTGCCGGCCGGCGCCGACGTGGACGTAGAGATTTCAGAAGCGATGGTCGGCGAGCTGGTCCGGCTCGGCGCCGCGGACTCGGGCACCGCCGACCAGACCGTCGCCGAGGTCGAAGGCGGCGCCTCGACCCATGCCTTGGGAGCGGGCCAATACGAGCTGCGGCTGCGCTCGGCGCGCCGCGACAACCGCGTGGACTACGCGGTGGAAGTCGCGTCTCGACAGCTGCTCGCCGGTCAGCGTCGGGCCGTCCACCTCAAGCCGGGCGAGCCGCCGGTACGCCTCGAGCTGCGGGTCGAAGATCCGGCCCTGGTCGAGCTGAGGTCCTTCGGTCAGCTGGACGTCCGCGCCCGCCTTTTCGACGCCGTCGGCGCCACGGCCGGCGCCGCGCCGCTCGCCGCCGCCGACGATCGGCCGGGCGATTGGAACTTCAGGCTGGCCCGGCGCTTGGACCCCGGGGTCTACCACCTCGAGGTGGAGCCGGTCACCGGGGGTGGCTGGACGTGGGTGCATATGAACGTGCCCCGGGAGAGCACCCTCGAGCCCCTCGCCTTGGCCACGGAAGCCCGGGCGGTGGACGTGGAGCCGGGCGACGGCGCCGTCCGCGTGCCGCTGAGGATGCCGGCGGAGGCCGACTTGGTGACGGCGACTTTTGACTCGCCGGAGAATATTCGCGTGACCCTCGAGCTTGACGGACGCCCGGTCGCCGCTCGCGAAGGTCGCCGCGGCGCGCTCTGGCTGCCGGTGGCGACGGGCCGGGACCTGGTGCTGCGGGTCGATTCCCTCGACCAAAGCGGCAACGTGGCGAAGCTCGAGCTCGCCGCGACGACGGCGCGCCGGGGCGGCGAAGGGCGGCTCTCGGTCAAGGCGTCGCCGGCCCTGGGCGACCGCGGCGTGGTCGCCGTCGACCTGGAGCGCCCGGGGTGCTTCCGGGTCACCGGCGCCGCCGGCGATGTGGAATCCGCCCCCGCCGTCGGCGTCGGACCGTCGCCGCTCGCCGGCGTCGCGTCGTCGGTGTCGGGCGTGCTCTACCTGGCGGCGCCGTCGGGTTCGACCTTCGGCCTCGAGCGCTTTTCGGTGCGGGCGGGCGCGGGCCCGACGCGGCTGCGCATTCCCGCGGGCGGCGAAGCGGTGTGCGATGTCGACGCCGACGGCCCGGCGCTGGTCGAAGCCCGGGGCCTCGGCGCGCCCGTCAGCCTCAGCTTCGGCGCCGAGTTCGGCGACCAGGGCCTCGCCGACACGTCGGCCCTGCTGCTGCCGACCGCGCCGGGGGCGCTTCGCCTGCGGTCCGGCGACGGCGCCGAGCTCGAGGTCGACATCGAGGCCCGGGCCGTGCCCCCGGGGGCGGGCGCCGCCTTCGGCTGGGGGCGGAGCGAGTCCGCCGTCGAGGCCGGGCGCGCCCTCGACCTTCAGCTGCCGCCGGGCCCGAAGCGGCTCCGCCTCTCCCTGTCCCGGGGCCTCGCCGCCGAGCTCGCCGACGGCCGGACGGTCTGGGCCCGGTCTTCGGGTCTCGATATGGTGCTCGCCACCGGCGGCTCGACCCTGCGCGTGGTCGACGTGGCGGGGAGCGGCGGGCGGGTCGCCGTCGACGCGGCCCAGGCCAAACCCACCCGGCCGCTCGGCCAGGGGACGCCCCTCGAGCGCCGGGTCGCCGGCGGCGTCCGTGTGGAGGCTGAGGTGGCCCCCGGTGTCGCCGGCCAGCGACTCCGGACCTCGGGGGCCGAGGCGACGTGGCTCGGCGCCGACGGCCGAATCCGACGCGGCGCCGACCTGCCGATCTCCGACGTCGGCGGGCGTCTGCGGCTCGAAACCGCCGACGATGCGGGGGATGCGGCGCTGGCCGTCGCGTGGACCGAGGCGGCCGGTCGCTCGCCGTTCGCCGTGTCGGGCGAAGCCCGCGAGGTCGAGGTGCCGAGCCAGACCGCGCTCGACGGGGCGACCGCGGCATTCACCGTCCGGACGGCCGAACCGAGCGTGCTGACGGTGCGGGCGCCGTCGCCGGCCGTCGCCACCGTCGAGCGGCCCGGCGGCGACCGCGACCTGTCGATCCATCCGCAGTCCCTACGGCTCGACGTCGCGCTCCCGGCCGGGGAAAGTCGGCTCGAGTTGCGGTCCCTCGCCGGGGAGCGCCTGCGCGGTGAGCTCGACCTGCGCCGGTCGCCGATCGAGCGGCTCGCGGAAGGCCTCGGCGATCCGATCCTGCTCGGCGGCGGCGAGACGCGTTTTTTCGCGGTGGAGCTCACGGAGCCCGGCGACCTCGGATTCGGCGTCAACGCCGACGCCGACGTGGTGGAAGCTCGGCTCTACGACGACGCCGGTCGCGTCGTGGGCGCCGGCGTCGCTCAGATGCACCGCCTCCACACCGGGCGCTACCTGCTCGCCTTGAGCTTGCCGATCGGCCAGGCGCCGGTCGCTGTCAGCCCGGCGGTCGTCGGCCTTGAGAAGCCGGGGTCTGGACCGCCGCCGGACCTCGTCCAGAACTATCTGAGGCTCGCCGCCGAAGCGACGCCGGGGGCGGCGCCGTGACCTTTACGGAACCAGAGGCCCGAATGAACCTAGAGGTTGAAGCGAATCGTGGCGCCGACGGTGATGGCGTCGGTCGACGCGTCTTCCAGCTCGTCGAAGGCGTCGGCCCGGTAGTTCAAGTGAATATCGGCGCCGATGCCGGGCAGCACGTCAAAGGCGCGGCCAACGCGGCCGGCCCAAAACGGGTCCGAGATATCGCCGTCGAGATCGCTGGAAATGCTCGAGCCGATACCGACGGCCACGTACCAGGTGCCGCCGAAGCCGAGGTAGCCCACGGGCACCAGGGTGCTGTCGGTGGAGCCTCCGAAACCGTCCGGGTGGTACTCGACCTCCCCTTGCAAGAAGAAAAGACCCCGCGGCTCATACCGATAGCTGAGGAGAAAGGCGTAGCCGTCCTCTTCGATGTCGTCGAAACCGTCGCCCGCGAGGTCGTCGATCGTCTTCCAGAAGTGGGCGCCGATGCCCACGTAGTGATCCGCCGCCAGGGCCTGGCCCGGCGCGAGCAGCAGAAAGAGGCCTGCAATGCAGCATAGGCGCACGAGCGTTGGATGGAGTCGTGCCGCGGGGGACGGACGCCGGGGCGAATCGTTTCGGGGGGAATTCTGCATGGTGATCTCCTGTGCGGGCCGGCGCGGCGCGGTTCGGGAAATGGGCCGCGGAGGCCCGATGCCGCAAAGAAAAAAAGGAGGAGGTTCCTCCACAGATAGCCGAGAGGGTATCGGCTGTGGATCCCGTCGACAAGTCGGGGGGCGGCCCGGATCGCTACCCGTGATTCTCGCTATGTGCTTGACGGCGTGGATTTTGGCGGCGTCGCCCGGGTTCGCCCAGAAGCCCAGCTCGGCGCCGTCCAGGCCCGACGGCGTGCGCGGCACGGCGGTCGTGCCGGAGGATTTTCTGCGGCGCTTCGATCCGATCACGGTCTTCTTCAGCCGGCCCGTGGGACCCGCTGAAGGCGGACCGGTGGCCGCGGACGACGACGTCTTCCGGCTCGAGCCCCGGCACCCCGGCGAAGCGATCTGGCTCGACGCCACCACGCTGCAATTTAGGCCCGTCGACCCGTGGCCGGCCCTCGGGCGCTTCACGGTCACCGCCGGCAAAGTCCGTCGCTCGCTGCTAACCCTGATGGCGCGGCCGAGCTCGACGACGCCGGAGGCCCAATCCCGAGGCGTCTCGAGCCTTTCCGACATCACGCTCGCCTTCGCCGAGCCGGTCGATCCCGACGCCCTCGCCCGTTCGCTCCAGCTCGAGCTGCGGCGGCTGCCCGGAGTCGAATCGCGGGGCGCGGTGTGGCTCGACCGCGAAGACTTTGAGGTCAAAGTGGTCGAGCGGCAGAAGCGCTCGGATCCGGCGCGCTACGTCCTGAGCTTCGACCGACCGCTGCCGGAAGGCCACCGGGTCCTGGTCCACCAGCGACTGTCCGTAGCGCCGATCGCCGGCAAACCGTCCGGTCAAGTGGTCGTGCTCGACGTCACCACCGCCGAGCCGTTCCGCGTCACCGCCTTCGGCTGCCCGCGGTCGACCTACCCGGTGACCGCCGCCGGGGTCGTCTACGGCGCCGAACAGGCGATCCGCTGCGACGGCGACCTGGCGGCGCGACTCGAGTTCTCGGCGGCGGCGCAGGCCCTGACCCCCGTGGACTGTCGCAATCTGGTCCGCCTGACGCCGAGCGTCGACCGCCTGTCGTGCCAAACCTCCGGATCGGGGGTGACGATCAGCGGCGGTTTTGAGCGCGAGCGCACCTATCGACTCGCCCTCGGCCGCGCCGATATCAAGGACCCGCGGGGGCGCCGCCTCACCGCCTCGGGCCCGAGCGAAGTTCACCTCTACTTTCCGGCGAAGGTGCCCTACCTCGGCCTGCGTTCGGGGGCGGGCCTGGTCGAGCGCACCGGGCCGCAGAGCGTACCGATGGAAGGCCGGGGGGATCGCCGCGTCGACGTGCGCATCCACCGACTGGATGACCTCGACCGCAGCTTCTGGCCTTTCCCCGCCGCGCCGGTGGCGGTGGACGAATCGCGTCGACCGCCGGGGCCTGGCGAGGCGCCCGCCCCGTTCGGCGAGCTGTGGCGCACGCCGACGCCCGGGGAGCTGGCGGGACAGCTGCGGGCGTTGGGCTCGCCGACCGTGTCCCGCTTCGTGGACCTTCCCCTGTCGCGCTCCGCGGCCCGGTTCGGCCTCGACCTGGCGCCGCTGCTCGACGACGGCTTCGGCGTCGACGCCCCCGGCTCGTACTTGGTCGGCGTGCGTCGGCTCGACGGCTCCACCCGGCGCCAGTGGATGCGCATCCAGTCGAGCGACCTCGCCTTGACGACCTTCGAAGAGCCGCGCCGGGTGGTCTTCGCCGTCACCTCCATCGCCTCCGGGGCGCCGGTGGCGGGCGCTTCGGTACGGGTCGAGGGGGCCCGGCGGACGTCTGCCGGCGAGGCCTGGGAGACGCTCTTCGACGGCCGCACCGACGGCCGAGGCCTGTTGACCTGGGAGCCGCCGGGCTACCGGCGGGGCGTGTCGGTCAACGTCGGCCGGATGGTGGTGGAGTCGCGCGGAGACCGGCTGGTGATCGACCCGGCCAAGCCCCGTCAACGCTTCGCCGACGGCGCCTTCCTCGAGGACAGCAGTACCTGGCTCCAGTGGACCCACCGCGAAACGATGGCCAATCGCGGCGCTCGCCCGGAAAGCCTCGGCCACCTCTTCACCGAACGTCCGGTCTACCGGCCTGAAGATCCGGTGCACGTCGTCGGCTACCTGCGCCTGCGCCGCGCGGGGCGTCTGACGCCGGTCGTCGAACCCGGTTTCCTGGTGATCGACGGGCCGGGCGGCCGGACCTGGCGGGAGGCGGTGACGCCGACCCCGAGCGGCGCCTTCTACCACCGCTTCGAGGTCGATGACGCGGCCACCGGCGTCTACCGGGCGAGCTTTGAGACCAAGGGCTCCGGTACCCGGCTCGGCTCGGTGACGTTTCGCAAAGAGGCCTACCGGCTGCCGCGCTTCGAGGTCCTGTTGTCTGGGCCCGAGGGCGGCGGTCCGGCGACCCTCGACCGCACCTTCGACGTCCAGGCGACGGCGACCTATTACGCCGGCGGCCGGGTGGCCCAGCGTCCGCTGCGTTGGCGGGTCACCCAATTCCCTTACCGCCATCGCCCGAAGCCGCGGCCCGGTTTTGTCTACGCCTCGGACGGTCGCTATTCCGACACCGGCGCCTTCGAGTCGACGCCGGCCCTCGATGTCGAGACGACCACCGATGACGACGGCGGCGCGACGCTGACTCTAGATCCTTCGATTGAGCCGACGGCCCAGCCCCGGACCTATGTCGTGGAAGCGACGATCACCGGCGCCGACGACCAGACGGTGACCGCGACCCGCCGGGTCGTGGCGCTGCCTCCGTTCGTGCTCGGCCTCAAGGCGCCGCGTTTCCTAGAGCCCGGGGCGGCGCTCGCCCCCGAGGTGCTCGTGCTCGGCGCGGACGACGAGCCCCTGGCCGGCCAGTCGGTGACCGTGCGGCTGCTCCACCGGCAGTGGCATTCCCACCTGCGGGCGAGCGACTTCTCCGACGGCGTCGCCCGCTACGTCACCGACGTCGTGGACGAGGCGGTCGCTGAAGTGGAGATCGAAAGCGGTGCCGAGCCGGTCGCCGTTCCGATCGACATCGGCGAGCCCGGGGTCTACGTGGTGGAGCTGGTCTCCCGCGATCGCCTCGGGAGGACGCAGGTGGTTGCGGTTGATCTTTACGCCGCGTCCGGCGGCGAAGAGCCCGTGTCGTGGGAGCGGCCGAGCACCCAAGTCTTCAGCGTGTCGAGCGACCGGTCGAGCTACCGCCCCGGCGACACGGCGCGGCTGGTGTTCAAGAGTCCGTTCCAGGAGGCGCGGGCGATGGTGGTGGTGGAGGCCCCCGAGGGCAATCGCTACCGCTGGGTCACCGTGCGCGGCGGCGAAGGGGTCTTCGAGCTGCCGATAGAAGGCACCTGGACGCCCCGACTGCCGGTGCACGTGGTGTTGATCCGCGGCCGCCTCGACGGCACGGAGCCGCGCCCCGGCAATATGACCGACCTCGGCCGACCCCAGCTGCTGGCGTCGACGACGTGGCTCGACGTCGATCCGGTGGACCTGCGCCTCCGGGTCGAGCTCGAGCACGCCGCGGAGTCGATGCCGGGCCGTCCGCTCGACGTCACCGTGCGGTTGGCGACGCCGGACGGCTCGCCGGCGGCCGGGGAGGTGACGCTCTGGCTGGTCGACCGGGCGGTGCTCGCCCTCGGCAAGGAACAGCGCCTCGACCCGGTGCCCGATTTCGTCACGCCGGTGTCCTCGTGGCTCGCAGTGCGCGACACCCGGGGGGCCATTTTCGGCGACCTGCCCTTCGCCGAGCTGCCCGGCGGCGGTGAAGGCGCGGAGGAGCGCGGCGTGCTCGACCGCCAGACCGTGCGCAAGAACTTCAACCCGGTGCCTTTCTTCGAATCGGGGCTCGAGGTGGGCCCGGACGGCGAGCTCACCGTCCAGGTGCAGCTGCCGGACGACCTGACGGATTTCGCGGTCCGCGCCAAGGCGCTGTCGGGGCCGGAGCGCTTCGGCGCCGCCAAGTCGCGGCTGTCGGTGCGACTGCCGGTGATCGTGCAGCCCGCCCTGCCGCGCTTCGTGCGCCCGGGCGACCGATTTGAAGCCGCCGCCGTCGGCCGCGTGGTGTCCGGGGACGGCGGTCCGGCCGCGGTTCAAGTGCGCCTCGACGGCCTGGAACTCCTGGACGGCGGCGCCGACCTCGAGCGGGAGCTAGTGCTCTCGCCGGTGGACCCGGAGCGCATCGCCTTCGACGTCACCGTGCCGACGCCGCCCTCGGCGGCCGATCCGTGGGGTGAAGACGGGGCGCCGGCCGGCGGAACCGTCGGCGTCCAGGTGGGTATGGAACGCCTCGCGGACCGGGCCGGCGACGCTTTCGCCGTCGAGCTGCCGATTGTGGAAGACCGTCGGCCGGTGGTCGAGCGGCAGATCGTGGCGCTCGAACCCGGCGAGAGCTTCGCCTGGCCGGCGGTCACTGACGAGGTTCGCCCCGGCAGCCTCAGCCGGGAGGTGCTGGCGGCGTCGCGTCCGGCGCTGGTGCGGATGGCCGCCGGCCTCGACGCCCTGCTCGACTATCCCTTCGGCTGCACCGAGCAGCGCCTTTCGAAGGCGCGCGTCCAGCTCGCCCTCGGGCGCTTCCGCGACGTGCTGGTCTTGCCGCCCCAAGGGCACACGGCGCGGGCCGTCGTCGAGACCCTGGAATGGCTCGAGCAGTCGACGGCGCCGAACGGCCTGGTGGCTTATTGGCCGGGCGGCGCCGGCTACGTATCGCTGACGGCGTGGGCCGGCCACTTCCTCGCCGAGGCCGAGCAGGCCGGCTACGAGGTGCCGACGGCGCTGCGGGCGTCGATCGAGCGGTCGCTCGAACAGGCCCTGCGCTCCGACTACGCCCACTTCGTCAGCGGCGCCGACTGGAGCGAGCGCGTGATGGCGCTCGAGACCCTGGGGCGGCTCGGGCGATTCGATAGCGCTTACGCCGCCGAGCTCGGCCGCAACGCCAGCTACCTCGGCGCCGAGGACGTCGCGCGCCTGCTGCTCGCCCTCGATGACGGCGACGCCTCCGACGACCGCCCGGCCCTGCTCGACCGGCTCTGGACGTCGGTGATCTTCCAGCTCCGGGGCGGTGAGGAGGTCTACGCGGGCCTGCAGGCGAAGGGCTTGGGAAACCCGCTGATCTTGCCGAGCGAGACGCGGACGCTGGCGTCGATGACCCGGGCCCTCGCCCGCCTGGCGCGGGAAGACCGTCGATTTGAGACCCTGGTGGATGCGCTGGTTCGACTGGGTCGCGGCGACGGCTGGGGCAGCACGCAGGCGGACGCGGCGGCGCTGCTGGCGCTCAGCGAGCTCTTCGAGCCGGGCTCCGAAACGCTGCCGGAGCGCACCTTGGAGGTCGCCTGGCCCGACGGTCCGGAGAGCCTGCGGGTGGGCGGCGGCGCGCCGTCGGCGCTCAGTCGGCGGTCCGCCGATGGGGCCGTGGAGCTGCGGGCGCTCGGCGACGCGACGGCGCCGCCGGTGGTGGTGCGGGCCGAGACCCGGTACCTGCCGGCGGGCGACGGATCGACGGTCGAGTCGGCGCGGAGCGGCTTTGTCGTCGAGCGCCGCTGGCTGGTGCGGGACGAAGAGCCGCCGCGGCGGCTCGAGATCGACGGGCCCGCCGAGCTCGGGCTGTCGATCGGTGACGTCGTGGAAGAGCACATTCGGGTGGTGAACTCGGAAGAGCGTCATTTCGTCGCCGTCGTCGTGCCACTCGCCGCCGGCGTCGAGGCGCTGAATCCGCACTTGGCGACGGCGCCGCCGGAAGCCCGGCCGGACGGCGCGCTGACCCTCGAACCGACGTATGCGGATTTCCGCGATGACCACGTCGCCTTCTACTTCGACACCCTGCCGGCGGGCACCTTCGACTTCTACTTCCGCGCCCGCGCCTCGGTGGTCGGCAGCTTCGCCCAGCCGCCGGCGCAGGCGGAAATGATGTACGACCTAGCGGTCTTCGGACGCTCCGCCGGCGCCCGGGTCGAGGTCTTCCGGCCATGACCTACCCGCGGTCTCGGTCCGCGTCGGGGCGTCGGTGATCCGACGGGCCGCGACCCGGCTCCGCCGATTCGCGGCAGCCCGTCGGCGGTGGCTCCCGGCGCTCGTCGCCGTGCCGCTGGCGCCGGTCCTCGGGCTCGTCGCCTTCGGCTACTGGCACTCCGACCTCGTCTCGCCGCCGCCGTCGAAGCTGCTGCTCGACCGCCACGGCGAGGTCCTGGGGGAACTCACGGACGACCCCGCCGGTCGGCACGGTTTCTGGCCCCTCGAGTCGGTGCCCCGGCGGGTCGCCCAGGCGACCGTGGCGGTGGAGGACCGTCGCTTTTGGCGACACCCCGGGGTCGACGCGCCGGCGGTGGGCCGCGCTTTGATCCAGAACTTCAGGTCGGGCCGGAGAGTGTCCGGCGCGTCGACGGTGGCGATGCAGGTGGCGCGCATGCAGCGTCCGGGCCCCCGGACCTATCTGCGCAAGGCGGCCGAGGCCTCCACCGCGGTGTGGATGGTCGCGCGCCACGGACGCCGCGAGGTCCTCCGGCACTACCTCCAGCGCGTGCCCTACGGCAACCAGGTCCACGGCATCCGCCACGCCGCCAGGCGTTACTTCGATAAGCCGGTGGCGGACCTGAGCTGGGCGGAGACGGCTTTCCTCGCCGCCATCCCCCAGGCGCCGGCCCGGATGAATCCCCACGACCCCCTCGGACGCGCCCGGGCGGTGCGCCGCGGACTGCAGATCCTGGAACTGATCGCGGAGCAGGGGTGGCTGACCCGCGACGAAGCGGCGCGGGCATCGGCCCAGATTCGGACCCTGCGCATCCCGCCGCGGAGCACCCGCCCCGACGAAGTGCTGCACGCCGTTCTTCGCTTCCAAAAGGACGCCGCGGTCGACGCCGGACGGCCGGTGCGCACGACCCTGGACCTCAGCCTGCAGCGCGACGTGACCTGGATCGCCCGCCGGGGCGTCGAGCGGTGGCGCCGGAAAGGGGCCGGCAACGTCGCGGCGCTGGTGGTCGAGCTGCCGGGGGGCCACGTGCGCGCCGCCGTCGGCTCCGCCGACTTTTTTGACGCCGACTACGCGGGTTCCATCGACTACCTGAAGGTCCCTCGCTCGTCGGGCAGCACGCTCAAGCCCTTCTTCTACGGCCTGGCCCTCGACCGGGGTGAGCTGCGGCCGACGTGGATCCTCGATGACCTCGAGCGCGGCGCCGGCGGCATCCAAAATTCCGACGGTCGTTTTCTCGGTCCGCTGCTGCCGCGCTACGCCTTGGCGAACTCGCGCAACGTGCCGGCGGCCACGGTGCTCTCGCAGCTCGGCCTCGACAAGGGCTGGGCGCTGCTCGACCGGCTCGGCCTGGTCGGCGGGGCCCGGGCGTCCGCGGCGCATCCCGCGGGGCCGGAGCGCTACGGCCTCGGACTGACGATCGGCGGCCTGGCGGTGACGGTCGAGGATCTGGCGGAGGCCTATACCGTGCTCGCCGGCGACGGCCTGCGGCGGCCGCTGCGCTGGCTCGAAGCTCCTGAGCCGCCGCCCCCGACGCGGCACCTCGGAGAGGACGCCGCCCGACTCGTCACGAGCTTCCTTTCCGACGTCCAGGCGCGGCTGCCGTCTTTCCCCCGCACCGGATCCCTCGAGGTGCCTTTTCCCGCCGCCTTCAAGACCGGCACGTCGTCTCGATACCGGGATGCCTGGACCGTCGCCTATACCCGGCGCTGGCTGGTGGTCGTGTGGGTCGGTCACCCCGACCACCACCCGATGCAGGGCGTCTCCGGCTACCGGGGCGCCGCGCCGATCGCCCGTGACATCTTGATGCGCCTGCACCCGGAGGCGGTCGACGGCCTCGACCCCGAGCCATTCCCGGCCCCACGGGGCTACCGCCAAGCGCGGACCTGCCCCCTCACCGGACGCCGAGCGGGGCCGGCGTGCGGCCGCGTGGTCGCGGAGTGGCGGCGGGCGGCGGCGCCGCCGCTCGAACCTTGCCGGGCCCACCGCCTGGTGGCGGTGGAGAAGACCGGCGGCCGCCTGGCGAGCTCGGCGACGCCGCCGGCCGAAGTGGAGGTCCGCAGCTTCGTGGAATTGCCGGCCCGCTACGCCGCCTGGCAGGCGGCGGCGGGGCTGCCGCGACCGCCGTCGGTCGTCGCGGACGGACTGAGAAGCGTGGCGTCGCCCGCCGGCCCATCCACCACGGTGCGCATCACGTCGCCGGTGAAGGGACTGCGGGTCTTCCTCGACCCGGAGATGCCGCCGTCGCGCAATACGCTGGCGCTGCGGGCGGTCGTCGACCCGCCGCCGGAACAAATCCTGTGGCGGGTGAACGGTGAACCCTTTGCCTTGGCGAATTACCCTTTCGTCAAACGGTGGCCGCTGCGCCCGGGCGACCACACCATCCAGGCGGAGGTTCCGTTCACCGATATCCGGTCGCCGGCGGTGACCGTGCGCGTGGAATAGGGTGCGGGGGCCCGGAATGTTGGCCTTAAGCAAACAATGCTAGGATCCCCCCAACGCCCCGGATCAGAAAGACTTAGTGGCCTTTTCGCCCGATCTTTCTGGAACGTTCGCTACCTTTTGTTGCGCACGGATGACGGCACTGGATGGATATGGAGAGCAAAGACACGGCCCGCTGGACGCGGTTTCGCCCCTTTCTGCTACTTGTGGCGGACGGCTTCATCGCGGCTTTTGCGCTGTGGACCGCTTATCTGTTGCGTTTCGACGCGCCCGGCGAACATCTGGCGGTTTTCCCGTTCGCCGTAGGCCTCCTGGTGGCCTCGCGGCTCGCGTCGAACCTCTACTTTCGCCTGCATCGCTGGTCGTTCAAGTTCTCGAGCCTGCGGGACGGCGCCCGCGTCGGCATTTCGGGGCTCATGGGCACCGTGCTTTTCGTGCTCGGCGCTTATTTCGGACTGCGCTCGTTCGGCTGGGACGTTCCGCCCCGCGGCGTGGTGGTCTTCGAAATGCTGCTGTCGACGATGTCGATGGCGGGCATCCGCTTCGCCCCGCGGCTGCTGTGGATGTACCGCGCCGACCTTTGGGGCCGTCGCAAGGGTGAGCGCACCCTGATCGTGGGCGCCGGCCGGTCCGGAGAGACCCTGCTGCGGGCCCTCCAGGGCCAAGACATCCAGGCCCACCACGTGGTCGGCTTCGTCGACGACAACCGCGACAAGTGGGGCCATATCGTCGGCGGCAAACCGATCCTCGGCGCCGTGACCGAGCTGCCGAAATTGGCGAGCGCGCTACGCGTGCGGGTGGTGATCATCGCGATCCCGGGCCTGCCGTCGAGCCGTTTGCGTGAAATCTTGTCGATGGGCTTTGCGGATCACCTGCGATTCCAGATCCTGCCGCGCGGCTACGGCAGCTTGCAGGACCGGGACCCCGCCGAGGCGGTGCGGGACGTGTCCACCGCCGACCTGCTGTCTCGCGAGCAGCTGGTGTTCAGCCACGACCGCGCCCCCGGCCCCGACGGACACCGGGTCCAGCTGGTCGCCGGCGCCGCCGGCTCGATCGGCAGTGAAGTCTGCGCCCAGCTGCTCGACCTCGGGGCGCGGCGGCTGGTGATGCTCGATATCGACGAGAACGGCCTCTACGTGCTGAAGCGCCGCTTCGAACGCCTCCACCCCAAGGCGCAGATCGTCGCGGAGGTCGGCGATATTCGGGACGTGCCGCGTCTCCAGCACCTTTTCGCCCACCACCGTCCGAGCGACGTCTTCCACGCCGCGGCCCGCAAGCACGTGCCGCTCATGGAGAGCGCGCCGGGGGAGGCGGTGAAGACCAACGTGCTCGGCACGCACAACCTGGCGCGGGTCGCGGACGCCATGGGCGTGGCCCGATTCGTCTTCATGTCGACCGATAAGGCCGTGCGGCCGACCAGCGTCATGGGGGCCACCAAGCGGCTCGGCGAGCTGGTGATCCACACGATGAATGACGTCTCGTCGACCCGCTTTTCGGTGGTGCGCTTCGGCAACGTGCTTGACTCTGCCGGATCGGTGGTGCCGCTTTTCCGCGAGCAGATCGCCGCCGGTGGACCGGTGACGGTGACCCACCCGGAGATCCAGCGCTTCTTCATGACCATCTCGGAAGCCGTCGGTCTGGTGCTGCGGGCGGCCTACGGCGACTACGGCCGGCTCTGCGTGCTCGAGATGGGCGAGCCGATCCGCATCGTCGATCTGGCGCGGCAGATGATCACCCTCGCGGGCCTGGTGCCCGACCGCGATGTGAATATCGAATTCACCGGCCTGCGCCCCGGCGAGAAGCTCTTCGAAGAGCTGCTCGCCGACGGCGAGCGGGAAGTGCAGTTGATCGACGGCAAGATCCACGTCGTCGAGATGGACGGACCCGTCGTGGGCGTCGACTCGACCCTGGAGGAGCTGCGCCGTGCGTCGACGGAAGAAGACGTGGCGGGCGTGCTGGCGACGCTGCGTCGGGCGGTCCCGGAGTTTCGCGCGTCGATGCTGAGCGAGCCGGCCCAAGAGTCGGCGTCGGTGATGTGACCAGGCGCTAGACTCCAGCCATGCGCATCCTGTGGCTCGCCACCAAGCTGCCGTGGCCGCCCGTTGACGGCGGACGCCTGGTGGCCCAGCTGACCCTCGAAGCGCTGGCCGATTTGGGGGCGCGGGTGACGGTCCTGTCGCCGATCTGGGACGCCTCGGGTGTGGAAGAGAGCGCCGCCGCCCTCGAGGCTATCGGCGGCCGGCTCGAAGCGGTTTCGGTGACGCCGCGTCCGCGCTTGCTTGACGCGGCGCTATCGCCGCTGGCAAGGCGCCCGTGGACGGTGCGCCGGCACGCCCACCGCGCGGTCCGTCGCAGGGCGCAGGCGCTGGTGTCGGCGGAGTCTTTCGACCTCGTGCACGCCGAGCAGGTCCAGGCCTTTGACGCCGGCGCGGGACTCGGTCTGCCGCTGGTGCTGCGGGCGCAGAACGTCGAAAGCGACTTGTGGCATGCACTCGCCCGGCGGCGCCGCATCTTGGCGGCACCCCTGCGGGTCGAGGGGTCCCGGCTGGCGGCCTATGAAGCCGAGGCCGTGCGGACGGCTTCAGCGACCGTCGCTTTGACCGAGGCCGACGCCGGGCGGCTGCGGGAGCTCGCCGGCGTCGGTGCGGACCAGGTGCAGGCGATTCCGGCGCCTTTCCCCGGCGCGCTCAAGCCGGCTTCCGGGAGCCCGCGCCCCGCCGTCGCCCGGCTCGAAGGCGACCCTGCGGTCGTGCTCTTCGGCAGCCCGGGCTGGTGGCCGAATCGGGACGGGGCGCGGTGGTTCCTCGAGTCGGCGTGGCCGGCGGTCCGCGCGGCCCACCCCCGGGCCCGGCTGCACCTCTTCGGGTTTGACGGCGCCGGTTCCCCCGGCGTCGACGTCCACCCGGCGCCGCGTTCGAGCGCCGAAGCGATGCCGCCCGGGTCGATCCTCGCGGTCCCGCTCTTCGTCTCGAGCGGCGTGCGGATGAAGATCCTCGAGGCCTGGGCCCGCGGCGTGGCGGTTCTCGCCAGCCCGGCGGCGGCCCGCGGGCTGCGCTACGAATCGGGCCGCGAGCTCGTGGTCGCCGACGGCGCCGAGCAGTGGGCGCAGGGCGTCACGGCGGTCAGGGAGGCCGGGGAGCGCCTGATCGAAGCGGGACGCACGGCCCTCGGGGACCACGCACCGGCCAAAGTGGCGCAGGCTTTGGCGGCGGTTTATCGACGTCGCCTCGACGCCGTCGCCGATTGAGGACACTGCGTCAGCTCGGCCGTCCATAGACCGGGACGGATCGTGTCTGCTTCCGCAGACAAACGCCCGGAAAGGCGGTTCTAGAGGTTGATTCTGCGAGACCAGGAGACCTGGCACGCCTGTTGCTTATGTCTTGAGGCATGAGACGCACGACCTTCGACGCCCTGCTCCTCGACCTCGAGCTCCTCTTCGCCAGCCTCTGGCAGAGGAAAGCCCGGGGGCGAAAACCAGAGCTCAAAGGGCCCCTCGGGTCCGTCTCATAACTCCTCACGAGTTGCCTGACTCACGGTGCCACGCGCCGGTCTGAACGCGAGCAGACCGGCGCCGTTTTTTTTTGCCCGGAAAAATCTAGGTGTCGAAGGGGCTCATTCCGGCGGCCCGGCGACGGGTCTAAAGTCGACAACACGGATGCGCTAGAGTTCTGCCGTTCCCCCCTCGAGGAGCGGCCCTATGGACTTCATCGTCGCCTTCTACAGCCTCTTCTTTGGATGTTTCGGATTCGTGCCGACGGCGCTCGCGGCGGCCGCGATCGTCGACATCTTGCGGGTCCGGGCGGAGTGGTACTGGTTCCTGGTGGCGCTCTTCGTGCCGGTGGTGGGACCGCTCGCTTATTTCGCCGTATCCTATGGGCCGTGGGCGAATCGGCTGGGGCGCATTTCTCCGGCGGCGGCCCGGCGAGCTGAAGCGAAGCGGCGCCTCAAAGAGCTCGAGGTCCAGCTCCAGCACTGGCGCGGGCCGTCGATTCTCGCCGAGGCGGGTGACATCCTCCTGAGCCTCGGCAAGAAGAAAAAGGCGGAGACTCTGCTGCGCGAAGCGTGTGCCGCCGGTTCCTCGCCGCGGGAGAGTCACTTGCCCTTGGCCACGGTGCTCCAGGTCCAGGGTAGGCGCTGGGCAGAGGCCAAACCGCTGCTCGAGGAACTCGTCGAGCTCGACCCAGACTACAAATTCGGCGCCGCGCGCTTGGCCTATGCCCGCACGCTCGATGAGCTCGGGGAGACGCAAGCCGCCGAACGCGAGCTGCGTCAGGTGCTTGCGAAGCGCAACCCGCCCGAAGGCAAGGTGCGGCTGGCGCGCCTGCTGCTGCGTCGTGGGGAAGAGGCCGAGGCGAATGAGCTGCTTGCGGAAGTCCGCGCCGACGCCGCCGGCATGCCGCCCTACCTGCGCCGCGAGCACGGTCCGTGGATCCGAGCCGCGAAACGGCTCAAGGTCTCGACGGCGGCGCTGCCGGGACCGCGGCTCGCGGGCCTGGGCCCCGGCCGGTCGCGGTGGGCACTGGGGTCCTTGGCCGCGGTGCTCACCGTTACGGTCGTGGCGGTGGGGGGCTGTCTCGTGAACGTGATGCCTTTTGTCGAGAGCACCCAGGACACCGTGGAGCTCTACGAAAGCTTGGCCGAGTCCACGACGCGTTTTGACGCGCTTCGGCGCGACCCGGCTGACGAGACCAAGCTCGGGGCCGTCGAGCTGACGCCTACGGACGTGGCGGCGCTGCTGGACTTTCGTCGCGCGGTGTCCGAGGCTTGCCTTGCGGCGTCGGCTTCGGTGCCGGCCCCCGGTGACGGAGGGACACCGCCGGATGACGGCGGCACCCTGCGCCGGGCCGACGGGGAGGGCGAGCCGTTGTCCGAAGCGATGTGGCGACGGGAGCTCCGGCGTCACGCCCAGCTCGGCCACCTGGTGGCCGGCGAACTCGAGGTCCGAGGGCTGGTCGTCGAGGATTGGGCGCGGCATATCGCGCTCATCGACTGGCGACTGCTCGGCCGGCCCGCGGCGATGCCCTTCGACCTGCCGGAGCACTTCCGCACGGACTACGCCGGCGCCCGGGAGCTGCTCGACCGCGAGATGCCGACGATTGACCAAGTCGGTCCGGAGGTGGTCCGGGTGGAGAAGCGCCAGCGAGCCTCGGCGCAGAAAAAACTCGATGACTTCAAGGCCTCGGTGGCCGATCGGAAGCTGACCGAAGCCACCCGGGTCGCGCTCGAAGCGGAACGCGGGGCCCTCGAAGCGGCCCTGCCTGCGACCTGTCTGCCGCCTTTCCGGCGGCTGCTGAACTCTGAGACGTGGGACTACTACCCGGATCAGGGGGAGTGGTGAGCCGAGTGAGCCGGCGTCGACCCGTCGAAGAGTCGAGCCACCTTCCGCCGGTCGACCTTGCCCGACGGGGTGCGCGGTAGGGCATCGAGCAGTCGCCAGCGCCGGGGACGTTTAAAACCTGCGATGCGCTCGCGCAGCTCGTCGTCGATCGCGTCGATAGCGAGCGCCGGGGCTCCGTGGGGGTCGTCGCCGGGGGCTACGGCGGCGGCCACGGTGTGACCCCAGCGCGCGTCTGGAACGCCGACCACGCACGCTTCGCCGACGCCCGCCACCTGGAGCAGCGCGCGCTCGACCTCTGCGGGGTGCACGTTCTCACCGCCGGTGACGATCACGTGGTCATGGCGGCCGAGGATGTGGAGTCGCCCGTCCTCGATCCGGGCGACGTCGCCGGTGCGGAGCCAGGCCTCCGGCGGTCGAGGACCGTCGGCGTCCGGCCGGTAGCCGGAGAAGAGGGACGGGCCGCGCAGGGACAGCACACCGTCCCCGTCGAGGCGGGCTTCCACGCCGTCGAGCAGCGGTGCCCCGGCGGTCGGCGGAAAGGTCTCGAGGTCCTCGGGGGGCTGCGTCGCGACCTGGGAACAGGCTTCCGTTAACCCGTAGGTCGCGAGGGCCGGCCAGCCCGCCCGCCGGGCGTCCTCGAGCCAGGCCGGGGGGAGGGCCGCGCCGCCGACGAGCACGCAGCGTAGGGACGGCGGCGGCGGTCCGCCGACGTCGAGCAGCCGACGCAGCATGTACGGCACCACGGAAAGGTGGGTCACGGCGTCGCCGTGGATGCGCTTGAGCACGGTCTCGGGATCGAAGCTCTCACCCTCAGGGGGCACGACGGCGGTCCGGCGGTCGATCAAGCATCGGGTCAAGATCGACAGCCCGCCGACGTGGGCGAGCGGCAAGCTGAGCAGCCAGCGGGCGTTTGGACCCCAGCCGAGCCGCCCGGCGCTCGCCGCGGCGGCGGCGAGGAAAGCGCGGTACGACAGCGCGACGCCCTTGGGCCTTCCGGTGCTGCCGGAGGTCGGCACGACGGCCAGGGTCGCTTCGACGTCGCTCGCCGCGTTGGCGCCGCCGCCCCAGGCGTCTCTGGCCCGAGGCAGCTCACCGGGGTGCATCCAGCTCGAAAGCCCGAGGGACTCGACGAAACGCTGTCGTTCCCCGTCACGGGACCGGGGGTGGAGCGGGATGAGCGTCCAGCCGAGCTCCATGACGGCGTAAGCGAGCAGCAGGGTCTCCAGTCGACGTTCGGCGACCGCCGCCACGGCGTGGACCCCGTCGCCGAATCGATGGCGGAGTCCGTCGGTCACCGGGGCCGTCTGCGCGGCGAGTTCGTCGAAGGTGAGCTCGCGTCCGTCGAGCACGAGCGCCGTCGCGCGGGGCGCCTCAAGGGCGGCCGAGAAGATCGAGAGTCCCTCGGGGCTGGACGTCATGGGGATAGGCCCGACGACGAGACCCCTAGCCCGAGCCCGACGGCGTCGCTTGGGATTTCAAGGTTCGCTCCGTGGACCCAGGGCCCCCCTGCGGCGGGCCACGCATCGAGGCCGGCGTGGGGCGCGACGCCGTGGGCGCACCTCCGACCCGAGGGGCCGTCGAGGACCGCGGCGAGGGCGGCCGTCGCCTGGAGGGCCACGGGGCCGTCGAATCCGTGGGAGGCGACGGCGCCAAGGCCCGCGTCGCGCAGGCGTGTCGCCAGTCGGAGGCAGGCGACGGCGCCGCCGAGCACCAGCGGCTTCAGCACCGCGACTCGATAGGCGCCGGACTCGACGAGTCGTCGAACAGACTCGGGGTCCAAGCGCAGACTTTCGTCGAGGGCCAAGGGCACGGCTGTTTCGCCGTCGGGCAGGTACGGCGCCTCCGTAGGCTCCTCGAGAAATTCCACATCGAGCTCGGCCAGGGCCCCGAGTTTGGTTTCGATGCCCCCATGCGCCCACGCCCGGTTGGCGTCGAGGCGGAGGGCGACGTCGTCGCCGAGGTGGCGCCGCAGCCTGCGGAGCGCCGAGACTTCAGCATCGAAAAGACCGGGTCGGCCGACCTTGATCTTGAGGGTCGAGAAGCCGAGGTCCAGCAGCCGAGCGGCCCGCTCGCCGGTGGAGCCCCAGCCGTCGTCGGCGTCGAGATCCAGGGTCAGCAGCGCCGCCGTCCGCAGCGACGTCGCGGGCCGCCGTCGGCCTGTGAGGGCCGCCAGCTCGTCCGCGTAGGACCGGCCGGCGCGGCGGGCGAGCAGGTCAAGCACGGCGGTTTCGGCGGCGAAACGCGCCGCCGGAAGCGTCTGGGGCAGCGACGTGAGCGCCGCGTCGAGGCCCGCCGCGGAGGCCTCGATGGCGTGCGGACGCCAGTCGGTGAGCGCGGCGTGGACGTCGTCGAAGGCGTCGGGGGAGTAGTCCGGGAGCGGAGACGCCTCGCCGAGGCCGACGTGGCCGTCCGCGTCCCGCACCCGCAGCAGGCACCCGCGGCGGCGCGACCACCGGCGCACGGCGTTGCCGGCGCCGTCGCTGGCCCCTGAGCGAACTTCCAGGGAGATCTCCCGGATAGTGACGGGCGCGCCGGAGGGTCGTGCCGAATCGGACAGCGCTGGCACGGTCCCTAGGGTCCGCCGAAGCCGGGGAGCGCGGCGAGGCCGGCCGCGAAGAGAAACCCGTGGACGACTAGCAGCTGGGCCGTTTGCACCAAGACGGGGTTGAGCTCCCGACCTTCCCCGGCCAGGAGTCGGCGCCACAGCACGAGGGCCCACGGCACGGTGACCAACGGCAGCAGAACGGGTGGCCCGGAACCGACCGCGATCCACACCGGTACAGCGTAGGCGGCGACCAGCATGAGCGCATACTCGGCCAGCACGAAGCGGCGCCCAAATCGCACGGCGAGGGTTCGCTTGCCGACTCGGACGTCGGTCTCCCGGTCCCGCACGTTGTTAACCACCAGGATCGCCGTCGCCAGGGCCCCTGGCGGAATCGACGCCCACCAGGCGAGCTCCGGCACGCTCGAGAGGCTGACCCACACCGTGCCGCAGACCGCCACGAAGCCGAAGAAAATCAGGACGAAGACGTCGCCCAAGCCGTTGTAGCCGAGCGGATAGGGGCCGCCGGTGTAGGCGATGCCGGAGAGGATCGAGACGACGCCGATGACCAGGATCGGCCAGCCGCCGACCCAGGTGAGGTAAAGGCCGGCCACAAACGCCAAAGCGAAGGCGATGACCATGCCCTTGCGCATGGCGGCGGCGGACAGCAGGCCGGCCTGGACGGCGCGGGTGGGGCCGAGGCGGTCCTCCGTGTCCGCGCCTTTTTCGAAGTCGAAGACGTCGTTGGCGAAATTGGTGCCGATCTGGATCCATATCGCCCCCCACAGGGCCGCCAGCGTCGGCCATAGGGCGAGTCCGCCGACGGCGTGGGCGACGGCGGCGCCGATCGCCACCGGGACGACGGCGGCGCCGAGGGTCGGTGGACGGCTGGCGAGGATCCAGGCTTTGACGGCGCCGGGCGCGGCGCCGTCCGGGCTCACGCGGAGATCTCCGCGGGCACCGGCGCCGGGCTGAAGACAGACTCCTCGAGCAGTCCGGCCACGGCCGCCGGGGCTTCGAGCGGTCCATTGTGGCCGCATTCGGGCACGGTGCTGAAGCGGAAGGCGTGTCCGCGTCGCCGGATCGAGTCGGCGAGGGCCAGGTAGGGGGCGTCGAAGGCGCCGGTGATCCAGTGCACCGGCATCGTGAGCTCGCCGAGGCGGGGTAGGTAGTCGGGCATGCGTCCCGGGGAGAGCGTTTCCATGGCCCACGCCAGACCCTCGGGGCTGTGGCCGAGGCGCACTTGGCGCTGGTTCTCCAGGATGCTCGGGTCGAGTGACCTCTGACTCTCAAAGAGCGGTAGACGGGACCAGCTCTTGAAGAATTCAGGGAGGTCTTCCCGCAGCGTTTGCGCCCGACGTCGATCGAGCTCGCTCCTGGGGCAGCGATCAGCGGCGTCGAGGCCGGGTCGAACGCCGATCAGCGTGAGGCTCGAGATCTTCTCCGGTCGCCGGAAGGCGAGCCCGAGGGCGAGGCGACCGCCGAGGGAGTAGCCGACGACGTGGGTCGGGTCGGCGGCCGCGAGGTGGGCCGCCGCCAGCGCGTCGACGGTCGCTTCAAAGTCAGCCGGCAGCGGCCCAGCGAATTGGCCGCCGTGTCCCGGAAGGTCGGGGGCCATAACGTCGAGCCCGTCGGGCAAGGCCTGGATCACCGGCCGCCACGAGGCGCCGCGGCCGCCGAATCCATGGAGTAGCAGCATTCTCATGGCGGGGTGGTCTCCGGGGAAGGATTCTCAGGGTGCGCCGCGAGGGCGTCGTCGAGTCGACGCCGCTCGTCGATGGCGCCGGACGGAGGCACGGCGGCTTCGATGAGCCACGGTCCGCCCGCGGTTAAGGCGTGGACGAGGGCTTCGCGCAGGTGGCTCCGGCGGTCGACCCGGCGGAAAGAAAAGCCGCCGACTCTGGCGATATCCGCCGCGTCGCCGACGCCGTCATCCGGCGGCGTCAACCAATGCCGGAATGTGCCGTCGTCGACCGTATTCGCGATCGGCAGCAGCTCGAAAATGCGGCCGCCGCCGTTGTTGATCATCACCACGACGAACGGCGAGCCGCCGCGCCCCGCGGTGAGCAGGCCGCCCAGATCGTGGCGCAGGCTGACGTCGCCGAGCAGCAGCAGCGTCGGGTGGCCCGCCGACGCCGCGCCGGCGGCGCCCGCCACGAGCCCGTCGATACCGCTCGCGCCCCGCTGGCTGAGCACCCGGACGCCGGTCCGGGTCTGGCCTCCGAAGAGGTCGGCGTGGCGGATGGCGAGGCTATTGCCGAGGACGAGGTTGCCGGTCGCCGGGACGGCGCCGACGGCCTCCCGGGCGACCTGGCCTTCGGTGAATTCGGGGCCGTCGAGGGTCGACTCGACGGCGCCGCGGACCCGGTCCGCGACCTGCCGCCAGCGGGCGGTCCACTCGCTTCGCTCCTGGGCCGGCGGCGCCGTCGCCATGGCCATCGCCACGGTGCCGAGGGCGACGTCGAGGTCGGCGCGGAGCAGGTGGGTCGCCGTCGATTCGGGGTCGTGCCAGTCGTGGGGGCCGAGCACCCAATGGGCGCCGATCGGGTCGTCGGACTCGAAACGTTCGGCGATCCGCCGCACCCACGCCGTGGTGGTGGGCGCCCGTCCGATCTGGAGAATCAAATCCGGTCGGAGGTCGTCCCAAAGGTCACTGCGCAGCAAGGCTTCCAGGCTGTCGACCGCCGGGGCGCCGGTGCCCCGCAACTGGCTGGCGAGGTCCGCGAGGAGCGGATAGCCGGTGAAGTGGCAGAGCTCGGCGACGGTACGGCGCACGGCGCCCTGGCCGACGGAGCCGGGGCCCGCGACGATGAGGCCACGTTCGACGGTGCGACACGCCACCACGAGCTCGCCGAGGGCCGTGCCGGGGGGCGCCGATACCGGGTGACTGGCGCGCACCAGGGGCCGCGCCAACAGCCGGTCGACGTGGACGACGGCGCCGGCCCGGGGCCCGTCGTCCGGCGGCGGCTCGAGCGGCTTTCGCGCCCGGGCGTTCAAATGCACGGCGCCCGGCGTGGGGCCGTGGGCGGTGAAGACGGCCTGCGCGATCCGCCGCCGGACGCCGCGGAGCGCGGCGGGCGCCGGCTCAGCGGTCCCGAGGTCGACGAACGCACGCGCCTGACCGCCGAAGAGGTGGCTCTGGTCGATGGTTTGATTGGCGCCGCAGTCGAGCAGCTCGAGCGGGCGGTCGGCGCTCAAGATGAGCATCGGCACGCCGGTCATGCCGGCTTCGATGACCGCCGGCAGGTAGTGGGCGGCGGCGGTCCCGGAGGTGCAGAGCAGGAGACTCGGCAGGCCGCTTCGCCGGGCCTGGCCGAGGGCGAAGAAGCCGGCGGCGCGCTCGTCGACCACGTCATGGAGGGTGAGCCGCTTTTCGGCGACGGCGGCGACCACGAAGGGGGTCGAGCGCGAGCCCGGACTGACGACCACTTCGCGGACGCCGGCGTCCGCGAAGGTGGTGAGGATCAGGCGGGCCCACTGCGCCTGGAGGTCAAGGGGCTGGTGCGGCAAAGGCACTCTCTCGGACGCGGGCGCTACGCCGCCAGGGCGTGCAGCAGGGTGCGCAGCTTCAGTCGGACTTCGTCGAGCTCGAGGCCCGGATCCGAGTCGGCGACGATACCGGCGCCGGCGTAGAGCTCGGCGCGACCCGGCAGCAGCAGGCAGGAGCGCAGGGCGACGAAGAATTCGCCGTCGCCCGCGGCGTCGAACCAGCCCACCGGCGAGGCGTACCAGCCGCGGGCGTCATTTTCCCGCTCGCGGATCCAGCGCAGGGCGCTGGGGGTGGGCACGCCGCCCACCGCCGGGGTCGGATGCAGGAGCTCCGCGAGCTCGAGCACGTGGCGGGGGGCATTCAGGTCGCCGCGAATCGGCGTCTGCAGGTGAAGCACCTCCGGCAACTCGCGCACGCTCGGCCGGTCGGCGGCCTCGAGGCGCTCCGCCAGCGGCTCGAGGCGACGCAGGATGGCGTCGACGACGAGCTGCTGCTCGAGGCGATCCTTGCCGCTGTCGAGCAGCTCGGCGGCGTGTTCGGCGCCGCTTTCGATCGAGCCGGCGAGCGCTTCTGTCACGAAACGCATGCCTTTCTTGGTGATCAGCCGCTCGGGCGTGAGGCCGAGGAAGGTCGCGCCGGGTCTCGAGAAGGCGAAGGCGGTGGCGCGGCGACGCTGCTCGAGCCGCTCAAGGACGCGGGCGACGGGTCGCGAAGCGCCGAGCTCGACGGTGAAACGGCGGGCGGCGACGATTTTTTCGACGTCGCCGCTGTGGATGGCTCCTCGGATGTCTTCCACCAGCCGGACCCAGGCGGCGTCGGCTTCTGAATCCTCGAGCAGCCTGGGGACCTCGAGCCTCGAGAGCTCCATCGGGCGTGCCCCGAAGAACCCCGGGTCGCGCTCGGCGGTGGCCGCCAGCTGGCGTAGCAGCAGGGTCATCCGCTCCGCCCACTGGCTTGACGGCGTGGCGGCCAGCTCGTCGGCGCCGACCGTGAGGGTCAGGTCGGCGCCCTGGTCGCGGCGCCGGTAGAGCCACCTCGGTAGGGTGAAGCAACCGTCCCCGAAGTCGTGCCACGGCGCGGCGTCGGCGGCGCCGACGTCGAAGGCGAAGCCGCCGAAGGCCCGCGGCGCGGTGGCCTCGGCGCCGTCGAGGGCGTCGGTGTCGAGGCGGCTGAAGGCTTCCGCGGCCCGGAGGCGAAGCTCGCCGAATCGATCGTCACCCCGCAGGTCGAGGCTCACCGCCGCGCCGACGGCGGCGAAACTGGCGCCTTCCGGGGGACGCCACAGGACGCCGTGGTCCTGGACGTTGAGGCCGATCGCTTCGGCGGCGTCGAGCATGGCGTGGGGCTCGACGGGCGGCGCCGGGACCGTCAGCGCGAGCCAGCGTCCGCTCGACACGGCGTCGAGGCGACGGGCGATGGCGGAGTCGAGGGTCGGTTTGAGGGCGGCCGACTCCGTCGTGCGGCTGAGGGCGGCGGTGGTCATGACGACACCCCCGGCTCCGCCACGAAGAGGGTGTTGGCGCCGAAGGTCATGCCGCGCCTCCGCATCGGGCGCAGGCCGGCGTCCCGCATCATGGTCTCGAAGTCTTTGGGCGCCGGGAAGGCCGCGATCGATGACTGGAGATAGCGGTACTCCTTGGCGCCCGAGAGCCAGGCGCCGATGCGCGGAATGACCTGGTGCACATAGAAGCGGGCGCCGAAGGCGAGGGGATTGCCCTGCGCTTCGGTGGCTTCGAGGATCGAGATGCGACCGCCGGGCCGCACGACGCGGTTCATTTCCTGGAGAGCTTTGGGCCGATCCGGCACGTTGCGGATGCCGTAGGAAATCGTCACGCCGTCAAAGCTATTGTCTTCAAAGGGCAGCTCTTCGGCGATGCCGCCGCGCAGCTCAATGCGATCGTCGAGGTCTTTGGCGCTGATCTTGTCGCGGCCGAGGTCGAGCATATTCGGCGATGGATCGAGTCCAATGACCGCGGCCTCTGGCTGCTGCCGGAGGATTTCGAGGGCGACGTCGGCGGTGCCGGTGGCGAGGTCGAGGATGCGGCTGCCGGGCTTGAGCTCCAGGCTCTTCACGAGGCTGCGGCGCCACTGGAAGTCGAGGCCGAAGGACATGAGCCTGTTGAGCAGGTCATAGCGGCCGGCGATTCGATCGAACATGGCGCCGGAGCCGGGCTTGGCCATCGATGACGGCAAGGTGGGTGTCGTGCTTTTCATCGATCCACCGCCTCAAAGATCGCGGTCGACGATCGCTTCCGCGACCGTGGCCAGGGCCCGGCGGGCGGCGCCGTCGGGCACGGAGTTGAGCGCTTCGATGGCCCGCTGGCTGTGGCGGCGCGCCAGCTTGAGGGTGTCGGCGACGGCGTCGGTCCGACGCAGGAGGTCGATCACCTGGCGGGCTAGATCTTTGGGTACCGGTTCGTGTTCCGGAATGTCGAGCACCGCGCTCACAATGGCCCGAGCTTCGGTTTCACGCTCGAGGGCGAAGATCAGCGGCAAGGTCATTTTGCCTTCCCGCAGGTCGGTGAAGAGGTCCTTGCCGGTCGTGTCCGGGTCGCCGGTGAGGTCGAGGAGGTCATCGACGGCCTGGAAGGTGATGCCGAGCTGCTGGCCGAATTCGGCCAAGGCCTTGGTTTCGGCCGTGGCCAAGCCGCCCGCGACGCCGCCGGCTTCGAGGGCCCAGCGGAAGACCGAGGCCGTCTTTCCTTCGGCGACCTTGAAGTAGGTCTCGCGATTCATCGACAGGCGTCCGCGGTTCTCGAGCTGGAGCGACTCGGCGAAGATCATTTCTTCGATGATGTCGAGCAGGCCGCCGAGGAGCTGCGGATGGCCGGCGCGGCGCACGCGGCGCAGCGCTTCGATCAGCAGCCAGTCTCCGGCGAAGATCGACGCGGCATTGCCGTAGACCGAGCGGGCGGTGGGCTTGCCGCGGCGGTGGTCGGCGTAGTCCACGACGTCGTCGTGGAGCAGGGTGGCGGAGTGAACGAGCTCCACCGCGACCGCGAGGTCGAGGACGTGCTGGTCGAAGCCGGATCCGACACGGGATGCGAGCGCGAGGCAAAGGGGCCTCAGCCGTTTACCACCGACGTCGAGCAGGTGCGTCGCGGCCCGGCCGACCCGCTGCGGGCGACGCGGCAGCTGGGCAAACTCGGCTTCAAAGGCGGCGAGGTCCATGGCTACGAAGCCGACCATGTCATCGAGGCGACCGGCGAGGCCCGAGAGGCCCTGGTCTATACAAATATCTTCAAGGCGCTCGAGGAGGGTGAGGCCGGCCGATGACTCGGCGGACTCGAGACTCGTCGTCTGCGCGTGGAGGTGGTTAGGGGCGGGAGCTACGGGTGTAGGGGTCTGGACGGAACCGAGCTC
>JBCDKB010000001.1:0-66442 GCA_038747035.1 Acidobacteriota bacterium | reverse complement strand
CTGCGGACTCTGGCCCGCCGAGGTTGAGCGACTCGGCCTGGAGGAAGAAAGTCGCTTCGCCGGGCTGGTTCGGCAAGACGGTCTGCGGCGGCGCCGCCGGTTCGGCGCCGGGAATGGAGACCTGGGTCTCGGCGTCGCCGAAGCGAAGTAAGTCGCCGTCCTCGACGACATCTTCGGCAATCACCTTGCGGTTGTTGATGAAGGTGCCGTTCGAAGATCCGAGGTCGCGCACGACGATATGGCCGTCGCCGGCGCGGAGCACGGCGTGGCGCCGGCTGATGCTCGGATCGGAAATCGTTAAGTCCGACGTGCGGCTGCGTCCGACCGTCACGTCCCCTAAGGGAACGGCGAGGCGTTCCCCTCGGAAAATAAGCGCGTGGCTCAGTGCTTGATCCATATCCGTGGGGGTGTCCGCGGGGAAAACTGCTTGAGATGATCCCGTAAGAGAGTTGTCATAAACGGTAGAGGTGAGCTTATCAGAGAGGTTTCGCGCCGGTGGTGCGTGCACGATCCTGCGGCGCGGGTCGTTCCGGCGACCGGAGCCGACGCAGGAGGGCGATCTGCGCGACCGCGGCGGTGACCGCGGCTTCGCTACGCAGGATCCAGTCGCCGAGGGCGACGGCCGCAAAACCGGCGCCGGCGAAGGTCTCGAGCTCACGGTCGCGCCAGCCGCCCTCCGGACCGATGGCGAGCTGCAGCCGCTCCGGCCACGGGGCGTCGGCGCCACCGGGCACCGCGTCTTCAATCGGCACCGCCGCGGGGTGCGCGAGCAGCCGACGGACGTCGGGCGGCGGTGGGCCGAGGCCTTCGACGAAGGGCACCAGTCGACGGTGGATGTGGACCTCCGGGAGCCACGTGCGGCGCCCTTGCTCGAGGCCGAGCCACAGGTGTTTGCGGACAGCCTCGGGCTCGAGCGATGGGGATTGGAAATAGCTCTTCTCGACCCGCCAGGCGTTGATCAGATGAATCTCCCCGACGCCGAGCGTCGCGGCGTGCTGCAGGACCCGGTGCAGCACGGCGGGGCGGGGCAGGGCGACGATCAGGTCGAGCTCCGGTCGCTCCGCCGTGGTCGGCGGAATTTTGACCTGCACGGTGATCGCTGCGGTCCGTCGACCCGTCGGTTCCACCCGCTCCACGGTGGCGGTGCCGACGCCTCCACCCAGCACGCCGGCGCGGACCTCGGCGCCGGCGTCGACCCGGAGGACCTGATTCAGGTGGTCCGCGCGGCGGTCCGTCAAGTGCACGCGGCCGTCCGCGTCGAGTTCATGGGCTTCGAGAATGAGCAGGTTCATCGTCGTCGCAGGTGGGGATTTCCAGGGCCCACGCGGGCCCGCCTTCGCTCGCCCAGAGTGGGCCGGCCGTGGTAAAAGTGGGGGTCAATCTAACAGCCGCCGCGGGGCGGCCTTAGAGCGGGAGACTGCATGCGCGCGATCGAGCAAAGACGCCGTGCCTGGCGCGGCCGACGGGTGTTGGTGACGGGGCACACCGGTTTCAAAGGCGCCTGGCTGAGCCTATGGCTCCAGCGCCTCGGGGCCGAGGTGACGGGCTACGCCCTCGCGCCGCCTTCGAATCCGAGTCTGTTCGATCTCGCCGGCGTTGCGGAAGGGATGCGCTCGGTGCGCGGCGACGTGCGTGACCTCGAGGCGTTGCTGAAGGTCTTCCGCGAGCAGAAGCCGGAGGTCGTGCTCCACCTCGCCGCCCAAGCGCTGGTGCGTCCGGGCTATGACCAGCCCGTCGAGACCTTCGGCGCCAACGTGATGGGCACCGTGCACGTGCTCGAGGCCGTCCGTCGCACCCCGGGGGTGGAGGCGGTCGTCGTGGTCACGAGCGACAAGTGCTACGAGAATCGCGAATGGCTGTGGCCGTACCGAGAGAACGAGCCGATGGGCGGCAAGGATCCGTATTCGAGCAGCAAGGGCTGTGCGGAGCTGGTGACCGCGTCGTATCGCGACTCGTTTTTTACCGGTCGCCACATGCCGGCGGTGGCGTCGGCGCGGGCGGGCAACGTGATCGGCGGCGGCGACTGGGCCTTGGATCGGCTCATCCCGGATATGGTGCGCGGCATCCTCGCCGGCCGCGAGGTCCACATCCGCAACCCCCACGCCATCCGGCCGTGGCAGCACGTGCTCGAAGCGCTGGACGGGTATCTGGTGCTCACCGAAAGGCTGCTCGAGGAGGGCGCGTCGGTGGCTGAAGGGTGGAATTTCGGCCCGTCGGAAGACGACGCCCAGCCCGTCGGCTGGGTGGTGAAGACCCTGGTCGACGCGTGGCAGCGAACCACCGGCGAGGACGTGGCGTGGTCGATGGCGGAGGGCGAACAGCCGCCGGAAGCGAATCTGCTTAAGCTCGACGCCACGAAGGCTCGGGTGCGCCTGGGATGGCGCCCGCGACTCGCCCTGCCGGCGGCGCTCGAATGGATCGTCGAGTGGACGCGGTGCTACCAAAATCAAGGCAGCGTACGCAGCCTGACCGAAGAACAAATCGGCCGCTTCGAGATGCTGGCCGACGAGGAGCCCTGATGTTCAAAGACGACGTGCTCGACGGACAGAAAATCCTGATCACCGGCGGCGGCTCCGGCCTCGGCCGCGCCATGGCCGAACGCTTCGGCGCCCTCGGCGCGTCGGTGGGCGTTTGCGGACGGCGGGCGGAGCCGCTTGAGGAAACCGTCGCCGCGATCCGCGAGGCCGGCGGTACCGCCGCCTTCGCCCAGACCGACGTCCGCGACCCGCAGGCGGTGCGGGCCGCCGTCGACTCCATCGAAGACGAGCTGGGTGAGATCACCGGCTTGGTCAATAACGCGGCCGGCAACTTCCTTGCGTTCACTGAGGATCTGTCGCCGAACGCGTTCGATGCGGTCGTGAAGATCGTGCTTTACGGCACTTTCCACACCACCCAGGAGCTGGGCCGTCGCTGGATCGAGCGCGGCCAGGGCGGACACCACGTGCTATCGATCGTGACCACCTATGCGTGGACCGGCTCGCCTTTTGTGGTGCCGAGCGCCTGCGCCAAAGCCGGCGTCTTCGCCATGACCCGCTCCCTGGCGGTGGAATGGGCGGCCTACGGCATTCGCTTCAACTCGATCGCCCCGGGCCCTTTCCCGACCGAGGGTGCGTTCTCGCGCCTGATGCCGGAGGGCTATATGGAGCAGGCCAAGAAGCACAATCCGCTCGGTCGCTTCGGCCAACCGTCGGAGCTCGGGGACTTGGCGACCTACCTCTTTGCGCCGGGGTCGAGCTATATCAACGGTGAGTGCGTGACGATCGACGGCGGCGAGTGGCTGAAGATCGGCCAGGAGTTCGCCGCGTTCACCAACGCGCCGCGCGAGCAGCTGAAGCAGCAGCTCGCGGCGATGCGCCCGAAGAAGGGCTGAGACTCCCGCGGGAGACTGTGCACTTGGCCTCGCCTCGCGGGGTCAAGTGCTGTTTAGCCAAAGGGCTTGTGCTGATGCGATGTGGTTAAGCCGTCTCCGGATCGGGCGGCACCACCAGGAAGAGGATGTCGAGCAGGACGGAGCGGCGGGTGTCGCCTTCGTCTTCGAGCGCCCGAGAGCTCAGCTCCCCCCGAACCCGAACGAGCATATTGCCGGCGCGTTCCTTGACCGAAGCGATGCGGCACGCGAGCTGGACCGCGCTGTTGCAAGGCACGGGGTGGATGAAGCGAATCTTGTCGACCCCGTAGTTGACCAGCATCTTGGCCTCCGGCACCCGAAAGAGCTCGGTGAAGAGCCTCGGGACGACGGAGACGAGCAGGAAGCCGTGGGCGATGGTGTTGCCCCACTGCGACTTCTTCGCCCGGTCCGGGTCGATATGTATCCACTGGCGATCATCGGTCGCCTCGGCGAAGGCATCGATGCGCGATTGATCGATCGGCATCCAGCTGCTGGCGCCGAGGTCAACTTTCTCGGCTTCACGCAGCTGCGCAAACGTAAATTCCATCGGGGTCTCCTAAAAAGTGGCGCGACTTTACCTGCTGGGACGCCACTTGAAAAATGCCTCGGGCAAAACGCCGGGAACCTTCCCTTCGGAAGTCGAGTCTCTTAGACCAGCACCCGACGAACGGCGCCGTCCTCGTCCCCCTCGAAACCTTGGAGGTACGATGACACGTTCAGCACATTTGCCCGCCGGCGCGCCCGGCACCGAAGAAGACGTGGTCTCCACCTATGTCGAGATAGACCGTGCGGACGCCCGCAGTTTCCGCGTGTCATGCGCGATCGCCGTGCTCGTTCACGGGGTCTTTCTATGCACTGCGATCCCGAGTTGGCAGGCGATGGAAGCGGAGCCCGCCGCGAAACCGAAGGCCATTCGCCTGTCGGCGACACCGCGCTTCCGGCCGCCGCCGCCGGACCCGCCGCCGAGGAATAAGCTGAGGCAGAAAGTGACCTCCATCCCGGTACCGGACCAAGACCCCGACGATGATCCCTACATCGTCGATCTGGCTCCGGACGTCGTTTTGGAGATCGACGACACCTACCTCGACCTGCCCGTGGCTCCGCCGCCGCCGAAACCGGTCGCCGCGGCGCCCACGGAGCCGATCCGCGTCGGCGGGCGCTTGGCGGCGCCGGAGCGGACTTTTTATGTCCAGCCCCGCTATCCCGCGCCGGCCAAGCGCGCGCGGATAGAAGGCACGGTCGTGCTCGAAGCGACGATCGATACCGACGGCCAGGTGGTGGACCTCAAGGTGGTGGCGGGCCGGCCGCTGGGCCTTTCCGAAGCCGCCCTCGACGCGGTGGCGCGGTGGCGATTCGAGCCGTCCGTGCTCAACGGTCAGCCGGTGCCGGTGCTCTATCGAGTGGAAGTCTCTTTTACCCTGCGGTAGCCCAGGCGCCCGCTGCTCAATAGCTGAGGAATGGCCACCGGGTCTGGCCGTCGAGCCGGGCCCCGGCCATCCAGCTGGCCGTCGGCGGGGTCTCGGTGAGCGCGGTCCGCAGCTCACGGGCGCGCTCGAGGGTCGAATCGACCTCCAGCGGCGCGCTTTGGCTTAGGAGGGCGGCGCGGGCGAGCGGCACATCCGGGCGTTCAGGCCACAGCCGGGCCGCTTCGTCGAGCGCCGCCTTGGCCCGGCGCCAGGCCCGATCGTCGCCGACGACCGAGGCGCTGGCCATGGCGAGGCGAGCCAGCTCCAGGTGGGCGCTCGCGTCCCGGGTGCCGGCCGCGGTGATCTGCCGCAGGGCCGCCGCGCCGGCGCGGAGCTCGTCACGGGCCGCCGGTCCTGTGACCAGTCCTGCGGCGAGCCGGCTCCGCGCCACGGCGCCGCGCGCGAGCAGTGCCGGCAGCCACGACGGGTCCTCGTCGCGCAGGGCTTGGATCTTGGCGTCGGCGCCGTCCAGGACCCGCCGCGCCCGCTGCGGGTAGAGCTGGGCTTCGAGCACGTCGAGCAAGACATCGACGGTGCGGCTGTGGGGGTCGTTGGTTTTTAGCTCGAGGGCGCGCTCGATGGCTTCGCGCGCCCGTCCGGCGGACTCCCGACCGTCCTCACCGACGCTCCACTGGCGCAGGGCCCGGGTGCGGTGGAGCTCCGCCACTTGGCGCCACAAGCGGAAGGTGCCGTCGTCGAGGCTGAGGGCGAGGTCGAGGGCCGCTTCGATCTCCTCGAGCGTCGCCGCCGGATCGATACCCACGGAGAGCTCGTAGTGGGCCGATTGCACCAAGCACACGCCGAGGTTATTGAGCGCCAGATTGCCGACGCCGCTGGAGCTCAGCTCGTGGCTCGCCAAGTGCGCATCGGCGGACGCCCGGAAGAGCTGCCGCGGGTCGCCGCCGCGCTGGGCGAGCACTTCGGCGCGGAAGCATACGGCGTTGCCGAGGGCGTTTAGGTATCGACCTTCGACGGGGTCGAGACGAACGGCGTGTTCGTAGGCGGTCTGCATCTGCCCGATCGCCGCCGTCGGGTCGATACCGCGGAAGAATTCCCAGTCGGCGTACATCGAAAAGATGTCGCCCAGGGACTTCCACGACGCGGCGTCGTCCGGGTCGAGCTCGACCGCACGCCGGGCGTGCTGGGCGGCTTCGGTGAGCGTCGGACGGGGGTCGTCTTCGCCGACGTCACTGGCTTCGAGGCCGCGCTGCAGGATCGACGCGAGCAGGCCGAGGGCGCGGCTGTCTTCGCCGTCGAAGAGCACCGCCCGGCGGCAGGCCGCTTCGCCGAGGCGGAAAATCTCCCGGACCCTCTCCGGCGAGAGGTGGGAGTGGCTGATCTCCAGGTCGAGCAGCGTGCGCTCGATCAGGCACTGCTCAACCGCGACCCGGGGATCGCTGCGGGCGATGTCGGCGGCGACGGCGGCCCGCCCGCGGGCGGCGATGAAGGCGAGGGTCGCGGCGCCGACGTCCCCGGCGTCGACTTGGGCATGGCCCCGCCGCTGGTCGATCTGCGCCGCCAAGAGGTGCGCTTCGTAAAACCAGGGCCACTTATTCGCCGCGGCCCGGGCGTGATCGAGCGCGTCGTCGAGACGACCTTCGCCGACCGCGACGAGGGCCCGCGGATAGTGCTCGGGCTCGATGGCCAGAATCGTCGAGCGGCCGTCGGCGGTGGAGCCGGCGAAGCGTCCGGACTTGAGCCGCTCGATGCCCGGGCGTCGCAGCTCGAGGTCGAGAGATTCGAGCCGTTCACGGCGCCGCGGCCCCTCGGGTAGGCGCAGCGCCTCTTCGCTCGAGAGCTCGTGGAGGCGGACCATGGCCAAGCCGAGGTAAGCGTCAACCTCGGGTCCGCGGTAGCCGCCGTCCCAGGCGTCCTGCAGATGGCGGCGGGCGGCCTCGACGTCGCCGAGGGCGAGGTGGGCGCGGCCGAGGGCGTAGTGGCCGGCGGCGCGTCCGAGCTGGCCGGTGCCGGGCAGCTGGTCCGCGAGGCTCTGGAGCTGGGCTTCGACGTCGCGGCGGGCCGGCAAAATATCGTGGGCGGGACTGAGGTGCTCGGCCCGCAGCAGCCATTCCACCGCGCTCGCTTGGCGGGAGAATCGCTCCGCCATCTCCGCCTGGCGTCGGCTCTCGGCCCGCGAGAAGACGATCGCGCCGGCCGCTGCGGCGATCAGAGCGAGGGCCGCGATCGCCGCCGCCCAGCGCCTTTGACGGCGTCGCCTGAGGGCCGGTCGATCGATCAGTGCCTGCAGACGGTCGCGGGTCTCTTCCGCCGAAGGGCGAGCTTTCGGGTCCCGGCGTTCGAGGGCGAGGATCAGCTCCCGCAGATCGCCGTCCACCCCGCGGATCGGCTCCAGCTCCGCCTTCGCCACCCGTTGAAAGAGCTCCAAAAGGCCCGCCTTCGGGTAGGCGCGCCGGCCGGTGAAGAGCTCTTGGAGCAGCACGCCGAAGGCGTACATATCGCTCGCCACCGTCAGGTCGTGGCCGAGGGCTTGCTCCGGGCTCATATAAGCGACGGTGCCGACGGTGGTGCCCCGGAGGGTGTGGAATGTCTCGCCGGACGGCGGATCCGGGGACCGCGGGGATTCGGGCGACGGCGGGTCCGGCCGCCCCGCCGCCTCTTTGAGCGGAGCAAAGGCGCCGGCGAAGAGCGTGATCTCGTCGTCGGGGTTGGCCGCTTCTAAGGGATCGCCGCCGTGCCGGCCGTCGTCGTCGGTCGCGACCTCGCCCAGCACGTCGTCGCCGTGGATTTCTTCTTTCTGGAGGTCCCCCGCGCGGAATGCGTCGAGGGGCCGGGCGATGCCGAAGTCCAGCAGCTTCACCTGACCGCCCTCGGCGATCATGACGTTGTCGGGCTTGAGGTCGCGGTGCAGGATCAGCTGGCGGTGGGCGGACGCCAGCGCATCGGCGATATCGCGGGCCAACTCCAGCTGGCGGGCGAGGGGCCAGGTGCTCGGCTCGACCTCACGGAGGGTTTGGCCTTCGATCAGCTCGAGGACCAGAAGATTGCCTTCCGGATGCACGATCAGGTCATAGACCCGACAAATGCCGGGGTGGTCGAGCTGCGACAGGAGCCGGGCTTCGCGCATGAAGCGCCCGCGCGCTTCGGCGGCGCGGCGACTATGGTCGCGCAGCACTTTGACCGCCACCGGACGTTTGAGGCGCAGATCGAAGGCGCGGTAAACCGCCCCCATGCCGCCCCTTCCGATCAGCGAGTCGAAGCGGATCTGCCCGATAGTGCGTCCCGTGAGATCCATGGCTCAATTCACATTCTACGGCGCCCGCCATCGCCCGTCTCTTCGGGTAATCTTGAGGCGTGTCTCTTCTCGACTTTCCGCCGGCCCGTCGGTCGCTGGTTGTGCTCGTCGCCCTCGCCGCGTCGCTCGGGTGGACGCCGGAGACCTCGGCGCAGCTTTTTCGGTCGACGATTTCCGGTCTCGGTGTCCCGGATCACTACGAATTCTCCGCGGCGGACCCCGGTCCCGGATCGGCGTCGGGGGACGCGGCGTCGGGTCGGAGGATTGACGCCGACCTTTTCCCGGCCGAATTCGAGGGCTACGGCTGGTTTTGGGTCGACGTTGAGGTCGACGCGGCGCTGGTCGGTCGACCCGTCGGCGTCCGGGTGATCCAGGAAGGCGCCGCCGAGGTGTACCTCAACGGCCGGCGCGTGCACAGCTTCGGCACCGTCTCGCAGATCCCCGCCGATGAGGTGGCGGACCGCACCCGCGATCCGCGGCCGCTGGTCTTCGACGCGTCCGGGAGTCACCGCGTCGCCGTGCGCTACTCATCGTGGCTGCTCGACGGGCCTCGGTGGGTGGGGGAGCGCGCGGGCCTCGGTGTGCTTTTTGCCGAGCTGCGACCGATGGCGGAGGAGCGGCTACGTCTGGTGAAGCTGCTGACGTTCCACCAGATGTTCCTGTCCGGACTTTTCCTGGCCTTCGCCCTCGTCAACCTGATGCTCTTTCTCTTCCGGCCGGTGGCCGGGCCGAATCTTTTCTGCGGCCTGGCGGCGGCCTCCTCAGGCGCCGCGGTCTTTCTCAATTTTGCGAGCTACGTCCAGCCCGACCCGCACGCTTACCTGGTCTACTTCACACTCTTCCAGGTCGCCTTCATCGCCTTGGCGCTGGCGAGTTTGCGCTTCGTCTACTCGTGCACCGCCCGTCGGCCGCCGAAGGTCTTCGTCGTCTTCGTGGCCGTAGCGGCGGTGCTCGCTCTTTGGGCACTCTGGCAGCCCCACCGGTCTGAACCCTTCGGCTTGCTTTTTATGCTCTTGGCGAATGTCGAGATCGTCAGGGCCGTGATCCGCTCCCCGTCCGGCGACGAGGCGCTGGTGGACGACACGTGGATATTGGGCCTCGGCGCGCTGCCGCTCCTGGTTCTTTCGCCTTACCAGCTGCTGGCGGCTTTGGGCCTCCTGCCGCAGCTCGTCGATTTCCTGACGTTTCCGTCGCCCTATTACGGCCTGGCGGTCCTCATGTTCGCGATGACGGTATTCATCGGCCGCAACTACGGCAAGACCCAGCGTCAGCTCGAAAGGGAGCTCGAGACCGTCCGGAAGCTCTCCGCGGAAAAACTCGAGCAGGAGCGGCTGGCGCGGGAAAAGGAAGTGGAGCGGGCCCGACTCGAGGCGGAGAACGCCCGCCGCGCCGAAGAGCTGGAAGAAGCGCGTCGGCTGCAGACGTCGATGCTGCCGTCGACCGTGCCGCCGACGGACTTCTACGCCATCGAGGTGCACGCCGAAACCGCCACCGAGGTCGGCGGCGACTATTACGACTTCCTCAGCACCCCGGACCACCTGACCGTGATCGTCGGTGACGCCAGCGGCCACGGCGCCCAGGCCGGCAGCCTGGTCGCCGCCACCAAGGGCATGCTGCTCGCCGCCCGCGATAGCTCGCCCGCGGCGTGCCTCGACCGACTGTCGCGGGGACTGCGCCGCATGGGCTTACGCCGTCGCCATATGGCGCTCGCCGCCGCCCGCTTCGACCTGGAGGAGTCGGCGATGACGCTCGCCGCGGCGGCCATGCCGCCGGTGCTGGTCTACCGCGCGGCGGACCGCAGCGTCTCCACCGTCATCATCCCCAGCCTTCCCCTCGGCAGCTTCAAAGAAGAAAGCTACGAGCAAACCACCGTCCCACTGCACCCCGGCGACCGCGTCGTCATGATGAGCGACGGCTTGCCGGAACGGGTTGACGCCGAGCTCCAGCCCCTCAGCTATGAGCGCGTCGAAGCGCTGGTCGCCGAGCACGGCCACCTCGAGCCCCGGGACCTCATCGAAAGCCTTCTCGACGCCGGACGCCGCCACGCCGGTTCCGGTCCGCCCGACGACGACGTGACCCTCGTCGTTATTGCGGTCCGCCCGCCGGACGGGGAGTTGGAGTGATTTCGATCTCCCCGAGGGCGCGGTCGTAAGCTTCGACGAGGGCTTCTTCGTTCTCGACGAAGATGTAGAGCGCAAATTTGGTCGCGGCGAATTGGGCCTCGAGCCGTTTGGGGTCGTGGAACTCGAGGTCGAAAACGGAGCGGAGGAGGTCTCGCGTGAGGTCGTTATAGGCCCGCTGGAAGGTGTAGACCTCGGTGAGCTGGCGCACGGTTTGATAGTCCATGTGGACGAGGGCGTTGGTCTCGAGGGCCGTGCGCCAGGCGGTGTCGCGCAGCACGATGGGGTCGAAGCGGGAGTCTTCGTCTTCTAAGGATGGCTGTGTCCAATCCTCGTGGGACTCCGGCAGGGCGTCTTGGATCTCGCGGTGGCGCGGCAGGAAGTAGAGGACCATGCCGCGATTCGACTGAATTTCCTCGACGATGCCGCGGAGCGCTTTGTCCGCGAGTTTCTGATTGGCCTTGTTCTCCCGCCACTGGTCGGCGGCGAGGGCGAGCAGGACGGCGAGCACGATCCACAGCGCCTCGCCGACGAGCCGAGGCCAGCTCCGCGGCGCGGGTTCCTGTTCCGGTAGGGCGGCCGCGGGCTCTCGCTCAGTGTCCGGCTCGGGCCGGGCGTCCTGCTCCATCGAAGCGTCCTCCATCGCGAAGGTCCCGCTAGCCGTGGCGCAGCGGACCGGTCCCGCCGGTCTGGGCGCGGTGGCGAAGCATGTGGTCGGCGAGCACCAGCGCCGCCATCGCTTCGGCCATGGGCACGAAGCGGGGCAGCAGGCACGGGTCGTGGCGACCGCGGGTGGAGAGCTGGGTCGGCTCGCCGTCGCGGGTGACGGTGTCAAGGTCCTGCGGGATCGAGCTGGTGGGCTTGACGGCGCAGCGCAGCACGATCGGCAGGCCGGTCGAGATGCCGCCGAGCATGCCGCCGTGGCGATTGCCGCGGGTGGTGATGCCGCCGCGCGGGCGCGGCGTGAAGACGTCGTTATTCTCGCTGCCGCGGGCCGACGCGACGGCGAAACCGGCGCCGTACTCGACGCCGACCACCGCCGGCAGGCTGAACATCGCTTTGCCGAGGTCGGCTTTGAGCTTGTCGAAGACCGGCTCGCCCCAGCCCGGCGGCACGCCGGTGGCGACGATCTCGGCGACGCCGCCGATCGAGTCCCGCTCGGAGCGGACCCGTTCGATCAGCTCGATCATGCGCGGCGCCGTCTCGGGATCGGGGCAGCGGACCGGGGTCGCCTCCACGTCGGCGAGGGTCACGGCATTCACGTCAGGAACGTCCGCGTGGATGTCGCCGACCTGGATCACCCAGCCCAAGACCTCGACGCCGAGGCTGCGGAGCAATTTTTTCGCCACCGCCCCGGCGGCGACCCGGACGCCGGTTTCGCGGGCGCTCGAGCGGCCGCCGCCGCGGTAGTCGCGGAAGCCGTACTTGGCGTCGAAGGTGAAGTCGGCGTGGCCGGGCCGGTACTTGCCTTGGATCTCTGAATAGTCCCGCGACCGCTGGTCGACGTTCTCGATCACGATCGCGATCGAGGTGCCGGTGGTGCGTCCCTCGAAGACGCCGGAGAGAATCTTCGGCAGATCCGGCTCTTTGCGCTGGGTGGTGATTTTCGATTGCCCGGGCCGTCGCCGCTCGAGGTCCGGTATGAGGTCGTCGACGGAGAGCTCCAGACCCGGCGGCACGCCGTCGAGGATGACGACATTCGCCGGGCCGTGGGATTCGCCCGCCGTGGTCAGGCGCAGGGCCTGGCCGAAGGAATTCCCCGCCATCGACCTAGCGTTCCTTGATCGCCACGAAGCGACCCCAGCACGACGCGAGCTCCATGCCCCGCTGGATGAAGGCGCCGATGTAGTAGCGCCCGCTTTCGGCCTCGGCGATGGCGCCGCCGAGGTTCTCGGCGTGCACGATGGCCTTCGGGAAGAGGTTCAGGTGCATGTCTTGGTAATACTGGTCGAGGGGGTACATCTCGTCCCAGGTCTTGCCGAACTGGGCGATCAGCTTGGCCTCGGCTTCGGCGAAGGTCTTGGGGTGGAAGCGGCGCTGGATGGTGTTCATGGGGTGTTCCATGGCCACGCAGTCGATGCCGAGCCACTTGATCCGGCGGTCGATGCACCACTGGGCGAAGTCCGGGGACGGGCCGGGGTGCTTGATCATGTAGCGGAACTCGTCCGAATCCGGGCTGTTCCAGCCGAAGCGGTGGAAGCCGGTCTTGATCAGCAGGATGTCGCCGTCCCGCAGGTCGACCCGCTCCTCGATCATCGCCGGCGTGTAGACGCTGGAGTCGCTGATCTGATCGGAGATGTCGACGATGACGCCGGGTCCGTGCCAATAGTCGAGGGGCACCTCGCCGACGGTGCGTCCGCCGGCCCAGAAGTGCTTCTCGCCGTCCATGTGGGTCGCCAGGTGGAAACTGGCGCGGCAGTGGGCGTTGTTTCGGCCCAAGCCGTAGTCGAGGCCGCCGACCCGTTTGGTGTACTTCACCGACAGCGGCTCGTAGTTGGCCCACTGCGGCGTGCGCACCGAGAACGGCAGGGTCATATCGAGCATTTCCATCGAGTCGAGGGCGCGGTGCAGCTCGTCTCGGTCTTGGCCTTCGCCGGGCTCGACGGCGGCCACCCGGCACCAGGCCGACTCGACCTCCATGAAGGGGACGGGCTGCACCATCAGCCACGTGCGCTGTCCGCGAAGCTCGGCGAGGTCGCCGCCCAGCGCTTCCAGCAGCAGGAGGCCGGCCTTGGGCACGGTCTGGTGGGTCAGGCGCTGGTAATCCTCGGGCGGAAAGAGCACTTCCCACTCCTTGCCGGTTCGCTCTTTGGCGAGGGCGCAGGCCTTGTCGTAGTCGCGGCCGTGCATGAACCGAATATTCGTATTCATCGGATGCTCGGCGCAGCCGCAGTCGACGCCGAAGACCTTGAGGTTCTTGGAAATCGCCCAGTCGAAGAAGTCGGGCGACGGTCCGGGGTGGCGGACGTAATAGCCGAATTCCTTGTTTTCGACGCCGCCCTGGGCTTCGGGATTCTCGCAATCCGGCTGATCCCACGCGTAGCGGCTATAGCCCGTATAGACGATCAGGATGTCGCCTTCCCGCACCTCGACGGTCCGTTCGACCATCTCGGGGGTGTAGAAGCCGTAGTCCTCGACCTCCGCCGACACGTCGGCGATCGCCGCCGGGCCGCAGGTTTCGGTGAGCGGGATCTCCGACAGGGACCGCAGGCCGGAGTGGAAGGCCGTCGGCCCCACGAGGTGGGTGCCGGTGTTGTTGCTCCACTCGATGAGCTGACCGTTGGCGCCTTGGCCGCCGCCGAACGAGCCCGTGAGGCGCTTGAAGAAATGGACCTGGAGCGGCATCTCTCCGGGCCACGGCGGCGTCATGATCGAAAGCGGCTGGGTCAAATCGAGCCAGCGGGCGCGGTCCAGGGTATGGATCAGAGCGTCACGGTCCATCGAGATCTCCTCGTCTTTGGGCAAAGGGGTCAAGCCTCCGCATCATAGCCGCCCGTCGACGGCCGGGCGAGGGGCTCCGGCAGGCCATGGGCGTCGGTGCGCCGGGTGTGCGGATGTCGAGAGCGGGTCAATTCAAGACGCGCCCTTCCTTAAGCGAATGATCAGCTTTACAAAGAGCCGAGGCTCCGGCAAGGTAAAGACATCGTGCCAGCTTCAGAACCTTCGTCTTCCGGAAAGTCCCCCGAAACCGTGTGGGCCGGCGTGAGCTTCGGCGTCCTGGTGGTGCTTTCGATCCTTTTCACCTACGCCCTCGCCCAGCCGGCGGTGCCCGGCAGCTTCGGGATCCCCCACCCCGACTTCCAGACCATGCTCCGGGGCGGCGACGGCGAAGCGCGCCACGGCGGCATGCTCTGGCTCGGCTGGGCCTTCGGCGCCGCGCAGATCGTGCTTTTCGCCGTCTTGATGGCTTTCGGCGCCCGCCGCGGACCGTCCCTCGGCGGCGACACGTCGGGCCTCGGGCTCCGCGGACTCGGCTGGCCGCTGACCGTGGTCACCGTCGGGTGCCTCGGCGTGTGGACGCTCCTGATGGTCAGCTACGGGCGCTACCTGGGCGACCCCGACCCGGCGCTCTACTTCGCGCTGCCCGCGCCGGCGGCGACGATGCTCTATCTGCTGTGGTCGGTGCCGGTCTTCTTCGCCGTGCTCTATGTGGTCGGGTTCCGCCGGTGGGTTTACTCGCAGGACGACGAAGCCGCCTTCATGGCGCTGGTCGAAAAGCGGCACGCCGCGCAGAACATGCCGCCCGACGGCGGGGTGGCGTGATGGAAGCGCACCGCGATCTCGTCATCCTGAGCTGCGTCGGCGCCTACCTGGTGCTGTGCATGGCGGTGGGAATCTGGGCGATGCGACGCACGAACTCCGCCCACGACTTCTTCATGGCCGGCCGCGGCCTCGGCGTGCTCGTCACCGGCATGGCGATCTTCTCGACGACGCTTTCGGGCTTCGCGTTCGTCGGCGGCCCCGGGCTGGTCTACGCCATGGGCACCAGCTCGCTGTGGATCATCATCACCTCGTCGATGGGCTTTGCGCTGTCGTCCTTCCTGATCGCCAAGCGGCTTCGCCTCTTCGCCGAGCTTTGCGATACGGCGTCGCTGCCGGACGCGGTGGCGGCGCGCTACGGTGCGGAAAGCACCCGGCTTCTGACCGCCATCGCCATCCTCCTGGGCGTCATGGGCTACCTCGCCACCCAGCTGCTGGCCATGGCGACGGTGCTGCAGAGCCTGCTCGAAGGCACCGTCGTTGACGCGATCAGCCTGCACGCCTGCGTGTTTATCTCCCTCGCCGTCTTGGTTTTCTATTGCGTCACCGGCGGCATCCTGGCGTCGGTCTATACCGACGTAGTCCAAGGGTTCGTGATGATCGTGGGCGGCGTCCTGGTCTTCCTCGCCGCCATGGCGTCGATGGACGGCGGCCCCGTCGAGATGGTGCAGACGATCATGGCGGACGACCGGGAGGCGATGTCGCCCTGGGGCACGCTCGGCATGCTCGGCTGCCTCTCGTGGTACTTCCTCTTCGTCATCGGCGGCACGGGCCAGCCCCACATCATCACCAAGAACATGATGGTCCGCCGGGTTTCGGATCTGCGCAGCGTGCTGCCGACGTCGATCGTCGGATATTTCTTTTCGGCCCTCCTGTGGATCGCCATCGGCATCGCCATGCGGGCGCTGGTGCTCTCGGGGCAGCACCCGGAGCTCAGCGCCGCGGACACGGCGGCCGCCGTCTTTCTCCAGGTCTTCACCCATCCGCTGCTCGCCGGCGTGGTCTTCGCCGGCCTTTTCGCCGCCATCATGTCGACCGGCGACGCATTCCTCAATATCGGCGCCGCCGCCCTGGTCCACGACATCCCCAAGGCGCTGCGCGGCCGCGTGCCGCAGAACGAGCTTTTCTGGGCCCGCGTCGCCACCGTGGTGCTGGCGCTTGTGGCCGGCGGATTCGCCCTCTATTCGCACTACCAGAACGAGCGCATGGTGGCGATCCTCGGCGCCTTCGGCTGGGGGACATTCGGCGCCGCCCTGGCGCCCACCGTCGCCATCGGCTTCAACTGGAAGCGGGCGTCGGCGCTCGCGGCCAATGTCGCGATTCTCTCGAGCCTGGCCTTTAACCTCGGCGTCGAGGTCTTCGACGTCGCCATCCCCTACGGCGTGAGCGGCGGCGCAGTTTCCCTGCTGCTCTCGCTGGTGCTTTTCTTCACCATCTCCTACGCGAGGCCGCCCAAGCCCCTCGACCCCGACATCGAAGCGGTGATGGACCTCTAGCGTTCGGGGCTAGCCCGCGCCGTAGATCACCGGATCGAGCAGCACGAATACGAGGACCAGCGCGGTAAAGAAGGCCGCGGTAAAGAGCAAGGGCCCGAGGGCGCTGGTGCCGCCGGCCTTTTGCAGGGAGGCGTCGCGGGATTCTGGGGTCGGGGCGAGGGCGCCGGCGAGGTGGATCTTGCGTCGGCAGTGGATCAGATACCAGAAGTTGCCGAAGGCCCCGAAGACGACCGCGGTGAGGGCGTTGACGGCGTTCGAGACCACGGCCGGGGCGGTCTCGTGGCCGAGGACCTGGACGAAGAAAATCTCTTCGAGGACCGACTCGACGATGATGATGGCGGCAAAGATGAACGCGAATCGGTACATCTTTCGGTAGGTCAGCCACAGTCCGGAGAGGAAGAAGGCGGCCCAGTTGAAGCCGATCTTCTCGCCGCTGCCTTCGAGGACCGGGCGCCACTTATCGAGGTAGTAGTCGGAGCGGGGGCCGATGAAGGTCCGGAGGTCGTCTTCTTCCCGCTCCGCCCGCGGCACCGGCGCCGCTTGGGCCTGGGGCGGCGCATAGGGGTTCTCGGGCAGGTCGCGGAGGCGAGGGTCGACGTCAGAGGATTCGGACATGGGGGCTCCAGGGGGGTACACGGGGGTACACGGGGCGAGCTCTTCAGCCGAATTCCGGCCGATAGCGAATGACGCCGTCCAAGGTCGCGGTGACGGCTCGGTCCAGGGGAAGCAGCATGAACGTGTCGTCGGGCACGCCGGGGTAGGGACACTCGACGCCGAACCGGGACGCCGGCTTAAAACCGAAGCGGGGGTAGTACTCCGGGTGGCCGAGCACGACCACGAAGGGGTAGCCGGCGTCTCGGGCGCGCTCGAGTCCGAATGCGGTCAGGGCCGCGCCGAGTCCTCGACGCTGGTGTGAAGCGAGGACGGCGAGGGGGGCGAGGCCGAGGCCTTTGATCGGCACGCCTTCTCCTTCTGCCCTTTCTCCTTCTGCCCTTTCTCCTGCGCCGCGGCCGATGGCCGGGGTCAAGAGTAGGTGGGCGACGATCTCGTCGCCGTCGAGGGCGACGAACGATAGCCGCTCGTCGCATTGTGCCAGCAGCCGGTCGACGAGATCCGCCTCCGCGGCGGTGGGGAAGGCGTCGAGGTGCACGCGCCGGATCGCGGCTCCGTCCCCGGCGCGATCCGCGCGCAGCGCCGGGGCGTCAGCCAAGGCCGTGGCCTCCGACCGGCGCGGTCTCGATGCGCTGGCCGACGCCGGCGATGAGGGCGCGTCCTTTGGAGATGGCGTCCTGGACGGCGGGGAGCGCCAAGGACGCCCGGTGGCTCTCCGGGCTGTCCCAGACCTCGGTGATCCACAGGGTGTCGCTGTCCTTGGGGTCGCGGGCGATGACGTAACTCAAGCAGCCCGGCATGTCGCGGGTGCCTCCGAGCAGGATGTCGATCAGCGCGTCGCGCTGGTCCGGGGCGGCTTTCATCTCGGCGATCAGTCCGTACATGGCGGGGTCTCCGGTGGCTGTCACCTCGGCCCCGGAGGTGGCCGGGGCCGCGGCGGCGAGTAGCAGGGTCGTGAGGAAGGTGCGTCGATTCATGGAGTTTCCCTCGGAACGCGGGAGTCGGCGATATCCGAATCCGCGGCGTCGCCGCCGAAGCGAGCCCGGGCGTCGGGGCCTGGGTGGGAAGGCGGCTGGAGCTCGCAGCGGACCCAGCCGCGCAGGCTGTTGACGGCGAAAATCGCGTCGGCGCGCCCCAGCGTTTCAAGCTCGATGGGCGCTTCGCGGAGGCGACCCCGCCGGAGCAAGACGGCCCGGTAGACGCCGGGCAGCAGACCGTCTTCGAGCGGCGGGGTCAGCCAGTCGTCTCCGAATCGCACGACGAGGTTGCTGCGCGTCCCCTCCGTCAGCCGACCGTGGCGATTCCACAGGGCGACTTCGTCGGCCCCGGGGTGACGCCGCCGGGCACCGTCGTAGACCCGCCGATCCGTGGTCTTGTGGAAGAGCAGGGGCTCCCGCTCGTCGACCGGACGGTCGTCCAGGCACAGGCGCCAGCGCTCTCGACCCGCGCACGGCCACGGCGCGGCCTCGACGCTGAGGGCGCCGGCGTCGTCGAGTCGCAGGCGCACTCGGTGGCGCTCCGGCGGCCAGTCCGCCGCCCGCGCCTCAACGGCTGCCCGGATCGCCGCCCGGTCGCACGGGTACGCGAAATACCGCGCCGACGCTTGGAGGCGATCGAGGTGCTCCTCGAGGTGCCCGAAACCGCTCGTCGGACGCCACTGGAGGGTCTCGAGCAGCTCGAAAGTTCGGGGCTTCGAGGCCAAGACCAGGGCCTTGGCGCGGCACTCGTCATATTCCGCCTCCGGCTCCGAGTCCCAGACGATGCCGCCGCCGACGCCGTAGCGGGCCAGCCGGCGCCCGCGGTCAACCACCGCCGTGCGGATCGCCACGGAGAAAAGAGCTCGCCGGTCCGGGGCGATCCAGCCGACGGCGCCGGTGTAGAGGCCGCGGGGCTCCCGCTCGAGCTGGTGGATGATCTCCGTGGTGCGCTTCTTCGGCGCGCCGGTGATCGACGCGCACGGGAAGAGCGTCCTCAGGACGTCGAGCGGCGCCGCGACGGTGCGGGCGCTCACTTCGGAAATCAGCTGGTGCACCGTGGCGTAGGTCCGCTCGGCGAAGAGCTTCTCGACCCGGACGCTCCCGGGCTCCGCCAGCCGGCCGAGGTCGTTGCGGGTCATGTCGGTGATCATGACGTTTTCGGCCCGATTCTTGGGCGAGCGGAGCTCGCGGAGCTGCCGCTCGTCTTCGGCGGGGAAGCGCCCCCGGCGCGACGTGCCTTTCATCGGCCGGGCGAGCAGGCGATCGCCCTCCTGGCGGAAGAAAAGCTCCGGCGACGCCGAGCAGACCGCCCACCGACCGGCGTCGATCCACGCCGAGTAGGGGGCCCTTTGGGCGCGCCACAGGTGCGCGAAGAGCTCGAGTCCGTCGACGTCGCAGCGGGCCTCGAGGGGGAACGTGAAGTTCACCTGGTAGGTGTCGCCGGCGGCGATCAGCTCTCGAATCTGCTCGACGGCGCGGGCGTGTTCGTCGCGGTCGATCCGCGGCCGCCACGGCAGCTCCGCCGCCCGCTCCGAGGTCGGCAGGTCCAAAGACTGGACCGCGCGCGGCGGCGGTCCGCAGAGGAACCAGGCGAGGGGAGGGTCGTCCGGGCCCGGCGGATGGGCATCCAGGGTCGGGTCGAGGGCCGGGGCCGCTTCGTAGCTCAAGAAGCCGGCGACGTGCTCCCCCCGGCCGAGGGCCCGGTCAACGGCGTCGAGCACCGCCGGGACTTCTTTCGGAGTTTGGGCCGACACCACCCGACGCCGGCCGTCGAAGACCAGCCAGAGGCCCCGCGAAGGGTCGCGCAGGATCGCCGACGCCGGCCCGGGGGCGGTCAAATGCCGTATTTCTCCAGGCGTCGATAGAGCGCGCTGCGCGACAAACCGAGGGCGCGGGCGGCGTCGGACACGTTGCCGCTGTGGCGCTCGAGGGCCTTATTGATCAGCAGCTTCTCGACCTCTTCGAGGGACATCTCTTCGAGACTGACCCCTTCCCCTTTGCCGCGGGTGAGGCCGAGGTCGGCGGCCCGCACGACCTGGCCGTCGGCCATGAGCACGGCCCGCTCGATGACGTGGGAGAGCTCGCGGACGTTGCCGGGCCAAGCGTGGCCGAGCATGGCCTGCATGGCCTGGTCGTCGAAGCGCTCGAGGTCCTTGCCGTAGTGCCGGGCCTGCTCGGCGAGGAAGTGGTGGGCGAGCAGCGGGATGTCTTCACGCCGCTCGCGCAGCGGCGGCAGCGGAATCTCGACCGTATTGAGCCGGAAGAGCAGATCTTGGCGGAAGGTGCCCTCGCGCACGGCGTCGTCGAGGTCGGCGTTGGTGGCGGAGACGAGCCGGACGTCGACCTGGCGCGTGCGCGAAGAACCGACCCGCTCGAGCTCACCGGTCTCGAGCACGCGCAGCAGCCGCGCCTGCTGTGAGAGCGTCATATTGGCGATCTCGTCCATGAAGAGCGTGCCCGAGCTGGCGAGCTCGAAGCGGCCGACGCGGTCACTCTTGGCGTCGGTGAAGGCGCCCTTGACGTGGCCGAAGAGCTCGCTTTCGAAAATCGTCTCCGACAGCCCGCCGATATTGACCGTAATCAGCGGCCGTTCAGCGCGCTTCGACACGCGGTGCAGCACCTGCGCCACGAGGCCCTTGCCGGTGCCGTTTTCGCCCGTGATCAAGACGTTGGCGTCCGAGGGCCCGACCCGCTCGATCAGCGTCATCACCGGCGCCATGGCCTTGGACTCGGCGATCATTTCCGTGGCGGCGTCGTTACGCAGCAGGCGGTTTTCAGCCTCTAGCCTGTGGCCTCGGCGCACCGCCCGGGAGAGGGCGGTTTGCGCCCGCAGGATCGACAGTAGGCGCTGATTGTCCCACGGCTTCTCGACGAAGTCGCTGGCGCCTCGACGCATCGCCTCCACGGCGAGCTCAACGCTCGCCCAGGCCGTCATCACGACGATCGGCAGCGCCGCGTCCACGGCCTGGATATCGCGGATGAGATCGAGGCCTTCCTGGCCGGAAGTGGTGTCGCGGGTGTAGTTGAGGTCGATCAACACCACGTCGACTTCCATGTGCTTGAGGCGCTCGACGAGCAGCCGCGGCGACGTCACGGTGTCGACTTGCCACCCTTCGGCGCGCAGCAAGAAGCGCAAAGACTCGAGCACGTCGCGCTGGTCGTCGGCGATCAGCGCCCTCGGCGGCGGTCCGGTCAGTACCAAGCCCTCGTCGTTTTCCTGCGAATCGTGCATGAGGCGAGCATATCGGACGCCGACGGCTCGCCTGGCCTAGGGCTGACTACTCGGTGAGCACCGGCAGGAGGCCACCGGCGCGGCTGGATGGGGCTTCGGAGGCGGCTTCCGGCGTGGCCTCATGGACCGTGGCCTCTCCGGCCTCCGCGTCCTGGGACCCGGCCTCTTCGGCCCGCGCTTCGGCGCCGGCGTGCTTCTTGCCGCCGCGCCACTTGGGGTCGCGGTTCGCGAATTCGTCGAGATCCGTCGGGATCTCGAGCAGGATCTGCGGACACGCATCGCCGCCGTGGGTCGGTTCGTCGCACTCGAATTTGTAAGTGTTGATTTCGTCGCCGGGCTCGTAGACCGCAAGCGCGGGATACTCGCCGCATTTGCCACACTTGACCGAGAAGTTGCGGATATTGACCGGGGTCGGATGTCGACGGCTCATGGATTCGTCCCTTCCGGTCAAGCCTTGGGGGGCTCGCCCGGGTCGATGATGTCGTCGCTCGGGAAAAGGTGGCGGCGAAACCGCCGCATGCCGCCGATCCAGCGGTCGTAGTCCGCCGTCTTGCGGCGCAGGTACTCGAGCGTTTCCGGGTGGGGCAAGATCAGGAAGCGCTCGTCGGCGAGACCCTGGATGGTGATGGCGGCGACTTCTTCCGGCTCCCGGATGCCGTCGACACCGACCGACTTGCTGACCACTTCCTCGAGCTCGATGAGGCGGGTGCGCACACCCTGGGGACACAGTACGGAGACGCCGATGCCCTGGTCGCCGTGGGTGATCGCCACGCTTTCCGCAAAGCCGATGGCCGCGTGCTTGGTGGTGGCGTAGGAGGCGTCACCGACCTGGGTGATCAAGCCGGCGGCGGAGACCGTGTGCAAGAAATAGCCGGAACCTCGGCTGAGCATGCCCGGCAGCGCCGCGCGCACGCCCCACACGTGGGCCATGACATTCACCCGCCAGACCTCGTCCCACTGCTCGTTGGTTTGGGAGGCGGCGGTCCACCCCGGCTTGTCGGAATAACCGAAGCCGGCGTTCGAGACCATCAGGTCAAGGCGGCCGAGTTCTTTCTCCGTCATCGCGACGGCCCGTCGGATCGGCGCTTCTTCCGAGACGTCCGCTTCAAGCACCAGCGCCCGAGCGCCGGCTTCGCGCACCAGCTCGGCGGTACCTTCGGCGGCGTCCAGATCAATATCGCAGACGGCGATGGCTCGCGCGCCGGCGCCCGCAAAGCCCACGCAGAGAGCGCGTCCGATGCCGTGGGCGCCCCCCGTCACCAAGGCCACTTTGTCTTTTATGTCCATGGCGGCGATTGTACGCGTCGCCCGGGGGAAACCCAACCGGCTTGGTATCCCGGTCTCGTCGCACGAAAAAGCCGGGCCGCGGGGGGCCCGGCTGTGGAGAATCGGCGACGCCGAATGGGCTCCTACGGAGGCAAGACGCCCCGGTACGCCGTGTCCCGCAGGTCGACGCTCCAAAGCTCAACGCCGCTGCGCAGGTCGGCGGCGACCAAGCGCAGGCCTTTGGTCTCGAAGTCGCCGGTGTCCAAGCGACGGAGGACCGGACCGGCTTCATGCACCAAAGTCGCGCCGCTGACGAAGAACGGCGCCGTCGATACCGGGCGATCGACGCTGCCGATAGCTCCGCCGACGCGGTCGTGGAGGGTCCAGCGATAGCGATTGAAGCCATCGGAGCCGCTCCGTTTCTCCGTCGCCAGCACGTGGCGGTCGTCGCCCGCCCGGAATTGCCGCCCCTGGACGCCGGCGAGCTGCTCGTCGGCGGCGAGGTCGAAGCGGAAGGCCGGCGGCTTTGGCGCCGCGGCGCGGTCAACCGCTGTCGCTTCCCCGGCCGCCGGGTTCAGCTGGAGGACGCCCTCCTGGACCTGCTGCACGCTCGGCAGCTCACCGGCCACCACCGGGGCGCCGACGAGCGGCCGGCCGACGGAGCGCCACTGGAAGAAGGCGCCGCCGGCCACATTCAGTCCGGCCTGGAACTGGCGGCCGGGGCCGTCGACGACGGTCGCCGAGACGCCTTCAGGCAGCCCGGCCGAGATCGTCGTGACGACTTGTCCGGTGCGCACATCGAGCAGGGCGAGCTTCAAGCGACCGGCGGCTTCGGGGGTCGCGAGGGCCACCAGCTGGTCGCCGTAGAGACCCACCGGACGCTGGGCGGCGTCTGTGGTCCACAGCGTGTCGCCGCCCTCGACGTCGATCGCCTGGACGCCGGCCCGGGTCATCACGTAGACCGCCGAGCGCGCCGGATCGGCGACCACGCCGTCGCGCAGCTGGAAGCTCTCGGCGGAGAGGTCGAGCTGCTGCTGGCTCGGCGGTGTGTAGGCGAAGGCTGGGATCGCCGCGAAGGCGACGAGGAGCGAGATCGTGCGAATCATGGCTACTTTTGTACCTTTCAGGGATGTCATGACGATCTCCTTCACGGGAACGTGATGGTCCAAGCCGTGGTGTTGCCGGATTCGAATCCGTCGGCGAAGATGGACGAGTTGTCCGTGGCCGGCTGGAGCTTGAAGGCGCCGCGGCCGACCAGGCCGGCGATCAACACGTCGTCGGCGATGTCGTAGTCGAGCTCGTAGACCAGGGCGTTGGGTAGCCCGCTGCCGAGCTGGTCCCAGGTGGTGAATCCCGTGCTGTCAAAGGCGACGTAGATGCCGCGGTTGGTGCCGACCACCAGGGCATCGTTGGTGCCCGGAATGAAGGCCAGCGTGCGCAGCGTGCCCGGATCGAAATCCGAGATGAGGTTGGAGGTCACGTCGGCCCAGGACGTGCCGGCGTTGGTCGAGAAAAAGACCTGGTTGGAGTCCGAGGCGAAGAGTCGCGTCGGCGTATCCGGGTCGATCGCGAGGTCGTTGATATCGCCACCCGGCGTGGTGACGGCGGTGAACGCCGCCGGCGGCGCGGCGGTGCGCTGGAAGATCTCCGGTCCGTCGGCGAAGTAGACGAGGTCGGCATTGCCCGGGACGCCGTAGAGCAGCGGATCGCCGCGGAAAGCGTTGACGATCCGCCCCGGCGCCACGGCGGTGACCGTGGAGCCTTGGTCCAGGGACTCGTAGAGGCCGTTGCCGCCGCCGATCAGCAGGCGGTCGCCATCCACCTCATTGGCGGCGATCGGCGTGTAGAACTGGGCCGTAAGCGGGGCGCTGCCGGCGAGCGGCGTGAAGGTCAGGAAGATCTGGGTCTGGAAGACGTTCGCGGCGTTATAAGTCCGCCTCCGGGCGCCGCCGAGGAATTGGTTGCTCGTAAAGCGAGTCGAGAGGCCCCCGGCCGAAACGTCGTCGACGGCCGTATCGCCGCCGTCGGCGGTGGAGATCGAAAAGAACTCCGGCATATCCGGCACCAGCTGCTCGGTGGTGCCGGTGTCTTGGGCGCCGCCGAAAACGATATTGGCGTTCGAGTCATAGGAAATGCCGTGGTACTCGGTGGTCTGCAGATCGCCGATGAGCGAGAACCAGTCGCCGCCGGAAGTTTGCGGCGACGTGCGCTTGTAGATGCCGCCGTCGTCGGTCTCGATCAGGTTGCCGGCGGCGTCGAAGGTCATCTCCCGCGAATCGGCGTGGGGCGAGGAGTTGCTCGACGTGCCGCTATGGGTCAAGCGCGTCCACTGCGAACCGGGGTTGGCCGAGGCGTCGCCGCGGAAGACGCGGCCGGAGAAATCGAAGGCGTTGCTCGAGTTCGGGAAGAAAGGTCCGCCGCCGCCGGAGGCTTCGGTTCTAAACGGCTGCCGATCGCCCGACAGATAGACGATGTTGACGTTGGACGGGTCGGCGACGATGGCGAAGTGGATGCGGCCCTGGCCGCCCGGGTGGGCGCCGATGGCGACGCCGTCTTCGATGGTTTCCGGCAGGTCCATGGCGGTCCAGGTGGTGCCGCCGTTGCCGGAGCGGAAGACCCCCGCCAGGCGGCCGGAGCGAACGATGCCGGCGTAGACGTTGTCGCCGCTCGGACCGACGGCGAACTCGACGTTGCTGACGTCGCTCACCATGAGGGCCTCGATGGCGGAGCTGGAGACCCGGGTCCAGGAGGCGCCGGTGTCGGTGCTGCGGTAAAAGCCCGAGGTGCCGCCGTTGACTTCGGCGTCGGAGACGCTGGTGAAGAGAATCGCGTTGTCGCTCGGGTCGCCCACCAGATCGTGGCTGACGCCGGCGGGGATGCCGTTGGCGGTGCCGTCGCCCGTTGTGATCTGCGTAAACGCGGCGCCGGTGTTGGTCGATCGGAAGATGCCGGACGAGCCCGAGTTGGCGGAGACGACGATCGTGGCGCAGCGCGGCGCCACGCCGGAGACGTTGACGTTATTGAGGGTGCCGCCGCCGTCGAGCAGGGTCCACGTCGTGCCGCCGTCGGTGGTGCGCAGCAGGCCGATCCGGTCACCTCGGGCGCCGAAGCTCGAGAATCCGCCGGAACCGGCGACCAGCGTCTCGATCGCCGCGTCCGTCGGGTCGAGGGCCAAGGCGCCGATCGACAAGGACGGCTGATCGTCGGTCAAACGCGTCCAGTTCGGCGAGGAGGCGGTGGCGTTCGTGGTCTTCCACAGTCCGGCGTTGACGCCGCCGATCCACAGCGTGTCGGCGTCGTTGGGGTGGGCGACGACGGTGTGGACGGCGCCGACGACCTGGTCGTCGGTGCCGACGTTTTCCACCTGGCCGTTGGTGGCGGGGCCGGGGCCTTGGGCTTGCCACGTGCCGCCGACCAGACGCTGCTCCGGCGTCGCGGCGGTGGCGGGGGTCGCGAGGGCGAGGCACAGGACCGACGCGGCGAGATATCGCCACGGCGGCGGTGCGCTCGGGGTTTTCCAAGAGACAGGGATACGGGCGTTCCGCGTCATGGGTGCTCCTTGATGAGCTGCCATTGGTTGGGGGCCGGCCCTCGGCCGGCGTGCGAGTCATACCGACGAGAAAATCAGAGGAAATAGCAGGCGCAGGATTCCGTGATTGCCCGTTCGTGTCTGGCCGATGGGGGCCAGTGGCCGGTCACGGGATGTCTCCCGCTGTCGCGCTGACACCGGTAGTGTCCGTCTGGGGACGGCGTCTTGGATGTGGGGCGGCTACAATGCCCAAGCACACCGTGGAGGAAACAGACGATATGCGCCAACGCGTCACCAAGTGGCTGGTGGGCACCGCCGCCTGCCTCGGTCTTTGTCTCGCCGCGCTCGGGCCCGCCGCCGAGGAGTCCCCATATGCAGTTCCCGCCGCCCCGGCGCGCGCGGAAGGGGACGGTCCGTACGACCAGCTGATCCTGCGCGGAGCGACTTTGATCAACGGGACCGGGGCGCCGCCCATCGGTCCGGTCGATATCGTGATCGAAGGCAACCGCATCGTCGAGGTGAAGAACGTCGGCTACCCGGGGGTGCCCATCGACGTAGAGGATCGGCCCGAGCTGCGGGCCGGCGGCCGCGAGATGGACCTCGCAGGTCACTATATTCTGCCGGGCTTCGTCGACCTCCACGGCCATATCGGCGGCGAGTCCCAGGGCACTCCGGCGGAATATGTGTTCAAGCTGTGGATGGCCCACGGCATCACCACGATCCGGGATCCGGGCTGCGGCCTCGGCCTCGATTTTTGCCTCGACCACAAGGCGAAGAGCGCCAAAAATTCGATCACGGCGCCGCGCATCTGGGCCTATGCCTTCTTCGGCATGGACCGGGATGAGCCGTTCACGACGCCCGACGAAGCCGTGTCCTGGGTCAACCGCGTGGCCGACCAGGGCGCCGACGGCGTCAAGTTTTTCGGCTACCGGCCCGACATCATGGAGGCGGCGATCCGCCGCATCGGCGAACGGGGCCTCGGCTCGGCCTGCCACCACGCCCAGATCGACGTCGCGCGGGTCAACGTCTTGACCACGGCCCGCTGGGGTCTGACCACCATGGAGCACTGGTACGGTCTGCCGGAGGCCCTCTTCGTCGACCGCACGGTGCAGCACTATCCGCTCGACTACAACTACCTCAATGAACAGGACCGATTCGGCGAAGCTGGCCGGCTGTGGGCGCAGGCCGCCGACCGCGGTTCCGAGCGCTGGAACGAGGTCATCGACGAGCTGATCGAGCTCGACTTCACCCTCGTGCCGACCCTTACCATCTACGAAGCGAGTCGCGACCTGATGCGCGCCCGCCGGGCCGAGTGGCATGAAACCTATACCCTGCCGGCGCTGTGGGATTTCTACCGCCCGTCGCGCAAGGCGCACGGCTCCTACTGGTTCGACTGGTCCACCGAGCACGAAGTCGACTGGCGGGCCAATTTCCGCAAGTGGATGGACTTCCTCGTCGACTATAAGAATGCCGGCGGCCGGATCGCCACCGGCTCCGACTCCGGGTTCATCTACAAGCTCTACGGCTTCGGCTATATCCGCGAGCTCGAGCTGCTGCGGGAGGCGGGCTTCCACCCGCTCGAAGTGATCCGTTCGGCGACGATGAAGGGCGCCGAGGTGCTCGGCGTCGAGGACGAAATCGGTAGCGTCGAACCGGGCAAGCTCGCCGACCTGGTGGTGGTGGAAGAGAACCCGCTGCGCAACCTCAAAGTGCTCTACGGCACCGGCGCCATCCAGCTCGACGCGGCCAACGTGCCGCGTCGCGTCGGCGGCGTGAAATACACCATCAAAGACGGCATCGTTTACGACGCCAAAAAGCTCCTCGACGACGTGCGAGCCATCGTCGACGCCGCCAAGCTCGAGTCGGGGCGCCCTGAGCTGATTCAGCCGGGCCTGCCGGGGGATATCCCGAATCTCGAAGCCGACGTTGAAACCACTCCGTCGACTCCGTCGGAGAAAAGGGTGATCGGCGGACACGCCCACTAAAGCGGACACGCCCACTAAAACCGTGCCTCTGCGTCGGGGCCCCGCCACTCACTTGACGCTTAACCCTGGAGAAACCCATGAGCCAAAGCCCCGCGCCATCGATCGCCCGTCGCCTCACCCTGACGGCCCTCTTCATCGCCGCCCTCGGCCTGCTCGCCGGTCCGGCCTTCGGCGCCGGTTCGCCGAAGAAGGAAGAGCCCAAGAACACGGCGGAGAGCCTTTACAACACCGGCATCGATCACCTGAAGAAAGGCGACTTCGCCGGCGCCGCTAGCAAGTTCAGTGAAGCGCTCGACATGAAAGAAGACTTCGCCGCCGCCCACAACAACCTGGGCTACTCGCTGCGCAAGCAGGGTGCGGAGCACTATGACGCCGCCCTCAAGCATTACAACCGGGCCCTCGAGCTCGACCCCAAGATGGCCCAGGCCTACCACTACCGCGGCGTGCTCCACGCCCTCGCCGGTGACGAAGCGGCCGCCAAAGCCGACCACGCGGCGCTCGCCAAGCTCGACCGCGAAATGGCCGATGAGCTGATGCAGGTCCTCGCCTCCGGGGAAGAGCCGAGCGGCCACGCCGGCGCCGCCTGGAAGTAAAGCGCCTGGCGGTCGGAGTCAGGCCCCGGTGCGAAAAGCGAGGAGCCCAGGGGCGAAAGCAGCCCTGGGCTGGGGAAAACGTCTTTGGCGAACTTCGGCCCTATCCTCGGCAGGGATCGCTGCATGCGTCGTAGCAGCTGTATTCGCAGTCGTCGTAGCAGTCGGGGTCCCAAGGTTCCGCCCGCCGACAGTCGCGTTTGCACTCTTGAATCTCCTCGGCGCAATACCGGAGGCAGTCATCACAGGGGCTGCGGTCGCCGGCGACGGAGTTGGTGGCTTGGGGGCAGTGCGTCAGGTCGACCCCGAGCTCGTCGACGCAGGCGTCGAAACACGCCTGCTCATGGGGATCTTGGGATTTACAGACCAGGATGCAGGCGTCGAAGTCTTTGTTGGCGGGCTCAATACATTCCGGCTTCGCGCGGAGGGTGATCCCGACCGCGGTCGTCGCCGAGCAGCTGTGCTGGAGCAGGCCGATGGCCGCCCGCAGGCGGATTTCTTCGCTTGAGCTGCCGAGCAGCGCCTGCAGCGTTGCGGCGGCGCGCTCGCACGGCGGCCTTTGGGCGCTCGACGGGACGGCCATGGTCATCCACGCCACGGCCAGCATGAGGACGCCGACCGCGCGACGGATGGAGGATTGATCGGCGGACGGGGCGTTACGGCGGAGGGTTTTCGGGGCGACAGGCATCATTGGACTCCTTTCCCAACTTGGGCATGTGAAGGTTCAATCCCCTAGTGCCCGCCCGGCGCCCTCGGTTTCACCCTTACTTGAAAAAAGATGTGAAATCAGTCAGGTGAAATGAATAATACGCGCTACCCGGCGCCGAAAATCGACAGGTAGGCCTCCAAAGCTTCAAGCGCCAAACGGTCGGCCGGCGCGTTGACAACGCGCACGCCGGTGCGGCGGAGTCGGGTGGCGAGGTCGCGATTGGCGAGTCCGATGTCGAGGGCGGCGGCCTGGGCAAAGGCATCCCGGGGCGTCGCCGGCGCCGAGTCGGCCAGGGCTAGAAGCTCGGGGTCCTGCAGGTTGAGCAGCACGGGTCGGTGACGGCGCTCCAGCTTGAGCACGGCGCGCCTGAGCCAGTCGGCGGCGGCGAGGTCGACCACGGAGGTGAAGAGCACCACGGTCGAGCGTCGAGACTCGAGGGCGACCGCGGTATCGGCCGCCAGGTCGAAGGCGGGTTCGACGAGGCGGGCCTGGAGGTCGTAGAGCTGGGCGTAGGCGGTCTGGAGGCGACGGACGCCGCCGGTGAGGCGCACTGTCCTCTCGATACGGTCCGAGAACGCGGTGATCGTCACCCGGTCGCCCCGGGCCGCGGCGACGCGGGCCAAGGCCAAGGCGGCGGCGAGCGCGTGGTCGAGCTTGGCGCGCTCGCCGTCCTCGCCCGACATACCGCGGCCGCAATCGAGCAGCACCACCAGGCGCGCTCCGCGCTCCCAGGTGTCTTCGCGGCTGACCAGCCGGCCGTGCCGCGCCGACGCCTTCCAGTGGATTTTGTTCGGCGGATCGCCGGCCAGGTACTCGCGCAGGGCGTAGGGCTCGGTGCCGAGGCCGCGGTGACGCTGGGGGTGCTGGCCGAGGGCCCGGCGGTGGGCGAGCAGCAGCAGCTGGCCGACCTTGCCGTCCCAGCGGACCTGCGGGTAGACCTTCCGGGGCTCGGCGCCGACCAGCTCGCGCTGGTGCCACGCCAGGCCCCACGGGCCGAGCACGCGGGCCATAAGCGGCCCGGAGCTGTGCTCGCCGCGCCTCGCCGGCTCGAGCGGGATCTCCCAGGCGGCGCGCCTCAGAAGACGGAGCTCGGCGCGCGCCGGCGTCGAAGTCAGTCCGGGGTGGAGCGTTTCGCGCAGTCGGACCGTCGTCGCGACCTCGGGGCCCTCGATCTCGAGGCGCAGCGTCGCGGGGGTCCCTTGGGTCAAGAGACGCGGCCAGTGGCGCTCGGCGTCGAGGCGGACGGCGCGGGCGCGACGCCAGTCGATCCACACCGCCGCGAGCAGCAGCGCGTCGAGGCCGAGGGCGGTCCAGCCGGCCCACGGCACCAGCACGCCGACGACGCCGAGCAGCGTCGTGACGCCGAGCAGGTAGAAGACCCTCAGGGCCGGCACGGTGGCCTCCAGTCCAACTTCAGTCGAACTGTCCGCAGCCGACGGCTCATGCGCCGTCGGCCCGGTGCGGCACCTCGACGGTCGCCGCCAGCTCGTCGAGCACCCGGCGGCTGCTGTGGCCTTCGAGCTCGGCTTCGGCGCCGAGCAGCAGGCGATGGCCCCAGCAGGGCAGGAGCCCGCGCTTGACGTCATCCGGTACGACGTAGCCGCGGCCCTCGATCAAAGCGAAGCTGCGGGCGGTCTCGAGCAGGGCCAAAGCGCCGCGCGGACTCACCGCCAGGTCCAGGTGAGGGGAGCGCCTGGCGCCGTCGACCAGGCGGTAAAGGTAGTCGAGCAGCTCGTCGGCCACGTGCACGGACCGGGAGGCGCGGCGAAGGGCCGCGGCCTCCGCGGCGGTGAGCTGGGCCTCGGGCATGGCGTCGTGCCCCCACGGTCGGTCGGCGATCGCCTGGCGGTAAAGGTCGATCTCCGCGTCGCGGGACGGCAGCGCCATCTCGATGCGCAGCAGAAAGCGATCGAGCTGGGCCTCGGGCAGCGGATAGGTGCCTTCGAATTCCACCGGATTCTGGGTGGCGATGACGAAGAAGCTCGGCGAGAGGGCGTGGCGCTCGCCGTCGATGGTGACGTGGAGCTCCTGCATCGCCTCGAGCAGCGCGGCCTGGGTCTTGGGCGGCGTGCGGTTGATCTCGTCGGCCATCAGACCCTCGGTGAAAATCGGGCCGCGGACCAAGCGGAAATTCCCCGAGTCTTGATCGAAGACGTTTGTGCCGACGACGTCCGAAGGCATCAGGTCGGGGGTGAACTGCACGCGCTGGAAGTCCAGGCCGAGGGCCGCCGAGAAACACCGCGCGAGCAGCGTCTTGCCGATGCCGGGCACGCCCTCGAGCAGGGCGTGGCCGCCGGCCAGGTAGCAGGCGAGCAGCTGCTCGGCGGCGTCCCGCTGGCCGAGCACGTGGCGGTCGAGGGTGTCGAGCAGCCGGGTGGCGAGGGCGCTTTCGGGGGGCGTCTTAGGACTGTCGTCGGGGGCTGTTGTCTCGGGGGCGGAGTGGCCGGTCATCGGGGTCCTTTCACGGCGGGCTATCGCGAAGTGCGGTGTCTTTAGAGCTGTCGTCAGGCGCCGCGGCGTTCGGCAAGTCGGGCGGCGTATTCGGTGAGGGAGGCGCCGTCGTCTACGGCCTCGGGGTCGAAGGCCTCCCCCGGCCCCGACGGCAGCTCGAGACCAGGGGCGAGCTGGCGGGTCCGCTCGAGCAGTCGGCGGGCGGCGTCGCGGTGGTGGCCGAGCTGGTGGTGGAGCACCCCGAGGCTGCGCAGGAAATCGCTCGCCGAGCCGGTGCGCAGCGTCTCTTCCCGCCAGGTCGGGCCGAAGCGGCGTCCGAGGGCGAGCAGCGCCAGGGCGTAGATCAGCAGTAGGTGGCCGATGAAGAGATCCCAGGCGTAGCGATTCCGGCCGGCCTCGGCGAGCTCAGGCCGCAGCAGGCCGTGGTGGTATTCGTCGAAGAGCCACCGATCGCCCAGCCGCTCGCGGGCGAGGGCGACCAGCTCGATATGGTCATACTCGGCGAGGTGGGCGTTGGCGAAGAAGGCCGCCGGCAGTGCCCAGATGAGACCGCCGTGGCGCTCGACCTCGAAGATGACGGGCTCGGAGGAACGGGCGGTGGTGTAGAGCACCTCGGCGTCGAGGGGCACCGTCGGCGCGGTGTAGAAGGCGGGGATTTCGAGTCGGCGCTGGGGCGCGCCGTCGGCGGGCTTGAGGGTGAAGGTCTCCTGCTGGTAGCGCCACCACGCCCTGGGCGTTAGGGGCGGCTCGCTCCGCAGCTCGAATTCGGGGCTGAGCCCCAGCATGTCGAAGAGGAAAGAGCGCGTCGCCGACTCCTCGGCGCCGTCGTAGGCGAGCAGGACCCGACCGCCGCCGCGCAGGTGTCGCCGCAGCTGGCGCTCGAACTCGGGGTCGGCGCGCCGCTGCCAGGGCAGCGCTAGGACCAGAACCGCCGGCTCGTCCCGGTCGGAAGGCTGGGCTTCGCGCTCGTCGAGCACCGTGCCGAGGGGGGCATCTAGAAGCTCAACCTCGACGCCTTGGGCTTCGAGATAAGCGCGCAGGGCCCACCAGCCGCCGGATTCCTTCGAGAGTGCGCTCGATACCGCCCCCGGCGACGGCAAGAGCACGAAGAAGAGGCCGAGGGCGACCGCGCCGAGCAGCCACGGCCAGAGCTTCGGCGGCGGCGGCGAGCGCACGCCGGCCCGCAGGTCGTCTGAGCTCATGCCAAGGCCTCCTCAAACCCTCGCCAGAGGGCGCGCACGGGCTCGACGGACACGGCGCCGCCGCCGTAGACGAGGCGATCCCAGCGTCGCACGAGCGGCAGCAGGTCGCGGCGTCCGGCGCGCCGGGCGAGCTCGGGGGTGGTCCACGACGCGTCGGCGTCCTTGATGTCAAGGCGTTCCGCAAGCCACCACCAGAGGGCGTCGAGGGCGGCATCCGGGTCGCCGCCCTCGAGGCGCGTTTCGACTTCATGGCGCCAATCCGTCGCGGCGGCCGGGGTCGGCGCCAGCGTTTCCACCTTTACCTTCGGAGCCGTCGGCGCGCTGAGGTGCATCGCTCGCCACCGACGGTAAGCCTGAAAGAGCAGCAGGCCGAGCAGCAAGGCGCTCAAGGCGATGATCATCCAGCGGACGATCTCGAGCGCCGTTTGTTCAAAGTCGCCCGTGCCGAAGAGCCACTCGAAGAAGCCGCCGAGCCAAGCCGTCGCCACGTCGCCGAGGTAGCGCATGACCCGGGGGCGGGGCGTATCGGTGGCGACGGTCCCCTCGCGCATGACGTCGGCGAGCAGCTCGCGGTCCGCCGGGGGCGCATCGGCTCCCGGCGGGGGCGGGGTTTCCAGGGCCTCCGGGGCCCCTCGGGTCTCCGTGCCGACGCCCGTATCGGACGGCGTCGCGGTCAGCCCTGCGGGGAGAATCAGGGCGACGAGCGCCAGCAGCAGGCCGACGGCAATGGGCCGGGGCCGAGCCGGGGCCTGACTCAGGGCGTAGCTCCGAGGGCGCCTGCGGCTTCGGTCTGCGTCCGGGTGACGCCGGTGAGCTCGTCCAGCGCCCGCCGCAGGTCGTCGCCGTCGCGTCGCCGGCGAAGCTCGAAATAGAGCATCGAGAAGGCGAAGGCCCAGTAGAGCCAGCCGACGGCGGTGGTGATGGCGCTAAAGAACTGGGCGGTCACCTGGACCCACAGGGGGCCGAGGGCGAGGGCCGGGTCGCCGACGCCGCCCGCCGCGTCGCGCAGCACGTAATACTGCTGGAGCGCCATGAACGGGCCCTGGGTGATCAGCCCGATGCCCGACTGGATGCCGTAGCCGACGAGGAAAACGGCGCAGACCCGAAGGAATGCACTGTCGATGGGCCGACCCGTGGGCGTTGACCACACGAGGGACGCGCTGCGCTTGAGCGCGTCCATGCCGTAGCTTTGCTCAGCGACCATGACGTTGAGCGTGAAGGCGAGCAGCGGAATCATCAGCACCGCCGGCAGCACGCAGAGGATGAGGCTGATGAAGCTCACCGCGGTCCACAGGAAGACTGTCCACAGCAGGCGCGGGGTGAAAAGCCAGGCCCAGGCGCGGCCGATGCGAATGTCTCCGCCGTCAAAAGTTTCCATGGCCGCGATCACCAGCGCCGAGTAGGAGGCGATAAAGACGGTCAGCAGCACGAAAATCGACAGCACATAGCCGCCGAACATGGCGAAGGAGGGGTCCGCCTCGATGAAGCCGGTCATGGTCCGGTGCTGGAGGAAGGCGAAGGTGACGCTCGCCGCCGCCACCGGCGCGGCGGTGGCCAAGAAGGCGCCGGCGAAGTGGGGGCGGGCCACCGGCACGACCCGGTCGATGAGCAGGCGAAACGGAACGGGCTCGAGGGAGTCCATGGGCGATCAGGGCCGCGGGGCGGGCTCAGGCGTCGCCCGCAGGCGCCTCGCCTTCGCCGGCCTCGCCCTCGGCCGTTTCGCCCCCGTCGGCGCCGTGATATTCCGAAAGCAAGATGCGGGCGGCTTCGACGTGGTCCCGGGCGACCTTGAAGCGGATCTCGCCGCGCGGCCTGAGCAGCCCGGCGCCGAGCAGGTCGGACGGGAAGAGATTCATCATCGACTCGCCGTCGGTGATGAACGGGATATCCGCACCCCGGAGCACGGACTTGATCACCGGGATGAGGTCGGCTTCGGACGTCGCAAAGACCGTCGTCACGTCGAGGTCGTCGTTGTGGGGTTCGTCGGACATGGGCGACTCCTTGCGGTCGTTCGGGGCGTCGGAAGCCCGGGGCTTACGCTTCGCCGCGCAGCCGGGGGAGGGCGGCGAAGACCTCTTCGGGACTGAGGCCCAGCCGGTCGCTGCGCTCTTGCAGGACGTCGAGATCGACCGGATAGAGCCGAGGCGTCGGGGCCTGGTCCAGTCCGATGATGTCACGGCTGGAAAGTCGCTGGCGGAGCCATGGCAGCAGATTCGACGCGCTCGCCAGGCCCTTCGCGTCGCGCCGCAGGCGGTCGCGGGTCTGCACCACGAGCGACGACATTACCGGGTCGCGGGCGCCGAGGAAGCCGTCCCAGGCGTCGGGGCGTCCGTCGCGCATGGGCATGAGCCGCTGCTGTGCTTCTGCGAAGCTGACGCCGGCGAAGTAGAGCTCGGTGACGCCGACGAACCGATCGAAGTTGTCCATCGACAGGTAGCAGCTCTCGATGAGGGACTCGAGCTGGTCCGCCTCTTGGCTGAGCAGCAGGGCGTAGTCGCGGGCGTCGCCGTAGCGGCCCTCGAAGAGGGACGCCAGGCGCTCGACGGCGAGCAGGTTCCAGGCGATGCCGGTGGAGAAGAGCGGGTCGTAGAAGGCGTAGGCCGACGGCAGCAGGAAGAACCGCTTGCCGGCGGCGCTGCTGTACCGGTGCTGGAGTCTGGCCTTATAGCCGACCACGCCGTCCACCGGCCGGGCGTCTCGGAAGATCTCGCCGAGGCTCGGGTAGCGGTCCAGCAGGCGTCGAAGCGCCCTTCCCGGGCGCACCTCGAGCTGTTCCTGGGAGATCGGCAGCCGATCCTTGCGCAGCACCAGGCCGACGCTGGCGGGGCCGTGGTCGAAGCGCAGCACGTAGAGCCAGCCGATATCGAGCAGGTGGTGGACCGCCGCCCGCTCCTCCGGATAGGGCGCGAGCTCGGGGTGCGGGTCCGGGACCGAGTCCCGCAGATGGCGCACGCCGTCCATATGGCAGAAGAGCAGCGACGTATCGATCGGCACCCGGTCGGTCTTCGACGGCAGGTCAAAAGCGCGGGCGAGCACGCTGTGGCCGCCGCCGCTGGCGTCGATGACGTAGCGCGATTCGAGGAAGTCGACGCCTTGGTCGCTGCGAATACGCACCCGGACGCCGCCCTCGGTCACCTCCACATCCTCGACGGTCGTCTCTTGGAGCAGCCGGGCACCCTCGGCGACGGCCCGTTTCGCGAGGTGGTGATCGACGTCGGAGCGCAGCCAGTGGGTATCGGCGAGGCGGTCGTCGGGGCTGGCGGCGACCATCAGGCGATGGTCGTTGTCTGGACCATTCGCATACGGCTCGCCGTTTTGGTGATGGAAGAACGTAAAGCCGCGCTTCAAGCCCCGGCGCAGGTGGGGCAGGTCGTCGAGCCACCGTCCGTAGGCGGCCATGTGGCGCAGGTCGTCCAGGCGATAGCGGGCGGCTAGGCGCTCGAGCGCCAGGCCGCCGATCGGCGTCGTCGATTCTCCGAGGGCGAAGCGCGGATGGCGGCTCTTCTCCACCACCACGACTCGCTTTTTCAGTCGTCGGAGGACGCGCGCCAGAATCGATCCGGCGAAGCCGGAGCCGATGATGACGGCGAAATAGGGCGTGCTGCGATTCACGCCGCCGCCCCGCCGGCCCGGCCGGCTGTTTCGGCCGCGCCGCCCTGCTTCAAGGCCCCGAGCTGTTGACCTCGGAGTCGTTCGACCCGACGTCCGTCCCCGGGGGCGCGGCGGAGCTTGTCGAGGTCCCAGGTGTCGAGGAAGACCCGGTCCGGCGCGAGCTCCCGGGCGCGGGTGTAGGCCGCCTCGACGCGGTCGAGATCCGGGGGTGTCCACAGGCCCTCGCGTTCGAGTCGGACCAATTCCGACTCGCCGCTGCGCATCGGGATCAAGCTCACCACCCGCGCGCCGCAGTCGAGCGCTTCCTGGACGCTGCGCAGGACCCACGCCTCCTCGTCGCCGAGGTCGATAAACGGCACGCCGATCAGGACGAAGGCCCGCAGGTCGGCGTCCATTTCGCGCAGGCGGCGGGAGGCGGCGCGCAGGTCGTTGACGGTGACCCGCTTGTTGAGCTGGGCCAGGGCTTGGGGGTGCACGGTCTCGAAGCCGACGGCGACTTCGAGGCGCGATCCGGCGCCGCCTAGGCGCTCGGCGTATCTGGCGGCCCGTCGGCCGACGAGTTTGGCGTGACACTCGACGATCACCCGGCGGAGCCCGCCGACCAGGTCGAGGATCTTCGCGTCGTCAGCCGGCGGCACGGAGCCGGCGTCGAAGAAATTCGACGCGTTGTAAAGCTTCACGCTCTCAACCGGCGGGGCGCCCTTCGGCGCGTGTTCTTCGAGGGCGATGCGGATCTGCTCCGGGATCGCGCCGGGGGGCGTCGGCGCGTCGGTGGTGTGGCGCCACAGGTCGCAGAAGATGCAGGTGAACGGGCATTCCCGTCCGGCGAGAAAAATCGTCAGGGCGCGCTCGAGGTCCCCTTCGGGCGTCCGCTCCAGCTCGACCTGCGCCGCGATCGGCCGCCCGGATTCGGGCGGTATTTTCGCGGGCCGCTGCGCCCGCAGGCGCCGATCGAAGGCGTGCACGTCAGCTGGCGTAGAGACTCAGGAAGTGCCGCCGGTAGTGGTGGCGGGGCACGTCGAAGGGGTGGTTGAGGGTCGGCGGCAGGGCGCCGTGCTGGAATCGGCGCTTCTCGAAAATCGGCATCTCGACGCCGAGCAAGCGCTGCATACCGCGTCGCACGATGTCACCCTTGAGGGCATAGAGTTTGTCGTGACTGCCTTCGGTGAGCGCCTTGAAGGGGATCGCCTCGGCGACCGCGAGCAGGTTCGGACGCGTGAACGGTGAAAATCCCGTGAAGCCGAATCGCCGGACCGGCGCCCAGGTGCGCACGCAGCCGCGGGAGTAGCCGCCGCTGTAGGTTTGGGAATGCTTCACCGCCTCGACGCCCCAGCCCTCTTGGTAGAGCATCGAGTTGTTGACGACGCTGCGGATCGTGAGCTCGGGGTTCTCTTCGATCGGATAGTCCTTCAGATTCTCATCACCGCCGTCGCCGTCGACGACCAGCTCCCAGTCGGGGTAGCGCGAGCGGATGCCGTCGAGCACGGCGAGGGCGACGGCGGCGCATTCCACGTCGAGGGGCTTGTAGTCCTCGATCACTTCGACGGCGCCGAGGGGGTCGAGGTCCTCGGCCGGAACGTCGATGGCTTCCCCGAGGAACTCGAGGTCGGTGCGACGCAGGAATTCTCGGGCCTGGGAGAGGTCTTGGCCGCCGCTCTCGACCGCCAGGGTGAAGGCTTTAAGGCGCGCGGCGCTTTGGCCCTGGGCGAGAATCTGGTGGTGCAGGGCCAGGAGGACGGCGCCGGAGTCGATGCCGCCGGAGAAGAGCACGCCGATCGGCTGCTGCGGATCCTGGGCTTTGAGCCACTGGCCGACTTCGTCGAGCAGCGCGCCGACGTAGCGCTCGCCGATCACGTCGAGGTCGGCGGGGAGTGTGCCCATGGGCGGATCGAAGAAGCGCCGGTGCTCCGGGTTCGGGTCCGGGCAGCCCACCAGGCGCAGCGTGGTGATGTGGTGCGCCGGCACCATGCGGGTGTAGGACGGATGGAATTGATCGCCGTAGCCGAGGCCGTCCAGGTACTCACCGATCTGGTCGATGCGCTCGGCGACGACGAGCATCGGCCCTTCGACCTCCTTGGCGAGGAAAAAGCGGAGGGGGCGGTCGAGGCTGCGCGCCATGCGCACGATCTCACCGTCGCGGGCGGTGACGGCGAAGGAGCCGGAAAGCTCCCGGACAGCCGCGGCGTCGTTGGCGAGCACCGCGCGGGTGGCGTCGTCGAGCTCGGCGTTGACGAGATGCTGGGAGTCCGGCGAGATCAGGTCGACGACTTTCGCGACGTAAGCATGCTGATGGGGACGGGCTTCGGGCGACGACGACATGGGGGGATCCCTCTTGGGTGCGACTCGTTTGTGGGCTTCTGGAGTGCGGCTGTGGGCCGGGGCTAAACGGCGGATCGGGTGCTTGGCCCGCGTCTCGATGCCGGCGCCGAGTATAGCGGCGCCGGCTCCGGCGGTAGAGCCCGTAGCCTGGCCCCGCCGCCGGGTTCCGTAGGGGTTTCGCAGAAACCAGGCGGTTTGATTCGGAGATCAATCCGAACGGGGCTCGACGCCCTCGGTGGAGCGACCGCCGGCGTCAGCGCGCCGGCGGCGCCGGGGCCTCTTCGGCGTCTTCGGGGGCTTCGAACGCGTCGGCCGCCGGCGTGACGAAAGCGGGCTGGGTGATCTGGACTTCACCGATCTGGTCACCCATCACGCCGTCTTCCGGATTCCACTTGAAGAACGACCAGTTGCGGGCGATCTTCACGCCCTCGACGTCGACGTAGTTGTCATAGACGATGGCGCTGGGCTCCGCGGCCTCCGCGGCCTCCGCGTCCTTGCCGAAGGTGACGATATAGGCCATCGCCTGGAGCTGGTGGGTCTTCGGATGGCTGTAGATCACATACCAGTCGTCGGGGCTGTCGCCGACGCCGTCACCGAAGGTCAGACGCGCCGCGGGGAGGCTACGCCCGCCGCGGTAGGGCTGCGTACCGAGGTCCTCGAGGTGGGTGCCCGGGTCGTCGAGCTTCAGCGCGGCGGCGAGGAAATAGGGCCAGGTGAGGACGTGGAACCGCGTGCCCTGGAACTCGGAGTCCGCGGGGGACTTCCAGGCCGTCTCGCCGTCGAAAACCAAGACCGTGCCGTCGGTGAGCTCGAATCGCGTCTTGCCGACCGGCGTGTCGGTGAGCATTTTGCCGGTGAACAGGCGCTCGCCGCCGAAGCTGACGGTGATGTAGGCCTCGAGGGCCTGCTTGCCATTCCAAACGTCGCCGCCGTGGGCGGCCTCAGTCTTCTCGGCGAAGGAGCGGGCGGACGGCTCGTCGGCGGCCGCACCGGCGGCCAACAGGAGGAGGAGCGCCGTGGCGGCGGCTTCGATTTTCAGCATATTTTCGGAATCCTTAAAGTGTTCATCCGGGGTTCGCCCAGGCTACGGCTCCGAGTCGGCGGAGGATGGATCACGCCACGCGTCGGTTTCCGGGCCGGAGGCCCCCGCGACCATGACGCCGAGGCCCGCAGCTTCGAGGGCCTGGGAAAGCATGGAACTCTCGACGGCGCGGCCTTCAGGCGCGGCGTCGACCAGGGCCTCGACCGTCGCCCGCAGCTCGGTGACCCCGCCGGGCCACGGTCGCCGCATGAGCTGGCGCAGGGTTTCGACGGTCAGCCCCGGGGGGCGCTCGTCCTGGGAGCGGCCGAGCACGTGGGAGACCAGCCCAGGAATTTCGTCCCGTCGCTGGGCCAGGGGTAGCAGCTCGAGGGGGTGTTGGCAGAGTGCGTCGATGATCGCTTGGGGCAGCTCCGGCTCCGCCGTCGGGGCGGTCACGATGAGCCCGGCGCGGGTCGTCGTGGCGCCGGCGAGCTGGAGCACGGCTTCGAAGAGATCGGGGCTCAGGTCGCCGATCCCTTCGAGTAAGAGCGTCCCCTGCTCCTCGACGGCCACCCGAAAGCCCTGGGCGAGGGCGGCGTCGCTGAGCTCCGAGCAACCGGCGATGACCATCGGTCCGGGTCGCCTGGCGACGGCGTGGAGGCAGCGCGCCAAGTGTTTCTTGCCGGTGCCCGGTCCGCCGTGGATGAAAAGCGGCTTTCGATGTCCGAGGGCGCGGGCGGCGTCGGTCTGGAGACGTCGTCCGGCCGGGCCCGAGCCCCACACCCAATCGACGCCGGGCGGGGTCTCGAGGGTTTCGTCCGCCGTAAAGGGCAGCCCGTGGAGACCGCGGTCGAGCAGGCGAGCGGCGACGCGGACGAAGGTCGGGTGGGCGTCGAGGTCCCAGAGCAGGAGCGCCATCGGGTGTGGCCGCGCGAGCACAACCGCGGCGCCGAGCCGCGGCGGCCCCGAGGTCTTGAGGACCACGGCCTGCCGCGAGCCGGCGCGGGCCTCCGCGCGTCTGAAGAGTTCCTCGAGGTCGATCAAGCCGTGGAAGTCAACGCCCCAACTCGCTTCGACGCGGGCTTTTTGACGGTCCCGCCACGACACCCAGCTGGCGCCGCCGGCGCCGACGACATGGCCGAGGGTGGCGAGGGCCTCGGACGGGTCGAGGGGCTCGACGCCCCAGGTCTCGAGCACGCGCTCGAGCCGGTCGAGCTCGTGATCGTCGTAGGAGCTGCGGCCGTCGAGCTCGAGGTCGGCGATATCGAAGAGCTCGCGGTCCGCGGCGGCGGTGACCGCCAGTCGCACATCGTCGGCTTCAACGGCCTCGAGGCGCAGGCGGACCGGGCCGATGAAGAGGTCGTCCCCGACCTCGAGCGTCGACTGGAGTCTGGAGCGGCCGTTGACGCGGGTGCCGTTCTTGCTGCCCAGGTCTTCAAAGGAGACTTCATCGCCGACCCGCAGCAGCAGGTGGTGGCGGGACACGCCGTGGAAGCGCAGCACGATGTCGTTATCGTCCACGCTGCCGAGGCGATGCACGCCGGGGGCGAGCTCCGCGAGGAACGGAGGACCGGTTTCACCGAGCCTGCCGCGGAGGCGGAGATATCGCAGTGTCGAGCTCATGGTGTTTTCTTTCCGCATCGTGGGCGGTTGGAAGTGGGACGGGAATTTTACAGTGCCCGTGCAAAGGCGGGGTGTCGCCGTCGCTAAAATACCGCTCCCGCCGGAGCGTGCCGCCCACCGACGCGGCCCCGGCGATGGACACCCTCGGAGACTGATCTATGGCAGTGGACACCACGACCTTCTTGCGATCGGCGGCGATATGGATGATGAGCGTCGCCGTGGGCTTCACCGTGATTTTCTTCGGCATGAGCTACGCCACCCAGATGATGCCGGCGAATACCTTCGCGCCGACGGCGCCGAGTGGCGTCGGCGGTGCGGAGGCCCGGGCGGGCGCCGCCTCGTCAGTGGGTTCGCCCGGGGACTGGCCGGCGCCGAATTTCCGGCTGCCGAGCCTCGACGGTCAGACCCTCGGGCCGCCGGATTTCGCCGGTGACGTGGTGGTGGTCGAGCTATGGGCGTCGTGGTGCGGTCCGTGCCGCATTCAGGCGCGCTTCCTCGAAGAGCTGCATAAGGAATTCGACGGTAAGGGCGTGCACTTTCTCGCCGTCAACTCGGGCGAGTCTGAGACCACCGCCCGCGCTTACCAAGCCAAGACGCCCTTTCCGTACCCCGTCCTTCTCGATCCCCGGGAGTCCATTCGGGCGCGCTACGGCTCGAACGGCCTGCCGACGGTGATGGTCATCGATCGCAGCGGTGAGGTCAGTCTGCTCAAAGTCGGCGTGCTCGGCGCTCCGGCGCTGCGCGTCGAAATCGAGCGGGCCCTGCGCGCTGAAAGCGCGGCCTAAAAGATCCCCTAGTACCGCAGGTACGGCCTACGGCCCCTCGTGCCGAAGGTACGGCCGCCCGAGCCGAAGGCACGGCTGGACGCCTTAGCCGGCGCCGTCAGCCCTTGACGACGAGTCGCGGCAGGTGCGGCGAGATCCGGGTCACCACTTCGTAGTGAATCGTGCCGGCGAGGGCCGCCAGGTCATCGGCGGTGATGCGCTCCTCGCCGTCGGCGCCGAGTAAGACCACGGCGTCCTCGAGGCCGACGCCGGGAATGTCGGTCACGTCGACCATCGTCAGGTTCATGCAAATGCGGCCGCGCACCGGCGCCCGCCGACCGCGGATGAGGACGTGGGCGGCGTTGGAGAAACCGCGGTCGTAGCCGTCGGAGTAGCCGATGGGCAGGATGGCGATACGGCTATCCCGGGTCGCCCGCCACGTGCGTCCGTAGCCGACCGAGGCGCCGCCGGCGATCGACTTGACCTGGCTGACGCGCGTTTTCCAAGCCAGGACCGGCCGCGGTCCGAGGCCGTGGCCCCGGCGGTGTTCGAAGCTTAGCTTCGTTTCCTTCGACGACCAGAAACCGTATTGGCTGATGCCGACCCGCGCCATCTCAAAATGGGTCTCCGGGAAGAGCACCGCCGCCGCCGAGCACGCGGAGTGTCGGCAGCGCGGACGGATACCGCGGTCGGCGAGGCGTTCGAGCTCGCCGCGGAATCGGCTGAGCTGTCCCTGGGCGTAGGCGTGGTCGGTGGTGTCTTCGATATCGGCGAAGTGGGTGTACGCCCCTTCAATATCGATCGCGGGGTGGCGCTCCAACGCTTCGATAAGCGAATCAAGCTCGGCGCCGGCGAGCCCCTGTCTGTGGGTGCCGGTTTCGATTTTGAGGTGCACCCGCGGTCGAACGCCGACCGCCTCGGCGAGGGTCCCCAGCTCTTCGACCGTTTCGCGATTGAAAAGCACGATCCGCAGGTTGTGGGCCACCGCTTCGCGCAACCGGGCGAGCGGAATATGCCCCATGACCAGGATGTCTTCGCCGAAACCGAGGGCCCTGAGGGCGAGCGCTTCGTCGATCGAATGGACGCAGAAGGAATCGGCGCCGCCGTCGATCGCCAATCGAGCGATGGCTTCGAGTCCGTGGCCGTAGGCGTTGGACTTGACCACCGCCGAGAGCTCGACCGCGGGGCCGACGGCGTCGCGGAGGAAGCGGAGGTTGTGGCGATACGCGTCGCCGTCGATTTCGAGCCAGCTGTTGAGGTGGCGTGTGTCCGGGGAGACGTCAGCGGGTTTCGGATCGGCGGCGGGTGTGGGCGTGGCGATCATGGCAACGGGATGGTAGCGGAACGCCGCCGCCGGTGGCGTGGCGACGGCGTGGCGATTCCGAGGCAGCTGCGGACGTTCAGAGGTCTAGGCGGCTTTCTTCGCCTGGCCGCGCAGCTGGCGGTAGGCGGCGATGTCGAGGCGGCGCCGGCTTTCGAGGTCCTGCTCGACGTCGGTGAACCACGCGGCGTCGGCGGCGCGCGGGCCCGCCTCGAGTCCCAAGAGCTCGGAGCCGTAGCCGGAGCCGTAGGAAAAGGCGATCAGGCGTTCGCCGTCGGCCCGGCCGCCGAGGGCCTGGGCGACGGAAATCCACAGGCTCGCGGTGTAGGCGTTGCCGACCTTTTGATTCCACCCCATGGACGGCGCGATCCGCCGTTTGAAGTAGTCGTCGGCCCAGTCGGCCTCGGCGCCGAGCTCTTCGCCCACGTGGCGCACCGCTTTTTGCACCATCTTGGGGAAGGGCACGTGGAAGCAGGCCGCGTCGAGGGCTTCGAGGGCGTCGACCGCCGCGCCGTCCCCGGCCCACTGGCCGAGGCATTCCAGGGTGGCGCGCTTATAGCAGTCGAGGCTGAACTTGCCGTCGACCCGCGGGAAGTCTTCGCCCACGGGGCGCCAGAAGTCGAAGGCGGGTTCGGAGAAAACGGCGGTCTCGAGGTCGACGCGGGCGACCTCCGGCTCGGCGACGATGAAGGCGACGGCGCCGGCCCCTTGGGTCGGTTCACCGGGGTCTTCCGGGGCATAGAGAGCCACGTCGGCGGCGATCACCAAAGCGGCCTTGCCGCGGGCGGCGCCGGAGCGGCGCCACTCAATGGCCTGCCGGAGGGCCAAGGTGCCGCCGTAGCAAGCGTGCTTGACTTCGTAGCTGCGCACGGCGCCGCGCACGCCGATCGCTTCGGCGACCCACGCCGAAAGCGGACGGGACATATCGACCGCGGATTCGGTGCCGACGGCGATCAGGCCAATGTCTTCAACGCTTCCCGACCAGCGGTCGAGGGCGCGCTGGGCGGCGCGCTGGGCCAGATCGACGACGCCTTCTTCGGCGTCGCAGAGCGCCATCTGGTGGCAGCCGAGGCCGAAGCGGAACTTGGCGGGATCGGCGCCGCGAAGCTCAGCCAGGTCATCCAATTCGAGGAAGAGGGAAGGTAACGCCACGCCGAGGCTGGCGATCCCGGTCTCGGGGGCGGTTTTGTGTGCGGTGTCGTTCAGAGTCGGGTTGGTCATGTCAGGCCTCCTGACGCTGACCTTAGAAGCCGAGGCCAATCTAGAGTCACCGCCCGGCCCTTCGTCGCCAAAGCGTGACGTTCGTAAACCCGGCCCTGACAAGGCGTGATGATCTGGCGACGCCCCGTGACGTCTTTGACACAGCCGTCAGTTGAAGTTCCTACTCCGCGTCGAGGGCGGCGTGGAGCTGCTCGAGCAGCGCCTCGGCGTCGGTGAGGCTCTCCGGGCGCCAGCCGACGCCGAGCCCGCGCTCGCCGACGCGCGGAATGATGTGGAAGTGCACGTGGAAGACCGCCTGGTGTGCTGGGGCGCCGTTATTTTGCAGCACGTTGTAGTGCTCGGCACCGGTGGCCGCGAGCACCGCCCGGCAGATCCGCGGCAGCGCCCGCCCGAGGGCCGCCGCGGCGTCGTCCGAGAGCTCGTGGAGATGGGCGCGGCGCTCCTTGGGGATCACCAGCGTGTGGCCGGGGGCCAGGGGGTTGATGTCCAAGAAAGCGAGCACGTGCTCGTTCTCGTAGACGCGGTGGCAAGGGATGTCGCCGTCAAGAATTTTGTCGAAGATGGTGGCAGTCATGGCCCCGAGTTTAGCTCGGTCCCTGGGGGCCCGCCTGCTCGGGATCGGTCCCAGGGCGCGGGGCTGCGGTGTCCTCCACCGCGACTGGATCGCTGAGAACCGAACGCCTAGGACCGAACGCTTAGGACCGGACGGAGGCCGGTGACTCCTCCGGCAGCCTCTGGGCGGCGGCGCACAGCATCATATGGGGCACGGTCAGCGCCGCAAGTCCGATAAAGACCACCTGGAGCAGCGCCGGGTCCACGCCTTGGCCGTGCGTAGTGAGCAGCATCCAGGCGACGGCGGCGAGGGCCAGCGTCGCGACGGTGAGCGGGACCGCCAGACGAATAAACGTCGAGAGTCCCTCACGCAGTGGACCCGGCATCAGCTCTTCGGCCGTTTCAAGGGTGTGTCGAGCCGAGTGCCAGCCGCAGAAGTAGAGGAGGAAAGCGATGAGCGGCGGAGCGGCCCAAAAGAGAACCAGCAGGCCGAGGACCTCGGCGATCACCTCGCCGTGGGGGCCGGGTGCGCGGGCGAACGTTCGCCGGGCGTGGTGATAGAGGGACCAGCCGAGGGCGGGCGCCAGCATGGCGGCGATGATCGCCGCGTATCGCCAAACCGCCTCCGCGGTCGGCCCAGGGCCGGCGACCAATGCGCCGAAGAGGTGGGCGACTTCCTGCGGGTGGAAAAGCATGGGCGCCGCGAGGGGCAGCGCACCGCGGGCGGCCACCTCAAGGGGGAAAAGCGTCGACGCCGAGAGCTCCCGGCGGACGTCGCCGAGTCCGAAGTGGAGCGCTGATATCCCGAGAAAAGCGACCAGCGACGCGATCGGCCAGTGCCACCACGCCACCAGCACCAGCGCCGCGAGGCCGAGGTAGGTGCCGAAGAAGGCGGGCGCCCAATAGGGGCCGAGGGGCCGCCGGAGGAGTCGGCGGCCGATCACATGGTCCAGGGCTCCGTGGGGAACGCCGAGGACGGCGACGCCGACGGCGAGGAGCAGCAGCTGGGTCTTCAGCTGAGGGGATCCCCAAGCGATGACAGCGGCGGCGGCGAGCCCGCTGAGGACGGTCAGGAGCCGCGCGTGGCCCCGCCACCAGTCTTTGGGGACTCGGCCGGTTTCAGGGGTCGCATTTCCGGAAGCGGGCGACGCGAAGGTGACGGTGAATGGGGCTGGCATCGTGGAAAGTCAACCGAGCTAGGCCGTTTGGACCCTCAGCCATTCCCGGGTAAAGACCCCCACCGGCATGGCGCTCATCATGCGAATCACCTCAGGGATCGACTCGCGGTCGGAGAGGAAACGCGGCATCAGGTCCCCGGGCAGGTGATCGAAGAGTGACGTAAAGACCGAAGGCGCCAGCTCGGGCCGTGACTCGAGGAAGGAAAGAAAGATTCTGTCCAGCCAGCGCGCTCGTCGTCTCCAGACCTGGACGTCGCGGGGATCGTGTCCGAGGGTCAGGGCGCGGGCCATCGCCCCCGAGGTGCGCTGGATGGCGTCGAAGGCGTAGCCGCTCGACGGGCGGGCGCAGCCGGCGGCGGTTCCGATCGGAATCACGGCGGAGGGTCGGTGGGACCGCCGTTTCGGGAAGTCGGGCGATGGGGTCGAGCGGACCTCCGCCGGGATCGCCATGGGGATCGCGCCCCTTTCCCGCCGAAGCACGGCGACGTGTGCCGCCGGGTAGTCCCGTTCGAGGTAGGCGAGGGCGGCGTTGACATGACCCGTCTCCACCGAAGCCAAGCCGGAGAACTCGTCCCTCGGCGTCAGGAGCGTGGACTCGACCAGCGCTTCCCGGGCTGAGAATGGAAGCAGGTAGATGAAGTGGACGCCGGTCAGCGGCACGCCGTCGACGGTGGGGCGGATCGCTTGAAAGTCCATGAGGGTCGGCGTGGAGGGGTCGAAGACGTCGGCCTCGGCCCGCACGAAGAGGCCCGCGAAGTGCTGGATGAGTCCGTCGGCGACGGGCGTCGGGCGGGAGTCGAAAAGGTAGCGCCCGTCGATCACGCCGCCGGTGGTTTCAACGCGCACGCCGTCGGCTTTGTCTTCAACGTCGATCACCCGGGCGCCGAGCTCTAGGTGCACCTGGCGATGGGAGCGCAGCCGCTCCAGGGCATGGTCGTAGAAGTCGCCGCCGCGGATATGGCAGTAGGGATGCTGCGTTGAGCCGCTGACCACGTCGCGGTCAGCGGCGCGAAGGCGCCACCGGCGCCACCGGCGACTCACGCAGCCCTCGAATGGATGGTCTCCGAAATGCCAATAGCACCAGGTGCGATCGTCCCGGTAGTGTTCACGGGGCTCGACCAAGACCAGGGGGTCGGTCCAGCCCGAGTCCAGGAGGTGGACCGCCAGGCTCAGGCCGGCGGCCCCGGCGCCGGCGATAACGACCGGCTTGGTCGTCATCCGAGACCCCGCGCCGGGCCGAATTCGGCCGGTCGCCAGAGGGCGGCGCTCGGCAACGTGGCGAGCGGCAGGTGGAGGCGGTCGCGGTGACGCCGCGGCCGCGGGTCGCGCCCGAAGGCGGTGGCGATCTGGCGCGCCGTCAGGGTGGAGGCGGCCTTGAGGCTTTCGGCGACTTTGCGGCCGGTGCCGGTAAAGACGCGGCCCTGCCAATAACCCGGGCCGAGGCCGCGGATGCGGTGCCCGATGGCCTCGTAGCTGCGGCCGGCGGTGAGGATCGACCACTGGGCACCCGCGGGCAGGAGCTCGATGCCCGAATCGGCGCTCCGGTAGTAGTCGTGGGCCAAGTCGAGGAGCCTCTCCACCGTCTTGTAGACCGTCGCGGCGGCGCGGGCGTCGCCCCCGACCCCCCGGCGAACCGTTTCTCCGTCGACCCAGGCGGCCGGGAGATAGATGCGATCGTGCTCGAGGTCTTCTGCGACGTCGCGGGCTATGTTGGTCAGCTGCATGGCGATGCCGAGATCGACGGCGTAGAGCGGCGCCTGGGGAGAGGCCGCGCCGAGGACCTTGCACATCATGACGCCGACGGTCGACGCGACCTGGTAGCAATAGCGCACCAGCTCGTCCACTGAGCCGCAGCGCACGCGGCCGAGGTCTGAACGCAGGCCGCGGACGAGCTCGAGGGCGAGTTCCCGCGGGATGTTCCGCCGCTCGGCGAGGTCGAGGAAGTCCGAAATCGGCGTCAGCTCGGAGTGTCCCCGTTCCAGGTCGAGGTAGACCCGGTTGAGCCAAGCGCGACTCTCCCCGGGGTCGGGGAGGTCGTCGGCGAGGTCGTCAACGACGCGGCAGAAGCGGTAGAGGGTCGCCACCTGGTCCCGCGTGGCCCGCGGCAGCAGGCGGGCGGCGAAGTTGAATGTCTTGGCGCGTTTCGCCATCAGGGCGGCGGCGGGCGCGGCGAAGAAGTCGGGCGCGTCGGATCCCAGATCGGCGCGGGCGGCCGGACGCAGATCGAGGGCCTCGGGCTGCCTCGCCCCGACGTCCGGCACGGTCACCGCGGGTCGCCGCCCGGCGTCCTCGCGCTCGTCGAGCAGCCGGTCGAGGACTTTCGCGGAGCACAGGACCCCCGGGACGCCGGCGCCCGGATGGGTCCCCGCCCCGACGAGGTAGAGGTCCCGCAGCTCCTCGGAGCGGTTGTGGAAGCGGAAGTAGGCGGATTGGGTCAGCACGGGTTGGATGGAGAATCCGGCGCCGTTGACCGACAGCAGGCGATTCTTGAAGTGCTCCGGGGTGACGTAGAAGTCTTCGGTGATCGCCGAGTCGAGCCCCGGGCAGACCGTTTGGGAGAGGTGTTCAACGAGGCGATCCCGCAGTCTCGGGCCGGCGTCGGACCAGTCGATGCCGGCCTCGAGGTTAGGCACGGGCACCAGCGCGTACATGGATTCGCAGCCCTCCGGCGCGAGCGAGGCATCGGTGCGGGTCGGCGCGTGGAGGTAAAGACTCATATCGTCCGCAAGGACTTTGCGCTCGAAGATGTCGTTGATGAGGCCGCGGTAGCGGGGTCCGAGAAGAATCTCGTGGTGCGCCAGCTCGTCATACTGGCGCGTAGCGCCGAAGTAGAGTACAAAAAGTCCCATCGAGTACTTGCGGCCCAGGATGCGCCGGTCATTCCACTTGCCCCGATGTTCGGGGGCCACGAGGTTTTTATAGACGAAGGGCGCGTCGGCGTTGGCGACGACCACGTCGGCCTCGACCACTTCACCGTCGGCCAGACGGATGCCCTTCGCCCGGGCGCGACGGCGACCGCCCGTGGCCCCTTCGGCGAGGATTTCGTCGACGGTGGCGTCGTAGCGGATGGTGCCCCCCTGGTCCTCGAAGAGGCGCACCAAACCATCGACGAGGGCGGCGGTTCCCCCCATGGCGAAATGCACTCCGCCGGTGCGCTCGAGGTAGTGAATCAGGGAATAGATAGACGTGGTGGTGAACGGATTGCCGCCGACGAGCAGCGGATGGAAGCTCAGGGCCTGGCGCAGCAGCGGATGTTTGATGTAGCGGGCGGTCTGGCGGTAGACGCTGCGGTCGCTGCGCAACCGCGCCAAGGCCGGGGCGAGCTTCATCATGGTGCCGAAGTCGTGGAACGGCTGGTCGCCGAGGCGCTCGAAGCCCTCTTTGTAGATCTTGCGGGTGTGTTCCAGGAGACGGAGGTAGCCGTCCGCGTCACGACCGTCGAATCGGCGAATCTCCTCGACCATCGTGTCGAGGTTGCCGCTGTAGTCGAGGTGCTCACCGCCGTCGAAGCGGATCCGATACCACGGTTCGAGGGACCGCAGCGTGACGTAGTCATCGGTACGTCGCCCGAAGAGCTCGAAAAGCTCGTCGAGCAGAAAAGGCGCGGTGATGATGGTCGGACCGGCGTCGAACGTATAGCCGCCGCGGCGGTGGACCACCGCCCGGCCGCCGGGCCGATCTTGACGCTCGAAGATCGTGACGTCGTAGCCGCGGGCGCGCAAGCGGAGGGCCGCGGCGAGGCCACCGAATCCGGCGCCGATGACGAGGGCTTTCATTGGCTTCACGGAAAGCTCCTTAGAACAGGCGGGGGCACGGCGTCAGGACGCCGTCTGGGAGCACGCCGAAGCATGCCGATAGGAAAACTCTAGCTGGGGAGAAGGGGGCCGGGACTCGCCCGGCCCTTTCACTAGTGACGGCGCCCGATCAGGCGGGTTCGTAGCCGTCCGCGTCCGACTTGGCGCGCGCGATCTGGAAAATCACGACGCCGTAGAACGCCTTGGCGATCAGGTCGGCGATGCTGTAGCCGACCTGAAGTCCGACCTCGCCGACCGCACCCGAAAGCACGCCGAGGATCGGCAGCACGAAGGCGAGCGGATAGACCCACCAGGAGATCGCGATGACGGCGCGCGCTCGCTTGAAGAGCGTCGCGACTTCGCCGGTTTCGTTCGCGATCGTATCCTTGAGCTGGGCGAAGAGCACGTAGAGGATGTAGAGGAACGGAATCATGGCGAGGAACCAGAAAATCCAAGCCGTGCCGGAGTCACTGGCGACTTCGCCGGGGTAGCCGAGGGCGATCATGATGACGGAAGCGATCGAAAGGTTGCGCAGCATCGGGCCGGAAATGGCCTTGGCGAGGCCGAGCACGGCGATGAGCTCAATCAGCAGCAGCGGCACGGTGATCAGCCAGTCGGCGTAGCGATAAGCGTCGTTGAACGGCACGCCGCTCGCCACGTAGGAGCCTTCGGTCAAGGTATAAGCGGCGTGCCAGCTCTCCCAGATTCGATAATAGTGGTAGCCGGCGACGAAGACGACAATGCCGGAAACGATCACGCCGACGCGGTACTTCGGCGCGACCAGGCGCTGGCCTAAAAAGAAGAAGATGCCCGACGCGAACATCGTCGCGATCGTTAGCGAAAAGAAGTTGTAGACCAGGTCGAATTGGCCGATTGAGAGGGTCGGTAAATCCACGGGGTTCTCCTCGCGCCAAACCACGGATGTGAGATTTCCGTATAGGAAGGCGCCGGTATTAGTGCTCGAACAGGCGCGGTTCGACTGGCTGGTCACGACGCGTCGTCGAGCGTTACTCTGGCGGCTCGCCGGGTTCTGCAAAACTCGGCGGGCTTCTAATTTTGTGGGCCCACCACCAGCTTCGGTCCCCGCATATTTGTAGATTCACTTGAGCTAGCGTCGTTTGAGTGTTTGTTGAGATCGAGTCTCATTTGTGCGGTGGGCACGCCTCTGGAACCGCGTAAATGCCGACGGATTGAGTCCCAAAGAGCCCGGGACGACCCGCAAAGGGTGGGCGGGCGAGTCCCTTGAGATGAAGGGTATCGAGGCTGGCTTCCAGGGACCCACCGGGGCCCTCGGTGGGAAGCCGACGGTTTGATAGATTGCCGCGGTGCCGTTGACGCTACGCCGATCCAGGATCTCTTTCCCCACCAGCTCCCTACCGCGCAAGACTTAGACTCTACGTGTCTACGACGATTCCCTCTGGACGGGCCGAGCTCAGTCCGCCGCGGGCCGGCCACGAACCTCGAGACGATGGCAGGATGCTGCGCAAGGTGCGGAGCGCCTTGGCGAGCGTCGGCGAAGCCGTTTTGGTCTTCGATCCGGACGGACGCCTCGACGAGCTGAACCCGGCGGCCGAGGTACTGGTCGGCTGGACCCTCGAGCACGCCCGCAGTCGGCCGCTCGATGAAGTCCTGACCCTGCTGGACGACGAGGATTTCGAAATCGAGATCGCCGAGTGCGTCCGGCGCGGCGAGACCCTGCCGCTGGCCGAGGGTACGCGTTTGGTGCGCGGCGACGGCGAGCGCCTCGTGGTGGAGGGCGGGGTCAGGCCGATCTACGACGAGCCGGTGGCCGACGGTCGGCCCCTGCCACTGCTCGGCGCGGTGCTCGTGCTCCGGGACGTCAGCGACCGGGAACGTTTGGCGCAGCGTCTATCGCGGGTCGCCCGGTTCGACGCCCTCACCGGCCTCTTGAATCGGCGCGCCTTCGAACAGCATGTGGAGGAGGCCTTCGAGCGGGCGCAGCAGGACGGCTCGTGGCTCCCCGTCGACGACGGCGCGCCGCGCGGGGACGTGCTCTGCCACATGGATCTGGACCAGTTCCAGGTGGTCAACGACACCTGTGGACACGCCGCCGGCGACATGCTGGTGCAGTGGATCGCGAGCTTGATCCGTGAGCGCCTGCGCGACGCCGACGTGCTCGCCCGGCTGGGCGGCGACGAGTTTGGCCTGCTGATCCACGATACCCCCCTGGCGGTCGCCGAGCACGTGGCGGAAGACGTGCACCAAGCGCTCCGCAACTTCCGATTCGTCTGGCAAGACAAAAGCTTCAGCGTCGGCGTCTCCATCGGCATGGTGGCGATCAGTGGCGACTTCGCCGATCTCAATGACCTGACGGGCGCCGCCGACCGGGCGTGCTTCCTCGCCAAGCAGCGCGGCCGCGGGCGGACCCAGCTCTACCGTAAAGATGCCGCCGAGGTGCGCCGTCACCAAGGGCAAATGAACTGGGTCGTGAAGCTGCAGCAGGCCCTGGACCAAGACCTCTTCGAGCTCGAGTGGCAGCGCATCGTGCCCATCAAGTCGCTGGTGGCGGATGGTCCGCTCTACTTCGAAGTGCTGCTGCGCTTCCGCGACCGCGACGGCACCCGCCACTCGCCGGGGGAGTTCCTGCCGGCGGCGGAGCGATTCGGCTTGATGCCCGCCATCGACTGCTGGGTGATCCGCCGCATCATGTCGATCCTGGTGGCCCAGTCCCAGTCGTTCCTCGACGTGCTCGACTGCTGCACGGTCAACCTGTCGGGCGCTTCCGTGGGCGACCGCGATGTGGCGCGCTGCATCGCCTCGGAGCTGGAGCGGACCGGTCTGCCGGGGCAAAAGCTCTGTTTCGAGATCACGGAGACGGCGGCCGTCTCGAACCTGCGCCGCGCCGCCGAGATGATCGAGCAGGTGCGCCGGTTGCGCTGTCGCTGGGCGCTCGACGACTTCGGCTCGGGCATGTCGTCGTTCCGCTACCTGCACGAGCTGCCGGTGGATTTCGTCAAGATCGACGGCAATATCGTCAGCGAGTTGCTGCATTCGAAGCTGTCGCGGGCGGTGGTGGACTCGATCCACAAGGTGGCCCACGTGATCGACGCGCGCACGATCGCCGAGAATGTCGAAAGCGTCGCGCTGCTCCAGGCGCTGCAAGATCTCGATATCGACTTCGGCCAGGGCTATCACCTGGCCCGGCCGCGCCCGATCCAGCCGTCGGAAAACGTCGCCGATTATCTCGACGCCGAGTCGACTCCGCCTTCAAGCCGCGACTTCGAGTCGTCGCTGACGCCCGAGCCATGAGGTGCCCCCGACGATGACGTCCTCCGCGAACCGACGGCGAGTCTTTTCCGCGGCGGTCGCCGCTTTGGCGACGCTCTCGACGGCGCTGGTGCTCTTCGTCGCCGACCTGTCGCCGCGGGTTGAAAGTGACTTCTTCTTCTCGACGGAAGATCCGCAGATGCAGACGTCCGAACGCATCGGCGAGCTCTTCCCGGCCGGCGACCAGCTGCTGATCTCGGTCACCACCCCGGACCTCGCCGATAGGGATTTTCTCGAGCGTCTGCGGGCTTTCTCCGAGGCGCTCCAGGCCGTCCCGGGCGTCGGGTCGGTGCACAGCCTGACCCACGGCCCCGGCAACCCCGGTTCGGTCGCTTCGAGTCCGCTGTGGAGCCGCCTCCTGCTGAGTGACGATCCGCGCCGGACCTTGGTGATCGCCTACCTCGACGAGGTGGCCCCCGAAGCGAGCGGCGACGCGGCGCGGGACTTGGTGGCGGCGGTCGAGGCGGTGGTGTCGGACCATGAGCGGGCGAGCTTCGCCCTCGATGTGTCCGGGGTGCCGTGGGTCGTTGAGCAGATTCGGCGCGCCCTCGGCCGCGACCTGCAGGTCTTCAGCGCGGCGTCGCTGCTGGTCTTTGCGCTGGTCATCGCCGCGGTCTACCGGTCGCCGTGGGTAATCGCCGGCACGCTCCTGACCTGCCTCGCGGCCTGCGCCGTGACCCTCGCCGCGCTGTGGGCGGTGGGGGCGCCGATCGGCCTCTTGACGGCGAATATCGTCACGATCGTCTTCGTGTTGACGCTGTCGCACATCGTTTTCTTGACAGCGAACTGGTCGCGTTGCGCGGTCGACGGGGGAGGCGAAGACCCGGTATCTTCCGGCGTGCGCTTGACCGTCCCCGCGTCCTGCGGCTGCGCGCTCACGACCTTCCTGGGCTTCTCGAGCCTGCTCTTCGCCAGCGCCAAGCCGCTCCGGGAGCTGGGACTCGCCGGCGCCGTGGGCACGGCGGTGGCGCTGGTCCTGGCCTTCGGTCTTTACCCCGCTTTCCTCGACCGGGCCCGTCCGCGGGTGACCAAGACGCGGTCCCGCGGAGAATTCCTCAGCCGCTGGCAAGTGCCGATCACCGCGGCGCTGGCGGTGGCGACGGCGGTCGCCGCGGTCGGCGTGCCGCGCCTGATCACCGACCCCCACCTGCTGTCTTATTTCGAGGAGGGCGGAGAGCTCCGCCGGGGCCTCGAGCGCATCGACCGGAGCGGCGGCTCGAGCCCGCTCCTTTTGGTGGTCCGAGAGCGCGAAGGGGCCGTCGACGCCGGTCGCCTGGTGAGCGCTCCCGCGCAGGCCAAGATGGCGGCATTACAGAAGGCCCTAGAGACCGATCCGGAAGTCGGTACCGCCCTGTCCCTGCCGGTGCTGATCGATGAAGCCAAGCGGGTGCCGATGGCGATGTTTCTCGGCACGGAACAGCTCGTCAACATTTTGGATAGCGCCCAATTCGACCACGTCGCGGGGTCTTTCATTACCGAAGATCGGACCCGCGGTCTCTACTTCTTGCGCATGCGGGAGGTCGAGCGCGGTGAGCCCCGGCGGCAGGTGATTGAGAGACTCCAGGGCGAAGTCGAAGCGGCGGATCTGCAGCTGGAGCTCGCCGGCGGTCTCTACGACCTGCAGGCCGGTCTCGGCGAGCTCGTCGCGTCGAGCGTCTTCCGCGGTCTGGCGGGCCTGCTGGCGCTCTTCATCGTCGTGGCGGCGTGGGCGGCCCGGAGCTTTCGGGTGGCGGCGGCGATGATTGCGTGCCTGGCGGCCGTGCCGGTGCTTGTCCTGGGCCTTTATGGACACTTCGGGCTACCGCTCGATCTGATCTCTTCGCCGGCGGCCAACGTCGCCATCGCCCTCGGTATTGACTCCATGATCCACCTGGTGGTGGCCTTCCGCCGCCGTCGTCGCGACGGCCAGTCCGCCCCTGAGGCGTGGGCCGGCGCCCGCGCCGCCCTGTGGCCGGCCGTGCTCGGCGCCGCGGCCATCCTCGCCGCCGGCTTCGGCATTTTTTCTCTCTCGAGCTTCCCGCCGACGCAGCGATTCGGCATCGCCGTGGCCGTCGGCACGGCGGCCGCCGCGGCCCTGGCGCTGGTCGCCATGCCGTGGATCGCCGGCGCCCGCGCGCCACGCCCCGCGGGATAGCCATGCGCGTCGCGGTGCTCCTTTCGGGAGGGGTCGACAGCTCCGTCGCCCTCCACCGTCTGCTGGCGGGCGAAGTGCCGGAGCTCGGCCCGGTGGCGCCGGGGGACGTGCTGGCGTGCTATCTCAAAATTTGGCTCGAAGACGAGCTCTCGTTCCTCGGCGAGTGTCCCTGGGAGGACGACCTCAGCTACGCCCGGGAAGTCTGTCGCCGGGCGGGGGTCGAGTTGGCGGTGGTGTCGCTCCAGCGCTCCTACCGCGAGCTGGTCATTGAGGACGCGCTCGACGAGCTGCGCGCCGGAAGGACGCCAAGTCCGGACATTCTCTGCAACCGACGGATCAAGTTCGGCGCCTTCGACGATCGCTTGACGGAGCTCGGGGATTTCGACGTGATCGCGTCGGGCCACTACGCCCGCACGCGGCGTCGGCCCGACGGGCAGTCGGAGCTCTTGCGCGGCGTCGACCCGGTGAAGGACCAGACCTATTTCCTCCACCGCCTGCATCAACGGCAGCTGCGGCGGCTGGTCTTCCCACTGGGCGACCTCGATAAGTCGGAGGTCCGTCGCCGCGCCGAGGCGCTCAGTCTGCCGAACCGCGCCCGCCGCGACAGTCAAGGCCTGTGCTTCCTCGGCGGCGTCGATTTCGGTGACTTTGTGCGCGCCCACCTCGGCGAGCGTCCGGGACCGATCCGGGATCTCGAAACAGGGGCGACGCTCGGTGAACACCGCGGCCACTGGTTCTACACGATCGGCCAGCGCCGCGGCCTCGGCCTCGGCGGCGGCCCATGGTTCGTGGTGGACAAGGACATCGAGTCCGACGCGCTGTGGGTCCGCCACGGCGATCGGATGGGTGGGGTGGCGGACGGTCGATTCGTCGCCAAAGCTATGCACTGGATCGGCGAGCCCTTGACCGCCGGCGAAGCGTTTGTGCGCATCCGGCACGGCCCCCGTCTACACCGGGCAACCTGCAGCGACCGGGGCGGCGACTTCGAGGTGCAGCTCGAAGAGAGTGACATCGGCATCGCCCCGGGCCAAGCGGCCGTGGTTTACCAGAAAGAGGTCTGCTTGGGCGGAGGCTGGGTGGCCGGGTAGCTTTGCCGCCATCTCGTTGGCGGGATGGACGTTGACAGGGTTAAGGGGAACGCACAGAGGGGGAGCGAGCTGTTATACTTCCTCTTCGACGTTCCTGTCTGGGCTCGCTGTGCCCTCTTCTCCTAGGGTTTCTGCCTCCCGAGTCCGCGACGTGTCGATTGGCAACAGTTGTTCTGGTCGCTTTTGGGCGGCTAAAGCACCGCCACCTTCGGCTATACAGCGGCAAGGAACACTGGCCCCGCCCTTTTCGGGGCTGTCTTTATCGCGCCCGCTCTCAAAAGTAGAGGTGAGGTGATGAAGAAATATCTTCTCGCTTTAATCGCTCTCACGGTCCTTGTGACTGTGCAAACCAACAGCACCGCTGTTGCGCAAAACAGCTCCGGGTACGTGATGATTACGCATCCTGAGACGCCGCACGACAGCCTCTCCAAGAATCAAGCTTCCTCCTTGCTGCTCAAAAAGCGTTCGCGCTGGCCCGATTCGGATCTGAAGGCGGCGCCGGTAGACCTCGACGGCAAATCTGAAGTCCGGGAGTTTCTCTCCCGAGACCTGCACAGCCGATCCGTCTCGTCGATCAAGAGCTATTGGCAGAAACAGATTTTCAGCGGCCGCAACTCGCCGCCGCCCGAGCTCTCGAACGACGCGGAGGTCATCGCCTGGGTCAGCAAGAACCCGGGTGCGATCGGCTACGTGTCGCCCCGGGCCAGCCTCGACGGCGTCAAGGCGCTGTCGATCAGCGAGTAGTCCGTCCAGCGAGCCAGCGGGCCCACTAGAAACGATGCCCAAGCCACCGGTGACTCGACCGCGGGACGACCAGGACGTCACCGCAGCTTCGCCGGAGGACGGCGCCCAGGCCTCCGGGGACAGCGAGCCCCGGCACCTGGAGTCCGCCGCCAAACACAGAATCTTGACGATCGTCGGTGATCAGCCGGACGACAGCTCCTATGACGAGATTCTGCGCGAGCTCGCCTTTGACCGCATGATCGGCCGCGGTCTCGTGGACATCGGCGCCGGCCGGACGCTCGGCGACCTCGAGATGCGCCGGCGGCTTCGCGTCTGGCACCGCGGTCGAAGGAGCTAGCGGTGGCCCAACCCAGATGGTCGCGGGAAGCCGCCGAGTCCCTGCGCGATATTTACGAATACATCGCCCAGGATCGGCCGCATACGGCGATGCGAACGGTCGAGTCGATCCTCAACAAGGTCGTCTCCCTTTCCGGCTCGCCCCACCTCGGGCAGCACTACCCGTATTTGGATCGCCCCGACATCCACCTGCTGACCTACGGCCACTTTCGCATCGCCTACCAGGTCGGCGACGACGATGAAATCGTCGTGCTCGGCGTCTTCCACGGGCTCATTTTCTTGCCTCGACGCTAGCCGAGGGGGCGCGGGATCGGATGCGGCTGTTTGACGCCGGTGGTAGCTGCTCCTAAAATCGTAGAGTTTCTGGCTTCTGGCGCCCGGCGAATCTATGACCCTGAACAAACTTGGCCGATATGAAATCGTAGGGGAACTCGGCAAGGGTGCTATGGGTCAGGTCTATCTGGCCAAAGATCCGCTCATCGGCCGTCAGCTGGCGCTCAAAACCTTTCGCCTCGGCTTCTCCGCCAAGGACGCGGACCGGGAGCAATTCAAGGTGCGCTTCCTCCGGGAAGCCCAGAGCGCGGGCATCCTGAGCCATCCCAATATCGTCACGATCCACGACGTCGTCGAGGACGCAAGCGGTGATTTTTTCATCGCGATGGAGTACGTCAAAGGTACGGACCTGAAGCAGCTGATGCAGCGCCAGGGCCGACTCGACGTGCGCTTTGTGGTGGACATCATCGCGCAAATCGCCGACGGCTTGGACTATGCCCACAGCAAAGGGGTCGTGCACCGCGACATCAAGCCGGCCAACATCATCCTGACGGCGGATAAGCAGGCCAAGATCACGGACTTCGGAATCGCCCGGGTCGAGCAGTCGAACCTGACCGTGGAAGGGCAGTTGCTCGGCACTCCGAACTACATGGCGCCGGAGCAGATCCAGGGCCGAGAAGTCGACCACCGAGCCGATCTTTTTTCGCTGGGCGTGATGCTCTACGAGATGGTGACCGGCAAGAAGCCTTTCCAGGGCGACAACTTGACGATGGTGACGCACCGCATCGTCTATGACGCCTTTACGCCGCCGAGCCAGCTGGTGGCGGGCCTGCCGGCTCGCCTGAGCGGGGTGCTCGAGAAGGCCCTTGAAAAGGACGCCAATCGTCGCTACGCCCGCGGCTCCGAGATGGCCCGGGACCTCCGGGCGGTCTTCGCCTCGCCGGGTCGCGCCGACGGCGGCACGGCCTCTTTCCTGGCGCCGCCGGAACCGCCGCCACAGCAGCCCGCCGGCGCCCCGGCTCCGGCCGCCGCCCCGGCCGGCCGGGCCCCGTATCCGCTCAACACCTCGTCGAGCGGCGCCATCCCGACGGGCACGCTCACCGGGCAGCCGTCGGTGGTGAGGGCGCCGCCGCCGGAGGAAGAGCCGCCCGGTCTCAGCAAGGGACTGATCATCGGCTTGGTCGCCGTCGCCTTGGTGGCGGTGCTCGGTGCCGCATTCTTCGTTCTCCGTCCTGGCGGCGAGGAACCGGTCGAAGCGGTGGACCCGATGGATTCGGTCGAAAGCCAGTACCGCCCGCTCGTGGAGAAGGGCGAAGCGTCCCTCGCCGACGGTGAAGCGGTGCGGGCGATCGAATATTTCGACCAGGCCCTGGTCTTCATGCCGGGCGATAAAGAAATTCGACGCCTCCGTGAAGAAGCGGAGCGCATGCTCGAAAACGAGGGCCTGACGGTTGAAGAGGCGCAGGCCCGCGACCAGCTCCGTTCGGCCGACTCCGCATTGGCCTCCAAGGACTACGCGAAAGCCATGGAGCTCGCCCAGCTGGTCCTGGATTTTGACGCCGAGAACGAGCGCGCCGCCCAGCTGCTGGCGGACGCCGAAGAGGGCCAGCGGCGGGAGCAAGACGCCCGGGAACGGGTGCAGGACCGCTTCCGCAAGAGGACCGGCTCCGGCGGCGACAGTGAGACCGAGTCGGCCCCTCGAGAGCGCGCCGATCGCACGGCGTCCACGCAGGAGGTGGCTTTATCTTCGCTCCGGGTCGACTTTTTTTCAGAAGTCTCCGAGGGCCTGCTGAGCGTCTTCCACGGCGGCGACCAGGTCGTGAACGAGAGGTTCGCTTTCATCAAGAAAGCCACCGGCGTCTTCGGGCGGGACAAGAAAACGTCCGGCCGCTTGACGAAGGACGCCGAGGTCGCCGCCGGCGGCACCCGGCTTCGGGTCTACGTCTACAGCGACGGGCAGACCCGAACCGCCGAAGTCGACGGGCTCTTTGACGCCGGCGGCTCCCACGTCTTGAGCATCCGGGTGGCCGCGGACGGCGGCGTGAGCGCTACTTTCGAGTGAGCGACCTGGAGCGCGGCGCTGCGTCCCCGCCGCCCGGCGCAGCCCCTGGGACGTCCGGGCTCCTCCCGGTGGCGGTCGAGCGTCGGGGCGAAGCGACGGAAGACGAGGTCATCGTCGAGCTGCCCCTCGAGATCCGGGTGGACGGAGAATCCTTCGCGGTTACCCTGCGCACCCCGGGGGCCGACCGGGAGCTCACCGCCGGCTATTTGTTGACCGAAGGCGTGATCGAAGGCGCGCAGGATCTCCGAAGCTTGGAGCGGCTGGCGGATCCGTTGGCCTACGACCCCGATAACGTCGTCGACGCCCGGCTGAGCGCCGGGGCCGCCGAACGTCTCCTGAGCCGGGGCCTCGCCCGACGGGAGCGCCTGGCGGTCTCGGCGTGTGGATTGTGCGGCAAGGCCCAGCTGGAAGAGATCTACCGACGCTGGCCCGAGATCGAGCCCATGGAGGTGGACGCCCGCCTCGTCCAAGGCCTGCCGAAGGTGATGGAGGACGCCCAGGTGCTCTTCCCGCGCACCGGCGGCGTGCACGGCGCGGCGCTCTTCGACCGATCCGGGGCTTTGCTCGACGTCGCCGAAGACGTCGGCCGCCACAACGCCCTCGACAAGCTGATCGGCGCGGCCCTTCTAAACGGCGAGTTTCCCTGGCGCGAGCGCATCGTGGTGATGTCCTCTCGGGCCGGCTTTGAGATCGTGCAGAAAGCTCTGATGGCGAGGGCGCCGGTCCTGGTGACGGTCGGCGCCGCTTCGAGCTTGGCCGTCGACGCGGCGCGCCGCGGCGGGCTGACGCTCTATAGTTTCGTACGCCGCGGCCGGGCCAATCGGCACCTATAAGCCCCCTGGACCTTCGCCGTTGACCCGGGCAGACGTGGAGATGAGGAGAGTCGGATGACCGAGAGCCGAAAGAGCCACCGCTTCGATACCGTCGCCCTGCACGCCGGCCTCGGCGACGATCCCACCGGCGCGGTCGCGCCGCCGATCCACCTCTCCACGACCTACTCGCGTCGGCCGGACGGAGAGCTCCGCGGCGACTTCGTTTATTCACGAGAAGGCAATCCGAACCGCCGAGCCCTTGAAACGGCGCTGGCGCAACTCGAAGGCGGCGCCCACGGCTTTGCCTTTGCGTCCGGACTGGCGGCGATGCACGCCCTTTTCCAGACCCTCGATCCGGGTGATCACGTCCTCATTCCGGAGGATCTTTACCACGGCACGAAGGTACTGCTCACGGGCCCTTTAAGCCGGTGGGGTCTCGAGGTGAGCGTCGTGGAGTCCGGATCCCTGGGGGCGATCGAGCGGGCTCTCACCCCGCGGACTCGGCTGGTGATGGCGGAAACGCCGTCGAATCCCCAGCTCTTTACGACCGATATCGAAGCGACGGCGCGCATCGCCCACGCCGCGGGCGCGCAGCTAGCCGTCGACAATACGTGGATGACGCCGGTATGGCAGCGTCCTTTGGAGCTGGGCGCCGACGCGGTGGTGCATTCCAGCACCAAATATTTCGGTGGCCACAGTGACGTGATGGGCGGGGCCGTGGTCACGGCCGACGGCGGGCCGACGTCGGAGCGCCTGCTCGACATCCAGGCCCACGCCGGCGCCGTGCCGTCGCCTTTTGATTGTTGGCTCTTGCGCCGAGGGTTGATGACCCTCGGCGTGCGGGTCCGAGCCCAGTCCCGGACGGCTGAACGCCTCGCTCGGTTCCTCCTGGAACATCCGACGGTGGAGTGGGTCGGCTATCCGGGCCTGGAGAGCGACCCCGGCCACGCGGTCACCCGCCGCCAGGCGACGGGCTTCGGCGCGATGCTTTCCTTCCGGGTCTCGGGGGGATTTGACGGCGCCGCTCGGTTCGCTTCGCGGGTGGAGCTCTTCACCTGCGCCACCAGTCTCGGCGGCGTCGAGAGCCTGCTCGAGCACCGGGCGCTGGTGGAGGGGCCGGATAGCAAGACGCCGGACGACTTGCTCCGGGTCTCGGTGGGGCTCGAAGATCCGGAAGACTTGATCGCCGATCTCAGCGCCGCACTCGTCCCATGAGCGCCGCGGCGGCTTGCACGGAGCTTGCAGGTTGATAGGAGACGAGCCCCGGGCCCGGGGCCGTCGGCGACCCGAGGAGATGTCGAAGATGCTGAAAACCCAACGTCCGTGCGCCCTGGCTGTGGGCCTGAGTCTTTTTCTGATCCTGACCGTCGCCGGGACGGCGTCTGGTCAAGCCGACGCGGGGTGTCGCTTCCCTGCCGAATTGGCAGGCCCGCTGCTCCAGGGCAGCCTCGACCGCGGCGACCTGCCGCTTGAGGCGCAGTTCCTCGTCGATGAGGCCATCCTGCTCGACGAGGGACGGGTCCAAGCGACGGTGGAAGGGCGGCTGGAAGCCGGCCCTCTGAATCGGCGAGCCGACGCGACGCTCTGCGTCTTCCTGCTGCTCAACGTGGACGGTGAGCCGATCATGAACCACAGCAAGCGGCTCGATATCGATGATTTCGGCACGTTCGCCTCGCTGCGCTACGTCCTGCGGGCGGACCTTCCCGAAGGGACTCGTCAGATGGTCTTCGTGGCCGTCGAAGAGAAGAGCGGTCTGTGGGGCGCGGTGGCGATGGAAGAGCCGGGCGGCTCCATCTCCGGCCCCAGCTTCACGGCGACGAGGGTCGCGGAATACGAAGGGGCTTATTACGAGGTGTCCCGGCGGGCGGCGGCCGCGGGCGGCGGCGGGAGCACGGTCGCCGGACGCGACCTCGGGTCGCCGCCGGCGGGCGGCGCGCCCTCCGCGGACAGGCCGCGGGCCGGAGCGTCCGGAAGTCGAGGCGGTCCCGCTGATACCGGCGGCGACGTCGAGCTCTTTCCGCGCTCGGTGCAGGCGCCGCGACTCGGCAGCCGACGGCCGGCGCCGCAGGTCGAGAAGCTCGCCGGCGAACAGATCCTGAGACTGGTGCCGCCCCGCAGGCAGCCGGCCTCCGGGCCGACCTTTTTCCACGTCTTGACCTCGACCGTGGCGGTGGAGCGGGTGGCGATCGAAGTGGACGGCGTGAAAGTGGCGGAGGATAAGCGACCGCCCTTCCGGCTGCGGGTCCCGCTCGCCAAGCCCGCCACCATTCAGACGGTGCGCGCCATCGGCTACGACGGTCTCGGCGTTCCGATGGCCGAGGACGAAGTGCGGATCAACCTCGTCGACGCGCCCTTCCGCGTCCGCATCACGGATTTCGACGGCGACCCGAATGCCGGCCAGGTGACCCTCGAGGGCCTGGTGACGGTGCCGGCCGACGCGACGCTCGATAGGTTGGAGGTTTGGTACAACGAGGAGCTCGTGGAGACCGTCCGGGAGCGCTCGATTCGCCTCGACCTCCAGACGCCCGACGTGTCGCCGACCGACTACCTCCGTCTAGCGGCGTACCTCTCCGACGGCTCGTCGATTGATGACGTCTTGCTGCTGGCGGCGCCGGAGGTCGAAGAGGTCGACGTGAACCTGGTCGAGCTCCACGCCGTGGTCACCGGCCGCGGCGGCCAGACGGTGTCCGACCTGCCCCGCGACGCCTTTGAAATTCTCTACCGCGGCCGGCCGCAGGAGACCGCGAGCTTCGCCTACGCCGACGACGTGCCGCTGGTGCTCGGCCTGCTGGTGGATACCTCGGGTTCGATGGAGCTGCTGATGCACGATACCCGCCGCGCGGCGGCGAAGTTCATCGGGCAGACGATCCTGCCGAGGGACCAGGCGTTCGTCGTCGACTTCGACGAACAGCCGCGGCTATTGCACGACGTGAGCGGCGACGTGGTGAGCCTGATGCGGGGGCTCAATCGCCTGGAGGCGGCGGGCAAGACCGCGATGTACGACGCGATTGTCTTCTCGCTCCTGCAATTCGAAAATCAAGGCGGTCGACGGGCCCTGGTGGTGCTCAGCGACGGCGATGATCTCGATTCCCGCTTTGGGCCGAAACAGTGCATCGATATGGCCCGGGACGCCGGCGTTCCGGTCTACGTCATCGGCCTCGGCGCCCTCGACACGCTCCGCCGCAGCCTGCCGAAGCGGGAGCTGCGGCAGATCACGGAAGAGACCGGCGGCAATCTCTTCTTCGTCGACACCTTCGAGCAGCTGGCCGAAGCGTACGCCCAGATCAACGCCGAGCTCCGCAGCCAATACTCTTTGGGCTTCTACGCCCAAGACGATTTGACCGACGACGACAAGCGCAAGGTCGAAGTGAAAGTGCGCGGCAAGGGCCTCGAAGCTCGCACCGTCGTCGGCGTCGGCGGAGCGACACCGCAGTAGGACCCGCTTCGCCCGAGTCGTGGCTCCGCCACCGCGCGCGTAGTGAACGCGATCACGAATGACCAGCGACTGAAAGCAGAGCGACCCGATGGCCCAGGCTTCCCTCCGACCCGACGAGCGCGAACGGCTTGCGATCCTTCGCGAAGACCTTGAGGAGCTCCGCGAAGGGGCCGATCCGTCCGTGCCTCCGCCGTCGATCGGCGAGGCCCTCCTCACCCGCTTCGTCCGCGCCGACTCCGCCTACGCCACGCTGCCGCGCAAGTTTTTCGCCTCGTGCGGCTTTGAGCTCAAGGCCCCCGACGCCGTTGATGACGCTGAGATGCGCGGCGAATTGTGGCGCCTCATCTGGGCCATGGCGATCCTCCGCCTGCTGCTCGAGCACACCGACCACCTCGACGACCGCGCACTCTACGAGCGCCTGTATTCCGTCGAGCTGATGGAACCGGTCAACTTCCAGCCCGGCGAAGTCGACGGCTCCGTCTACGTGCTCGACCTGCTCGACCCCCGCGACTCCGACGACCGGCGCCTTCTACTCACCTACTACGCCGACCGCCTTGAAGCCCCCGAGCTCAAAGCCCTCAGGTCGGGACTCGCGGATCCGCCAGACCCCCAAGCGCCGCCTTACGATCGGGATCAGTTCTTACCTTGAGAATCTATGTGGCGGACGACTCGCTGGACCCGAGCGGCGCCGGTGATCGATAGCCCATGTGATGTGCAAGCCCTAAGGCCTTGCACAGGATAGGAAAGGCTCGGTCCGTGGAATAGACGGCGGCTCCGTCGGGGCACTCCATTGCGATCAGGAGGTCCCCGAGGTACCAACACTTTTGTCGATACTTCGGCAGGCGTCCGGTGAAATCAAAGCTGCCATCATTTGCCTTGAGGCGCTGCAAGAACTTGAGAAGCTTGTCATCGCGTCCACCTTTGGACGGCGCTGCGGACATCTCTTGTTCAACCTTCGTGACTTGCGACTCTCGCGCCTCCAGGAATGTGGCCGCGCCTTCGGGGAAGAGAGGTCGGGGCGGGAAGGGGCGGGCGGCATGCCGCAGAGTCGAGCGGCCCGACGATCGGCGACTTTCCTCCGGAAGGTGCCCGGGCGGCTCGAGCCCCTGAAGAAAAATAACTTCTTTCGCCGAGCCGGTCCGGTCCGTGTATACAAAGAACGCTCGGCAATAAGCCTGGGCCATCCGCTCAAGCTTCCTCAGCACTCTATTTTTTCTCACGCGGGTCCTGGCGAACTGATTCGTGAGTGCACCGATCACCAGGTGGAGTCGACGAATGGAACGTTGGGAATAACGATTCCGGGCGGCCCCAAGGAGCTGGGAGAGACGACCTAGAGAAATGAAACCTCGCGAATCTGCGGCAATGAGCTCATCAGTATTCGTGTGGAGGTACTCGATATCCGAGATGATAGTTCTCAGGAATTCTCGGTAGACAAGGGACGTTGTCGAAACCTCTTCGACGCCAGCGAGTTCCGCGTCGAATGCGAGGGTCTCCTCTGCGCTATAGACGATACGGGAGAGCTGAACTGTGGTGTCGAGGTGAAGTCGATTAGGGCTCATCATCCGAGCCGGACGTCGAGAGTTCGAGCCATTCTGGGAAAGCATTTCCCAGGGTGGGAATGGTCTCAGCGCCTACCTTTCTCCAAGCGTCTTCGAGCTTAGAGACGTCCACTTCCCGGACGGTCGCGAGCTTGAGCGCAGCCAAAGAGTCGTCGATCGCCTGCAAATGCTTGCTCTGGAGCTGGATAGCGTGGAGCTCCGAGACGGCCGAGTCGAGCACGTCCACCAGCTGCTGGCGATACTGATCTCCGTCGAGTTTCTCAACGGCACTCCAAAGATCGTCAGCGATGTAGCTCTTGAGACTCCGCCACGCGTGTTCACAGCGGGCAGCATCTCGATAGTGGGCTTTGAGCTCGCGATGCAGCCCAACGAGTTGACCGTGCGCTTGAGACCACAGACGTGCCCGTTGCTGACGCAGAACCTCCCGATTCACTCGACGCCGTCGATATCGTGCAGCTGTCGGTCCCAGCACGATCTCGTAGGCGTCTGAGCCTCGCTGGGTGATGGGAGTGATGCGTTTTCGCCCGATCACCCGACGGACAACCCGTTGGATCTGATCTTCCCGAGCCGTCACGCGCTCTTCTCGCGTCACGGCGGGTGGTGTTTGTATCCGGACTCGAAGTCTCTTTGCCACAACTTTGAGAGTATATCCCCGGCCGGCAGGGGAGAAGGTGGTCCGAACCAGTCGACCTCAGCGCCACGCGAAGCGCGGCTGCTCGTAGTGGTCGACGCGGAGCATTTCGCCGTGCACGGCGAGGTGGGCGACCTG